>NZ_JABBJJ010000269.1 GCF_012933655.1 Pyxidicoccus fallax | reverse complement strand
TTGCCCGCCTGGTTCGACGACTACAACCGCTGTCACCCGCACCGAGGCCTCAAGATGAAGTCACCCCGCGAGTTCCGTACTGCTAACTCTCAACCCTGAGCTGTCCGATTTGACGGGGGCAACTCCAGCCTCGGCCCAGCCTCCCACTGCGCTCACCATCCAGGACCTGATGGCCGAGACGCTCGAGGCCCGCTTCGGCCCGGGTACCGCCCAGGCGCCCCACCCGGTGGAGTGGCTGTCGGACAACGGCCCCGTCTACACCGCCAAGGACACCCGCGACTTCGGCAGCAGCCTCGGCCTGCGGGTGTGCACCACGCCCTCGTACTCTCCCCAGAGCAACGGCATGGCCGAGGCCTTCGTGAAGACCTTCAAGCGCGACTACGTCTCCGTCAACGAGCTGCCCTCGGCAGCCCATGTCCTGGCGCAGTTGCCCGCCTGGTTCGACGACTACAACCGCTGTCACCCGCACCGAGGCCTCAAGATGAAGTCACCCCGCGAGTTCCGTACTGCTAACTCTCAACCCTGAGCTGTCCGATTTGACGGGGGCAACTCCAGCTTCGCCCACTCAGCTGCCCCCGCCGCCAGCTGAACCCCGTGCCGCCAGACTGCCCCTGCGGCAGCTGGCATGGGAGGATTTCGAGAGGCTCCTCGTCGCCATTGTGCGCGAGGTGTTCCGCTGGCGGGACGTTCACCTCTATGGAGTCAAGGGCCAAGCTCAGCACGGAATCGACCTCTACGGCTACATGCCTGACGGTGAAGTGCGGACGTGCCAAGGCAAGGACGTCGAGACCTTCGACAAAGGAGCTCTCCGCGCCGCCATCAACAAGTTCACTGAGGGGAAACGGCCTTTCAGGAGTCACTGGCTGGCGGTAGCCGTCGCGTGCGGTGTCGAACGAACGGAGGTGCTCGAAGAACTGCACGCACTCAAGAAAGCCCATCAGGACCTCACGTTGGAGCTATGGGACCAGAACCATCTGTCGGAGTTCCTTCGCGCCCAGCACACGTTGGTGCGCCGATTCTTCGGCCCTGAGTGGGAACGGGTCTTCTGCGATCCACTTCCGGCTTCCGCGCGACCTCTCCAGGCCCAAGAGGAGCGTCAGCAGCGACTGGAAGCGATGCGGCAGGAGTCACGAGCACGGCTGATCACCCGCTGGATTTCGGCAGGGCTAGGGGAAGCCCGTGCCGAGGAGTTCGCTGCGGAAGTGAGCCTCGGCCTGCCTCAGCACTTGCGTGCGTCTCTTCCCGAGACAGGCCTCGTCGTCCTGGAAGGAGATTTCGGCTCCGGCAAATCGACAGCAGGCGAGCGCCTCCATCAAGAAGACTTGGAACGAGCCCTGGCGGATGTCACGGCTCCTGTCCCCGTGTACCTCACCGCCCGTTACGTTCAGGGCCCACTCAAGGAGGCCGTTCTCGCCGCTGCGACCGGCCAGGAGAACCCCACCCGAGTGGGGGCGCGCATCGTGCTTGATGGAATCGATGAGGCTGGAATGACCGCCGCCAGGCAATTCATCGAGCAGGCTCGGGTCCTCGTACGCCAATGGCCACATACGCGTTGCCTCCTCACAGCGCGTCCCTTGGACATAATCAACCTTCCAGAGCGCGTGCACATGCGCCTTCTGGAGATGAAGGAGGTGGAGGCTCTCGTCAGGCGCGTCGCGGGCACTCCTGGCTGGGCTCGCTGGCCTGCCTCTGTGTGGGAGACAGCTCGGCGTCCTCTCTTCGCACTCGTGGCCGCATCTCTGCGCAACACCGAGGACAAACCCATTCCGCGCTCAACCGCTGGGTTCCTGGAGGCGCTCGTCCAGGGAGCGTTGGAACGCACCGAGCAGTTGAAGACCGACGCTCACACGGCGTTGCAGCGACTTGCCGCACTGACCCTGTCATCCGGGGGAACCATCCCTCAGGGGGAATTCGGGGCGGAACCCGACATCCAACCACTGCTCACCACTGCCCTTGTCGTGAGACGAGGGCGCACGCTTTCCTTCACGTTGCCCGTCATCGAGCAGTACTTCGGTGCACAGGCGCTCCTGACCGGCGTTGTGAAGCCGGACACAGCATGGGCCTCATTGGCGTCATTCGACCGCTGGCGCGACGCCGTGGTCATCGCGGTGGGCTCCGGCAGTTGGGAACGGACATCGGCCCTGCTCATCGATCTTGCTGGGCGCTATCCGGGTGCAGCCTCCTGGGTCGTCGAGAAGGCTCTCTCTGAACACTTCTCCCCTGCCGGAGACAAAGACGCACCCGACCTGCCGGACGGCGCTGAATGTGCGCGGCGGCTACGCACTGCACTTGCCGTATGGATTGAGGCGGTCAAACCGCTCAGTGAGCGCACCCGGCTCGTGGGAGCGGAAGGTAGGCTGGTGACGATTGCCGCCCGATGTGAGGGGGCACGGGTCATTACGGTCGCTTGGCCCCCAGAGGCGTCGCCAACGCTCGTGAGCGGAGGAGAACTGCCACGCCAGTGGCAGTCCCCCATTCCCGAGGGAGCGCTGTGGAAGCGCTCGCAGCGGGTTGATTCAACCGAGTCCGCCTGGCCCTGGAAGGTGTCGCTGCGCTGGCTCAGAGAGGAATTCGAGCACGTCCTTTCATCCAAAGCTCTCCCACTCCGGGACACGTCACCGAACCGTGCGGAGCGACGTTGGGCGATCGCCCGCCTATTGATGGACCAGCATCGCAACCTGCTACACCCTCCTATCTCCGCTGACGTAGCCCTGACTAAGGTGCGCCAGGTTCTCACTCTTCTGGCCGGTTCCACGGATACAGAGTACGTGACCCTTGGCGGCCGGTGGTGGAGCGCTCATCCAAGCGTCCAGCCGAAGGACCTCCGAGAGTTCGCATCCGACCTTGAGGCGGGCAGGGGCGTAGGGCCTGATGGCCGTCTGCACCGCCCATGGGCCGTCCCTGATCGCGCCGAAAGCCCTCGGAGCAGGTGGGGCTGGGGCTTGTACAGCCGCGAGGCACAGTTGCGCTTTGTCCAGGAGGTCTACCCAGCGGCGCTAGATATCTACGAGGAAGCGGTCACCACCTGGATGCCCAGGCTCGGCCCGACCCTGGACTGGGCATGCGCACTCCCAATTCGACTCACAGGCATCATAGAGTGGGATCAAGAGGACAAACCCTCACTTCATTACTACGTCAGCCCGCTTCCCCTAGGTGCGAAGACCGAAGTGGTCGTGACCGCCACATCCTCGGATTCCGATCTCGCTCGCTCCCTACGCTCGCGCGAGGACATCGAGAAGAGCGTGGCCGCACTCAGCGAGAGGTCCCCTGCCGCCGTACCATGGTTCCGACATATCTACACGGACACCCGTGTGCATCTCTCCGGAAACACGCCTGCGACTGATCTGGCATACAAGTGGATCGCGTACCATCTTCAACACCTGTCTCTTGTTACCTTCGGATACCGTCTGCCCGAGAGCAACTGAGATGCTCCGACCAGCCTTCGCTGAACAACTGCCGGAACTCAAGTCAGCGCGTGGAAGCCCCGGACTGTGCTGAACGATGGGTAGAGCCCATCTGAAGCGGCTGGGGCACGAGGTGGTGGTGGCCGGCCTCAACTTCTCGCCCATGTACGCCACCGCGCAGCCGGCGGGTGAAGACGGACACGAGAGACTCCCGCACGCTGGCCAAGGCGTACAAGCTGGGCGCGCACAAGCCCGCGTACTGCACCTCGGACGAGCGTCGGCACCTGCGCGCGCGCAGTTGGCCGTGCGTAAGGCGCTGGTGCGCACGTGCGCCAGCTACAGCGCACTGGGTCGTGCGCTGGTACAGCGTGAGGGCCTACCCTCCGCGGCAGGTGCTGCGCGCGGCGCAACTGCGCCAACAGAAGCCAGGGCGACGTGTCGCCGCAAGACGATGTGAACGGACAAATGCAGGTGCCTGACTCGGGGCGCCGCTTCATAGAAGGCGGAATGGGGCCCTGTTTGAGGGAGCGGGCTGGTGCAAAGGAGTTGAAAAGGACCGCTGGGGGGTGACGCGCGGGCTGTGCGCCGGACCGGAGCAGAGGCCGTACCTCCCCTTGGGGCACACGTCGGCCCAAACGGCCCCGCCGAGCGGCAGGCCGCAAGGGCGTGGGCTTCCAGGTCACTGGGGTGAAGGGCTCGCAGCTCTTGAGGTATACTCAGAAACCTGAGGCATCTATCCGCTGGGAGGGTGCAATGGCGAACACCGTGGGGGTCAACAAGATGTCGGTCGTCACCAAGGACAGCCAGGGTGTCACGGTTGCTTTTCCAGACATTTGCAAGACCCCCAGCCCTGGTGGCCCTGTTCCCGTTCCATACCCAAACATCGCGCGCTCGGCCGACACCGCCCAGGGTAGCAAGAAGGTCTCCGTCCAGGGCAATCCTGTCTGCTTGAAGGACTCGAACTTCAGCACCAGCACGGGCGATGAGGCCGGCACAGCGGGAGGAGGAGTCGCTTCGGGCAAGACCCGAGGAAAAGCCGAATTCGTCAACGTCTCCTTCAACGTGAAGTTCGAGGGCAAAGGAGTGGCCAGGGCGTTGGACCCGATGCTCCACAACGACAAGAATACGCCTCCCACACCGTTGATGCAGGGCCCCGTCGTCGCCTCGGGCAAACAGAAGCAGGACCCCGAGTGCCGCATTTGCAAGAAGCACTACTGAGCATCGCGCCTTTGCCCGGTCGTTTCCTGGGTTCGTTCCCCGAGGAAGCAAGATGAGAAGCCGCCTCGCGCAGCAACCTGCCGCTGGGGACATGGTCGTCACGGCTCTGGGCATGATCTCCTCCCTCGGCCATGGGGTGATACCGTCTTGCGCTGCGGCACGAGCAGGCATCAACCGTTGGTCGGATCTCGATGTTGACGCCATGGATGATGCAGAGGTGAATGCGGTCCCACTTCAGGGACATGCCATCCAGGGGCTCACCGAGGGCTTCGCGGGACTCGGGCGCTTCCTCCGGCTGGCGGACGCGGCCTTTGCGGATCTCCTGCACTATGGAGCTCTCTCCCCCACTGACTTCGACCGGACGCAGTTCCTGCTGCACCTCCCGGATGACACCTACGAGGATGCTTGGTCCAAGCGATATGAGCCTTCCGTCTCGTTTGGAGGCACCGGAGCACAGGCCCGGGACAGGGAACGGGCAAGGCAAGCCAGCCACCAGGAACACTTCGCTCGGCGGTTGATGGACCGATTGCTATCACTGCACGGTATCAGCGCCCAGCCAAGGGCCTGCTCCTTGTCGTTCGGCGGGCCCGCGGCTTTCGTGAAGGCCCTGCTCCATTGCGAGCGCCTGCTGAACGCCCGGATGGTGGAACGCTGCGTGCTGGGAGGAATCGACTCCTACGTGTCGGGCGATACGCTAGGGATGATTCACCAACTCGGGCTGATCCAACATGGAGCCAATCCAGACGGCTTCTTTCCAGGTGAGGCCGCCGCCTTCATCGCCATCGAGCGGTTCGACACTGCCCGCGCACGAGGCGCCCGCGTCGAAGCACGAATCGGGGCCGCGGCGATTGCCCGCGAGGAACATTCGCGATTCTCCGGCCATCCCACGCTGGGAGCCGGACTCTTCCAGGCTGCCGCTTCCGCTTACGAACGACTGGGAACCCCTCCACCGGAAATCCCGCTGGTCATCACGAACCTGAATGGAAGCAGCCACCGCGCCAATGACGTGGGAAATGCCCTCGTCCGCCTGAAGGCCGCCGAGCTGCCCGCAGACTTCAAATCGTGGTCTCCTGCGGAGAGCTTCGGAGAACTTGGTGCGGCCACCGGCCCGGTGGCGACGTGCATGGGTGTGCGTGCGTTCGTTCGGAGCTACGCCCGCAGCTCCCATATCCTCGTCTGGCTGGCCTCGGATGGTCAGGACCGGGGTGCATTCTTCCTCACGAGAGGATGGTCTTCCGAGAAGAACGAACGCGGCGCGGGAGCTCTCATATGAGTACCAAGGAGCATCTTGAGAAGACCCGGGAGCACAAGCTTCACCAGGAGGATGAGTCCAACGGGTGCCTCATCCGCTGCTTCGTGTATGGCAAGGATGACGCCAAGGGTTTGAAGGGCCACTCCCACCGTTACAACGGCCGGAAGTATCAGGAGGCAAGCGAGAGCGCGTACTACAACCTCGATTTCACCTCCGGAGAGAACAAGGCCCGCCTGGATGCTGCTTTCGAAGGCAACGCGCCTCCATGCGAGGGTGGAGACCCGCGTCTGAACGCGCAGGCATGGCACATGGGCATGGGGGACAACTTCGTTCACCACAAGAAGCCCTGGCCCAACGTCGCGCACCACGTCATCCCCATCAACGTCATTGCCAAGGTCTTTCCCACGGTCGAGGAACTCGAGCTCCTGCTGGTGGCGAAGTACAACGTCAACCGAGGACTCAACATCATTCTTCTCCCCTATCGCCTGGACTTCGCCTCGGTCCTGGGGCTACCCGTGCACCGCGGCAGCCACGGTGATTACGACATCCAGATCGAGACGTCCCTGCGCGCCAAGAGAAGGAACATCACGCGTGCCGAGGATCCCGAGCGAAAGGATCATCCTGAGCTCACTGAGGAGAACATCATGGGGCTCACGAAAGACATCGAGACCTTCGCCGTGCGGTTGAGAAAGATGTTGCTGTTGTCCAGGGCTCGGGAGCGGGGGCTCCACGTCAATCGCGCGCTCCGGCTCTTCAACCCGAGGGGTCTTTGAAAGCCCCACCACTTCTGGCCTCATCAGCGCCCTGCCCAACGCTCCGGAGATATCCTTCATGCACTCGTATCATGTCCTGGCTCCCTCCGAGGATGACACCTTTTGCGTGCTGGACCGGGAGTCTACGGACCTGGGAGTCATCGGTTGGATGCTCGTGGATGGCGAGCGAGCCACCAACCGGTATCCGGTGGACGCGCAGCTGCACATGAGTTCGGAGGTTCCCGGGATGAAGCTGCCGGACAACGTCCGGAACACGCTCAACTATTGGGTCGTGTCGGCGGCCCTGCGGGCCATACTGGAGCGCGAAGCCGGCACCCCGGTGGACTTCCATCCGGTCTCCATCATCAACCACAAGGGCCGCGCCGCGCCCGGGAGCTTCTTCATCGCCAATGTCCTCGCCAAGGAGGACTGTGTCGACCGCGCCGCGACGGATGCCGACGAATCGGCCATGGCGCCAGGATTCTTCTCGGGCATCTACCGGTTGGCACTCGACCCGAAGCGCATCTCCCCCGAGGCCCGCTTGTTCCGCCTCAAGCAGATGCCCTCCGTCCTCATCGTTCGTGATGACCTGCGCGCCGCCCTGGAGCCCCACGGCCTCCAGGGGATTCGCTACATCGAGATGGGTGAGGACTGCATGCTTCTGTAGTCACCGCCACGCAACGGGAGACGGACCATGGGCCTCGCCCGGTCGACTTCACTGGAAGCACTCCGCAGCAACACCGCTTTTGCCCTGCGCGATGCCCTCGCGAGGATCGAGTCCCGGGCCCCCGAGGAGTCCATCGGGTATGCCTACTTCGACGCGGCCTGGCGCTACCGCAGGCTGGCCAGCTGCGAGCTGCTGCTGGAGGGACAGTCGGACAGATTCGCCGGCTTCCTTTGCAAAGCCGCGCTGCTGCAGCGGCACCTCCAGCAACTCGCCTTCGAGAGGCACGGGATAGAGCCCATCCACCTCTGCCCCAGCATGACCCAGGGGCCGGTCAATGCACTCGTTGCAGGAGACATCCGCCTTGCCCTGACTACGGCACGCGGCATGCCGGAGCACCCCTTGGATGGCGTGGAATACGAGGAAGACTTCCTCCTCTACGCCTGTATGCGGGCACTCCTGCTGCAAAGCCAGGACGCAACGGCCGCCGCGGACCCATTCTCCATCTTGAAGCGGTGGACCCGGGTGGTAGCGAATGGCGGCGACCCCTTCCTCGATGTATGCAGCGCACTTGCGGCTCGCGCGGAGCCTGACTTCACCCAGGCCTTCGATGCACTCCTCGAACACCGCGTGGCACAGTGCCAGCAGGCTCGCCTGACGAAAAGCGTGGAAGATGAGCAGTACCAGTCGGAAGCGTTCATCTTCATGAAGGGGCTGGCCTTTTTGCGGTTGGCCCAGCTGCGGGGCATCGAGACCCGGGCCGAATACCCGCGAATCCCCCGCTTTGCCCTGCTCCCTCTGAAGGCGGGACGCGTGCCCGCCAACTCCTGGCGAGTCCCGGAGCAAGCCATGCCCGCGGGTTGAGCTTGGCCCAGTTTCGTGGCTCTCCCGCACTTTGTGTGGACTGTAGGTTCAGACGGTAATCAGCACTCGTCGACGCACCAGGTCGAAGTTGGCTCGGCCATACATCTGACGTTTGAGGAGCTCGAGCTGGAGGAGCATGTGCCCTCAGGGTGCCCCTCCGGCGTCGTTGGCCGGAGCGGCGTGGAACTCGAGGCAATGCCGGTCAGTTGGTGCTGGAGCGTCAGCCCAAGGCTCGCTTCACACGCGGGACGAGGCAGTCATTGGATTGACCGCCTCGCCGCGCATGGCCATGTGCGGCCAACTGCTTGCTTCGTCAGCGATTACCAGCTCCCGTCGTAGCCGACGCCCGTCCTGAGGGTCAGATAGGTATCATCGCAGCGGTGATCGATGTTGCCATTCGCATCGTAGATGCACTCATAGATGCCGCTCCCGATGTAATAGCTGTGACCGCCAGCCTGCAGGGTGGTGCTGAGGTTGCTCCGCACCACCTGGTTGTACTTGTAGTTGTAGTACGTGGATTGATAGTTCAGCTGGATGGCGGAGCTCAGGTTGACGGGAATGCTGCGCGCGCGGTCGGCCCAGAAGGTGGCGTAGTAGGCCGTTTCCACGTGGACATAATAGGTGTCTTCATACCGCGCGGTTTCGACCGCCTCCAGGGTGACGAAGGGCGTCCCGGTCAGCGCGTCGCCGTGGGTGTCGACGGGGGTGCCGCTCCTCTGCTCCAGCGCGCTGGCCGCCTCCGGATTCTGGGCATCGATTTCCGGCTGGCAGGCAAACATCAGGGGGAACAGCGCGAGCGTTGCGGCAAGGAAGGTACGGTTCATGGGATTGGTGTGTGACGTTGGGTGACAGTCATTGGGCCGGACTGGCCGGCTCGGTTTGAATGAGCAGACGAGGGGAAAAACCATGCAGAAAAAACCGTGAGTTCCTCCTTTCAGAGAGAGTTCAACCGCCCCTGGACATCCATGCGGCTGGCCCTGACCGCGCTTCGCCGCCGCGCGACGAGCCCGCGGCTGGACTCGACGTTCCAGAAGACACGCCCACGTCGGCGAGGGTCGCCACCGCGACGAGCGCCACGTCCCCCCGTGCCCGGCGCCAACCGTCAGCGCGTGCGAACGCTACGAGCAGGGAATGTCTTGCCATCGAAGCTCCTTTCGATGGCCCCTGTCATGCCCGGGACGCCGCCGGCGCGCGGTGACCGCGCTGACCACCCGGGTGACCGCGCTGACCGCCTCAGCCTCCGCGCGGCGTCCGGCCCGTCCAGCGCCGGAAGGCCCGGTGGAAGGCGCTGGGCTCCGAGAAACCGAGCAGGAAGGCCACTTCCCCCAGCGACACCCCGGGGTTCCGGGTCAGCTCCAGCGCCAGCCCCCGGCGCAGCTCGTCCACGACGCGCGCGAAGGTCGTTCCTTCTTTTTCCAGCCGGCGCCGCAGTGCGCGCGGTGACACGCCCAGCCGCGCCGCCACCTGCCCCAGCCGGGGTGTGCCATCCGCGAGCTGCCGCGCCACGTCCTCGCCCACCCGCGTGGACCAGGGACGCGTGGCCCGCGCCTGGAGCAACAGTTGCTCGACATGCCGGTCCAGCACGCTCGCGAGCGAGGCATCTCCTCGCGGGAGCGGCGCATCCAGCACTCCGGCCGAGAAGTAAAGCTCCGCCTCCTCGCTCCCGAAGCGTACGCCCTCGCCAAAGACGGCGCGGTGCAGCGACGTGTCCGTGGGCGCGGGATGGGGCAGCAGCACCCGCGAGGGCATGCGCGGCGTGTCCCCGAGCTGCAGGCATATGTTCATCCAGCTGCCGAGCACGAACTCGATATACGGAGGCGGCATCCGCGCCTCGATGCCGGGGCGCAGGTAGCGGATGCACACCTCGCCGGAGGACTCGCTCAGCATCACCCGGCTCCGGTCATTGAGCAGCCCGTGGTAGCGGCTGACGCGCTCGAAGGCGGCGCGCAGGGTGGGGCTGGAGCGCACGGCGTACTCGAGCGCTCCAAAGTCTCCGGGCACCAGCTCGCGCGCCACCCGCAGGCCCACGAGCGGGTCCTCCACTGCGGCGGCGGCGGCGCGCCAGACTCCGGCGGCGGCCTCCAGCTCGATGCGGCCCTCCGCCTCCGGCAGCCCGGCCGGCAACACCCGCGAGGCGTCCACGCCCCGCGCGGCGAGGAAGCGACGCAGCGGCCGCATGAAGTAGGTCGCCACCGTCACCGTCTCGGGGGTCAGCAGCCGCTCCGGCCTCAAGTCGTCCCCCACCGCGAGCACGCCGCTCTTGTCGGCCCGCTCCGGGGAGGGAAGATCTCCGGGTGCTCGTCGCTCAACAGGTAGATGGGCACGCGCACGATACTCTACCGGGACACGTTCAGCTTCACCTCTCCCGTAAGTGAATACGGCACGCGCAGCGGCGGCTGGTGACGCGCGACGAGCAGCGCGCCGCCAACTCCCTGGCGATGGTGCACATCGCCTCCCTCCTGCGCTGGCCCTGGTGGGCGGACACGCCCTAGTTGGGCGACCAGCAGCGGAAGCTCTTCGTCACCTCGTTCGACACGTAGGTGTTCGCGTCCACGACGCGGAAGCGGATGTACTTCGTCCAGTACGTCCCATACGTGTAGAGTCCGAACTGGCAGTAGTCGCTGTACGTGGTGCCGCCGTTCCACCAGTAGGGGCTCGTCGGGCCGCTCCCGAAGTCATCCACCACCTGCCACTGGTACGTGTACGGCTGCACGCCGTTGGCGCCGCTGCCGGAGCAGGAGACGTTCGTTCCCACCTTCGTACAGTTCATCGTCGCCGACGGCGGAAGGATGTCGAAGGCGGCGACGGTGCCGCCCTCCTGCTTCACCTCCTCACCGGGCAGCGGCTCGCCACAGCCTCCGAGCAGGGCCGCCGCCGACACGAGCACGGCTCCGAGCGGAAAGGGCTTCACGACACGCAGGATGGACATAGGTTCTTCCTCCGGATGCGGGTTGGGCAGCGGAATCCATCATCCTGGAAATAACCGGAAAACAAAATCCCCCTGAGCTGGCGCATGGCAGGCAGCTCCGCTTCGAAACGGTCATTGCATGATTCCCATCGCAGCGCGAAGCGCGGCGCCTTCAGCGACGCGGCGTACGATGGGAACATTGGAAGCGGCCTGCTCAAGCGCTTCGTGGCGACCTTCGATTATCCGCGACAGGTCCTCCGTCGCTCCCTGAAGCTGCTGCCCGTCGGCGTGGCGGTGCGAATCGACTTCACACGGGCCGGCGCGCCGAAGACGACCCAGCTCGTCCCGCGCAACCTCATCCCCGACTGAGTGCGTGTCTGCTGAAGAGGGGCGGAAGCCATCTGCGCCTCCCTCGGCTTTGTGGACAGGTCGGTGCGGGCCGGCACGCTCAGCGCACCCGCCGGCGCGCGGGCCGTGGGCGCCCGAGCAGCGCGTCCACCGTCTCCTCCACGAGGCCGTCGACCGAGGTCGGCGGCACTTCCCCGCGAGTGAGGCTCGCGCGCGCCGCGGCGTAGGGCACGTGCACGAGCGCGAAGCGCACGCGCTCCTCGGGCAGGCCCAGCCGCTGGGCGAAGGCGCGAAGGCCCTCCTCCGCCGCGCCCCGCAGCGCGCGGGCGCGCGCCTTCGCCTCGGCTGGGAGGGCGCCGTCGAGCAGGTCCGCCAGGCGGAACCGCAGGAGCAGCTGCGCCTGCTCGGGGTGCGCGCGCGTCCAGGTGAGCACCGACACGGCGGCCTGGCGCGCCGCGCGCAGCGGCTCGGAGCCGCGCAGGTGCGCGCCGAACTCCGCCTGGAACGCCTCCACGGTGCGCAGCCACAGCGCCGCGAGCAGCGCGTCGCGCGAGGGGAAGCGGTGGTACAGCGACCCGCTCGGCACCCCGGCCCGTCTGGCCACGGCCGCCGCGCTCACCGCGCGTGCCCCCTGCGTGACGAGCAACTCCAGGGCGGCGTCGAGCAGGACGTCGGCGTCGTAGCGGGGTGGACGGGGCATGGGAGGTGATTATAGAGAGGGCTCTCTAATATCGCCAGGAGGTGGTGTCATGGAGGTCCGCAACATCCACGAGCGATTCCTGCCCGTCCCGCCGGAGCGGCTCGCGCCCCTGCTCGACTCGCTCGCGTCCCGGGAGGACGGGCTGTGGCCCCACGAGCGGTGGCCGCGCATGCGCTTCGACCGGCCGCTCGCGGTCGGGGCGTCCGGGGGGCACGGCCCCATCCGCTACGACGTCGAGGGGTACGAGCCGGGGCGGCGCGTGCGCTTCCGCTTCCGCGCCCCGCGCGGTTTCGACGGGTGGCACGCCCTGGTGGTCGAGCCGGCCGAGGGTGGAGTGCTGCTGCGCCACGAGCTGGAGATGGCGGCGCGCGGGCCGGCACGCCTGTCGTGGCCGGTGGTGTTCCGGCCACTGCACGACGCGCTAGTGGAGGACGCGCTCGACAAGGCAGAACTCGCGGTGACGGGCCGGGTGGCACGGCCCGCACGCTGGGGCTGGCGCGTGCGGGTGCTGCGGGCGGCGCTGGCTCGCCAGGGGCGCGGACGGAGCTCGGGACGTCCCTCGCCCTGACCCTCCCGACACGGACGTGTTCGAATACACCCAGGCCGCGGCCGACGTGATGCAGTCATTCCTGGCAATGCGGCTGGGATTGTCGCTGCGCTGCCCCCCACTCGCCCCTTGGCACTTGCAGGGGCAGCGGCTCAAGCACGAAGGCCCCGCGATATCCATCGCGAGGCCCGTGTTGAAGAAAAAGGCCTTACCGGTGGGTAGGGCCTTTCAAGAAGCTCACGGGGTGACAAACAATCGGGTGCAGGCGTCGTTGTACTCGCCGGACTCCTTGATGGCCACTGCTGAGGCGAGCACTTCCCCTTCGTAGGTGTGGGTGATGCGCCATTTGCCCGAGTTGATCACCGCGTCGATCATGTCTGGCGAGGTGCAAGCTCGGAAGTCGGAAAACAGCGCGTGGGGAATGTAGTACGTGCCGGTGGTGAGATCGATCGCAAGGGTGGCGTCAACGGGGCCGACCAAGAAGCTGCCCGCGCGTTTCAAGTCAATCAGGCGGACACGATGCCCGCGTGGAATCGGAGCGTAAAGCGCGAGGTCGGTGCATCCCATCGCGCCAGGGTAGCTCGGCCGATGCTCGGGAAGTAGTCAATATCGTGCCGTGTCGCTGTTGGCTCCACTCCAGTAGGGCCCGCCGCGATTCCTCCACCGAGGAGAAGGTGCGCACCCAGAGCAGTTGCTCCTTGAGGGGGGCGAATGAAGCGCTCGGCGCAGCCGTTGCCCTCGGGACTGCCACCCGCTTTGGCCAGGCAGAGAACCCTGCTCATGTCGAGGAGGCGCTGGCAGCTCTAAAGATCACCGTGAAGCCCTCCGGCGCAGCCGCAGCGCGAGGCCGAGCAGGAGGAACGGCACGGCCCCCGGCAGGCCAGGGGCTCCCGTGCAACCGCCACACCCTCCGCCCTCGCCCTCACCTTCGCCCGGCCGAGGCTCCTCCGTCGTATAGGTGAAGCCCCCTTCCAGACGGCCGTTGGCCCCACCCGGGTTGAGGACGACCACATCCACCGTCCCCGGCGTGGCGTGGGAAGGCGTGGTGGCCGTGAGTGAGGTCGCGCTGGCCACGACGACGTTCGTGGCCTCCGCCCCTCCGAGCGTCACCCGGGCATCGGGAGCGAAGTTGAGACCTCGAACGGTGATGACGGTCCCCCCCTTCGTGGAGCCGGTGTTGGGGCTGACGGAGGAGACCGTCGGGGGCCCATCCACCTCGTAGAGGAAACCTCCCGACTGGAAGGCCCGCCCCCCGTCCGGGTTGAGGACCTCCACGTCCACCCGACCCGGCTCGTGGGCCGGCGAGACGGCACTGATGGAAGTGTCACTCACCACGAGCACCTCGGTGGCCGCCACGCCTCCGAAGCGCACGGTGGCGCCCGACGCGAAGCCCGAGCCCCGCAGGGTGACCGAGGTGCCGCCCCTCGATGGACCCGAGGCCGGCGAGACGCCGGCGAGGACCGGGGGAGGCCCCGCCTCATAGGTGAAGGCCCCCGGCAACGTCGCCCCCTGCCCATCCGGATTCGTGACGATGACATCCACGCGTCCGGCCGCGTGGGCCGGCGTGGTGGCCGTGAGGGAACTCGGACTCGCCACCTCCACGCTCGGGGCCGCCACACCGCCGAACGTCACACGGGCGCCCGGAGCGAAACCGCTGCCGCTGAGTGTCACCGCTGTCCCTCCGTTGCCCGGGCCGCGCTCCGGAGCGAGCCCCAACAGCGTGGGAGCCGGGGCCGCCTCGTACGTGAAGCCCCCGAGCAGGGCGCCCTCCTGTCCATCGGTGTTGCGCACCACCACATCCACCCTGCCCGGCGCTTGCGGCGGGAGAATCGCGGAGAGTGACGTGTCACTGGTGACGGTGACCTCGCTGGCGGCCACGCCGCCGAAGCGCACCGCGGCCCCCGGGCCGAAGCCGGTCCCCGTGACGGTCACCCGCGCTCCGCCCGTCGAGAGGCCCACGCGAGGCTCCACCGAGACGACCCTGGGCGGAGGCGGCACGTCGTAGGTGAAGGCCCCCGCCAGGGTGGCGCCCTGCCCGTCCGCGTTGCGCACCACCACGTCCACCCTGCCCGGCGCGTGCGCGGGCGTGGTCGCGGTGAGGGACGTCGCGCTGCTCACATCCACCGCCGTGGCCGCGACGCCCCCGAGGAGCACCTGGGCCCCCGGCGCGAAGTGGGTACCGGTGAGGGTGACGCGCGTGCCTCCCGTGGCGGGACCGTGCCCCGGGTTGATGGCGGCCAGGGTCGGCGCCGGTGAGGGCTCGTACGTGTAGGCTCCAGCCCGGGTGGCCTGCTGCCCATCGGGGTTGCGCACCACCACGTCCACCGTGCCGGCCGCCCGGGCACTCGTGGTCGCGGTGAGTGAGGTGGAGGATGCCCACGTCACCTCGGTGGCGCTCGCACCGCCCAGCAGCACCGTGGCCCCCGGGGCGAAGTGGCTCCCCGTGAGCGTGACGCGCGTCCCACCGGAGCTCGGACCCCGTCCGGGGTTGATGGCCGAGACGCTCGGCGCGGGAGCCGCGACGTACATGAACCCGTCCGCCAGGGTGCCGGTCTGCCCGTCGGGAGTCCTCACCACCACGTCCACCGTCCCCGGCGCATGCGCGGGCGTGGTCGCGGCGAGCGAGGTGGCATCGTTCACGTGGACCTCCGTGGCCTGCACCCCGCCGACGTGCACCGTGCTGCCCGGGACGAAGTACCTGCCGGTGAGGAAGATGCGCGTGCCGCCGTTGGAGGTTCCCTGGCTCGGGCCGAGCCCCGTCACCACCGGCGCGGGGACCTGGCTGAAGGTGAAGGAGGCCGAGAGCGTGGCCGTCTGCCCGTCCGGGTTGCGCACCACCACGTCCACCCTGCCCGGCGCATGCGGGGGGGTGCGTCCGGTGAGGGTGGTGGAGTCCACCCGGGTGACGCCCGTCGCGCTGGCGCCGCCCATGCTCACGGTGGCTCCGAACGCGAAGTCGTTGCCGCGCAGGGTGAAGGACTCTCCACCCGAGGACACGCCGGTGTTCGGGCTCACGGACACGAGGGACGGCCCCCGCGAGGCCACGTACGTGAAGGCACCGGCCCACGTGATGGACTGCCCGTCCGCGTTCTCCACCTGCACGTCCACGAGGCCCGGGGCATGCACCGGCGTGAAGACCCCGATGGAGGTGTCACCGAGGACGGACACGTCCTCGGCCGCCACCCCACCGAAACGCACCTTCGCCCCGGTCCGGAAGCCCGTGCCGGAGATGTTCACGCGCTGGCCCCCGTTGCTCTCGCCCGAAGTCGGAGAGAGGGAGGAGATGGCCGGCGGCGCCAGATAGGTGAACCCCCTCGCGAGCACCGCGGACTGCCCATCCGGGTGGATGACCGCCACGTCCACGCTCCCCGCCGCGCGCGCCGGAGCCGTGGCGGTGAGGGTGTTGGCACTGATGACGGTCACCTCGGTGGCCTCGACGGAGCCCAGCGTCACGCGGGCCCCCGCCACGAAGTTCGAGCCCGTGAGCGTGAGCGCACTGCCGCCCCGCGTCGGTCCGGAGCTCGGAGAAATGCCCGTGAGCACCGGCGCGGGGGCCTGCTCATACGTGAAGCCCCCACCCAGGGTGGCGCGACTCCCGCTCGGGTTGGAGACCACCACGTCCACCACCCCCACCGCATGCGCCGGAGTCGTGGCGGTGAGGTGCTCGGCATCCACCACGGTGACCGCGCTCGCCGCCACCCCACCGAAGGACACCGTGGCACCCGACTCGAAGCCCGAGCCGGTGAGGCTCACCCGCGTCCCTCCGGTGGAGGGGCCGGACGACGGACCGAGGCCCGTGAGGCGCGGCGGCGGCGCCAGGGTGAACTCAATCCACGCCGAGCCCGTGGCACAGCGCACCTGGAGGGACCCGGATGACGCATCCTCCGGCACGACGACCCGCAGCCGCGTCCCCGTACTGGAGAGGACCTGGGCTCCCGTGCTGAGGCCGGGGAAGAGGGCCTGGCATCCGGTCAGGTTCGTGCCGGACAGCTCGACGGTGGCGCCCACCGCGGCCCGGGCGGGGCTGATGCCGGTGAGCGTCACGGTGCTCCCCGCGTCGACGATGAAGCTGGACGAGGAGGTGGCGCTGCCCCGGGTGTTCACCACGGTGATGGGACCGGTGGTGACTCCCGGTGGCACCACGATGAACAGCCGCGTGTCACTCCCGAGATACGACGAGAAGTGCTCCGCCTTCACCCCGTTGAAGCGGACCTCGGTGAGCCCGGTGAAGCCGGAGCCTTCGAGCAGCACCTCCGTCCCGGGGCCGCCCCGGGCCGGGGCGAAGCCGGTGAGGGTGGGCGCGCTCTCGGACTGGACGGTGAAGCTCTCCGCGGAAGCCGTGAAGCCAGCGGGCGTCCCGAGCGAGATGGGGCCCGAGCGCACTCCCCGGGGGATTCTGAAGACGACCCTCGTGTCGTCGAGGACCTGGAAGGACCCCGTGTACCCGTACCCGCCC
>NZ_JABBJJ010000268.1 GCF_012933655.1 Pyxidicoccus fallax | reverse complement strand
CCACCCGCCCAGGCCCGTCCTCGACAGCACGAAGGCCACGAGCACGCCGAGGACGCCATACACCGGGACGCGAATGAGCCCCGACAGGCGGAAGAGGGTGAGCGCGTTGGGCGGGAGCCGTTCGAGCGCGAGGGGCGCGGCGTCTCGCGGGTCCTGGCTACCTCGATTCATCGGGTCTGCGGCCAAGGGGACGTCCTCACGGGTCACGCGGTCCGGCTCCGGTCTTTGATACATTCGCGTCCCCTGTAACCAGCCTGAGAGCTACAGCCGGCACCACGGCCCTGGTGACCCGCGCATCCGCCGAGGATACGCGTGCTCGCGCGGTTCGTCTCGATCGCCAGATCCGGATTGCCGGCGTTCGCAGCCTATCTTGCGCGCCGCGCACCACCGACGATATCCAGGGCCCCCCCTCTTCGGCGAACATGGCACCTTTCTCCGCGCGAACCCCCCCGGCTGCGACCCTCCTGGAGTTGCTTGAAACCCGCGCTCGTACGCTCGGAGAGCAACCCCTCTACACCTTCCTGGAAGACGGCGGCGACGACACCGTCCTGAGCTACGCGGGACTGGACCTGCGGGCGCGGCGCATCGGCGCGGCGCTCCAGTCGCTGGCGAAGGCGGGGGAGCGCGCCGTGCTCCTCTACCCGCCGGGCTTGGAGTACGTCGCGGGCTTCTTCGGCTGCCTGTACGCCGGGCTGATAGCCGTGCCCGCGTACCCTCCGGATCCCACACGGCTGGACCGGACGCTGCCGCGGCTGCGCGCCATCATCCGGGATGCCCGCGCGAGCGTCGTGCTCACCACCGCCTTCATCCAGGAGATGGGGGAGGGGCTCTTCGAGGGCGCGCCGGAGCTGGCGTCGCTGCGCTGGGTGGCCACGGACGCGCTCGCCGAGGGAACGGAGTCGGGCTGGCTGCGGCCGGATCCACGCGGGGACACGTTCGCGTTCCTCCAGTACACGTCCGGCTCCACGGGTGATCCGAAGGGCGTGAGGCTGAGCCACGGCAACCTGTTGCACAACCTGGGGCTCATCTCGCACGCGTTCCAGGTGCGCGACGACAGCGTGGGCGTCATCTGGCTGCCGCCGTATCACGACATGGGCCTCATCGGCGGCATCCTCCAGCCGCTGTACGCGGGCTTCCCGGTGGCGCTCCTGTCGCCGCTCGCGTTCCTCCGGCGCCCGCGCTTCTGGCTGGAGTCGCTCACGCGCTTCGGCGGCACCATCAGCGGTGGCCCGTGCTTCGCCTTCGACCTGTGCGTGCGCAAGGTGCCTCCCGCTGAGCGCGAGGGCCTGGACCTGCGCCGCTGGGAGCTGGCCTTCTGCGGCGCGGAGCCCATCCGTCCGGAGGTGATGACGCGCTTCGTGGAGGCCTTCGCTCCCAACGGCTTCAAGGCCGGTGCGCTCTATCCGTGCTACGGGCTCGCGGAAGGGACGCTGATCGCCTCGGGAGGGCGCAAGGGCGAGGGCGTGCTCACGCGGAGCTGGGACGCGGCGGCGCTGGAGCGCAACGAGGCCGTGGAGGCTCGCGAGGCCGGAAGTGCGCGGCCGCTCGTGGGCTGCGGCGGGACGATGCCGGATCAGACGCTGTTCGTCGTGGATCCGGACACGCGGCGCCCTTGCCCGCCGGAGCGGGTGGGGGAGATCTGGGTCTCCGGGCCGAGCGTGGCCCACGGCTACTGGGAGCGTCCCGAGGAGAGCGAGGCCACCTTCGGCGCGACGCTGGAAGGCGACGCGAGCGGCCAGCGCTTCCTGCGCACGGGGGACCTGGGCCTGATGCGCGACGGTGAGCTGTTCGTCGTGGGCCGGCGCAAGGACCTCATCATCCTGCGCGGGCGCAACCTGCATCCGCAGGACCTGGAGCTGACGCTGGAGCGCAGCCACCCCGCGCTGCGGCCGGGCTGCGGCGCGGCGTTCTCCATCGAGGTGGACGGCCAGGAGCGGCTCGCCGTCATGTACGAGGTGGATCCGCGCAAGGCGTGGACGCCCGAAGAGGTCGTGGCCGCCACGCGCCGGGGCCTGTCCGAGACGCACGAGGTGCAGCTGCACACGCTCGTGCTCATCGAGCCGGGTGCCCTGCCCAAGACGTCCAGCGGCAAGATTCAGCGCCGCGCGTGCCGGGCGGAGCTGCTCGCCGGTACGGCCCGGGCGCTCCTCACCTGGAGCGAGGCGGACGCGGGTGTGCCGGAAGCCGCGGAGACGCCGGGCGAAGCGGTGGCTCCGTCGACGCCGTCCACCGTCGAGGAGCTGGAGACGTGGCTGCTGGCGCGCATCGCCAGCCGGCTCCGCGTCCGTGCGGAGACGCTGGCGCGGGACGTGCCCATCACGTCCTTCGGGCTGGACTCACTGGGCGCCGTCGAGCTGGCGAACGACATCGAGGCCCTGGGCACCGTCCTAAGGATGGAGGTCCTGCTCCAGGGTCCCTCCGTGGCCGAGCTGGCGCGCAAGGTCTTCGAGGCGCGAGGTGAAGCGGCGCTTCCGGAGCTGGTCGCCAGCAAGGACAGTACGGACGAGGATGCGCCGCGGCCGGCTCCGCTCACCGCCGCGCAGCAGCGGCTGTGGCTCTTCGAGCAGCTCGAGCGAGGCAATCCCGCGTACCACCTGCCCGCCGCGGTGCGGCTCACCGGGAAGCTGGATGAATCGGCGCTGCAGGCCGCGTTCGCCGTGCTCCAGAGACGGCACGCGGCCCTGAGGGCGATGTTCAGCGAGGAGGACGGCACGCCGTCGCAGATTTCCGGGCTGGGGGGCTCCCCCTGGCTGCCGCGGGTGGACCTTCGCTCGGTTCCGGCGGCCGAGCGCGAGGAAGCGGCGCTCCGGCTGGCGAGGGAGGAGGCTCGCGCGCCCTTCGACCTCACGAAGGGGGAGGTCCTCCGGAAGAAGCTCATCCAGCTCGATGACCAGGAACACCTGCTCGTGGTGGTGATGCACCACATCGCGTCGGATGGAGGCTCGTTCGCCATCCTCGCGCGTGAGCTGAGCGCGCTCTACGCCGCCTTCGCGGCGGGGAAGGAGGGCACGCTGCCGGGCCTGCCCTTCCAGTATCCCGACGTCGTGCGCTGGCGCAGCGCACGTGACGAGGAAGCCGCGCGCTCCCCCGCGATGGATTGGTGGAAGCAGAGGCTCGCGGGAGTCCCCGCCGCCCTGGAGCTTCCGACGGACCATCCGCGCCCGCCCATGCCGTCCTACCGCGGCGGACGCATCTCGCTGCACATCCCGGAGCCCCTCACCGCGCGCCTGGAGGCGCTCGGCCGAGGCGAGGGCGCCACGCTCTTCATGACGCTGCTGGCCGCCTTCCAGGTGCTGCTGGCGCGGCACTCGGGCCAGGAAGACCTCTGCATCGGTACTCCCGTCAACGGGCGAGACCGGGCCGGGCTGGAGGGGTTGATCGGCAACTTCCTCGACCTGCTCGTCCTCCGTGGGGACCTCGCGGGTTCCCCTCGCTTCCGGGAGCTGCTGGGCCGGACGCGCGAGCTGACGCTCGAGGCCTTCGCCCACCGCGGCGTTCCCTTCGAGCGGGTGGTGGATGCCGTGCAGACCGCGAGGGACCGCTCCCGCGCGCCCTTGTTCCAGGTGCTGTTCGTGCTCCAGCCCGAGCCTGGGGCGGAGCTGGCGCTGCCCGGTCTGGAGTCGCGCCGCGTGGCGCTGGACCCCGGTGCCACGCCCTACGATTTGACCCTGTCCCTCGCGCGCGGCGCGAACGGGCTGGAGGGTTGGCTCGAGTACGCCTCGGACCTCTTCGAGCAGGCCACCGCCGCCCGGCTGGTGCAGCGGTTCCAGGTGCTGCTGGATGCCGTGGTCTCGGCCCCGGAGACGCGCATCTCCGCGCTCTCGTTGCTTCCGGAGCCCGAGCGGCGCCAGGTGCTGGTGGATTGGAACGCCACGCGCACGGAGTATCCGGACGCGTGCATCCACACGCTCATCGAGGCCCAGGCCGCGCGCGAGCCCGATGCGGTGGCCGTGCGCTGCGGCGACGTGGCGCTCACGTGGCGTGAGCTGGACCGGCGGGCCAACGCACTGGCGTGGCGGCTGCGCGCGCAGGGCGTGGGACCAGAGCGCGTGGTCGGTTTCTGCGCGGACCGCTCGGTGGACCTCGTCGTGGGACTGCTGGGCATCCTCAAGGCCGGCGGCGCGTACCTGCCGCTGGACCCCGCGTACCCGGAGGAGCGGCTCGCCCTCATGCTGGAGGACGCGGCGGCGCCCGTGGTGCTCGCGCACCGCCATCTGGCGCCGACGTTCCAGTCCAGCGGGCGCGCCGTGGTGCTGCTGGATCCACCGGCCGGACCCGAGCTGGCGGACTCCGTGCCCGCGTGCGGCGTGGGCCCGGACAACCTCGCGTACGTCCTCTACACGTCCGGCTCCACCGGCCGCCCCAAGGGCGTGCTGATTCCGCACCGCAATGTCGTCAGCTTCTTCGCGGGCATGGACGCGCGCATCGGCGCCACGCCGGGCACGTGGCTCGCGGTGACGAGCGTGTCCTTCGACATCTCCGTGCTGGAGCTGCTCTGGACGCTGGCGCGTGGCTTCAAGGTCATCGTGCACGGCGAGAAGGGCGCCGTGGCCGCGGAGTCGATTCCCGCGCGCATCCGTGAGCACGGCGTCACCCACCTGCAGGGAACGCCCTCCCTGGCCCAGGCGCTGCTGCTGGAGCCCGATGCCCGGGGTGCGCTCGCGGGCCTGCGGCGGATGCTGGTGGGCGGCGAGGCGCTCCCGGCGGAGCTGGCCGCGCGGCTGCGGGACACCGTGGGCGGCGAGCTCCTCAACATGTACGGCCCCACGGAGACCACCATCTGGTCCTCCACGCACCGCGTGGGCGCGGAGCCCGGGCCGGTTCCCATCGGCACGCCCATCGCCAACACGTCGCTGTACGTCCTGGACGCGGAGCTGCGCCCCGTGCCGCTCGGCGTGCCCGGCGAGCTGTTCATCGGTGGCGTGGGCGTCGCTCGCGGCTACCACGCGCGGCCGGAGCTGACGGCCGAGCGCTTCCAGCCGGACCCGTACAGTGATGTCCCCGGTGCGCGCATGTACCGGACGGGAGACCGCGCGCGCTGGCGGGCGGACGGCACGGTGGAGTTCCTGGGCCGCGTGGACCACCAGCTCAAGATCCGCGGCTTCCGCGTGGAGCCCGGGGAGATTGAAGCCGCGCTGGCGAGAGAGCCGGGCGTCGGTCAGGTCGTGGTGGTGGCGCGGGCGGACGTTCCCGGCGGCGCACGGCTGGTGGCGTACGTCGTGCCCCGGCCCGGCGCCGCGCTGTCCGAGGAGTCGCTGCGCGCCTTCGCGCGACGGGCGCTCCCCGAGCACATGGTGCCTTCGACCATCGTGCTGCTCGACGCGCTCCCACTGACGCCCAATGGCAAGGTGGACCGCAAGGCGCTCCCCGCACCGGAGGGCGTGCGGGCCGCGGAACGCGAGTACGTCGCGCCGAGGACGGAGACCGAGAGCCGTCTGGCGGAGCTGTGGTCGTCGCTGCTGGGCGTGAAGCAGGTGGGCGTGGAGGATGACTTCTTCGCGCTGGGCGGCGACTCCATCCTCGCGCTGAGGGTCATCGCCCGGGCACGTCAGGCGGGACTCCACCTGACGGCGCGACAGCTCTTCCAGCACCCGACGGTGGCCGGGCTGGCCCAGGTGCTCGGGAGCGGTGAGACCCCGGTGGTGCTGGCCCCGGTCAGCGCGGATGCGGGGGGCACGACGGCTACCGCCGAGACGCGCTACCCGCTGTCGCCCCTCCAGCAGGGCCTGTTGTTCCAGGTGCTGCTGGAGCCAGGGACGGAGGCGTACTTCGAGCAGGTGAGCTGGACGCTCGGCGGACCGCTCGACGTGAGCGCGCTGCGCGGAGCGTGGGCCGCGGTCCTGGACCGCCATCCCGCGCTCCGTACGTCCTTCCTGTGGGAAGGATTGGAAGCGCCGCTCCAGGTGGTGCACGCCCAGGTCGTGCTGCCCTGGGACGAGCAGGACTGGCGGCCTTCCTCCGTGGACGAGCAGCGCCGCCGGTTGGAGGACTTCCTGCGCGAGGACCGCGCGCGGGGCTTCGACCTCACGCGGGCGCCGCCGATGCGGCTGACGCTCTTGCGCCTGGAGGAGGGGAGCTGGCGGTGCGTGTGGAGCTTCCACCACCTGCTGCTGGACGGCTGGAGCATCGCGCGAGTGCTGAGCGAGGTGCTGGAGGCGTACGGCGTGCTCGCGAGCGGCGGGACGTGGCGGCCCTCCGCCGCCATGGATTTCCGCGCGTACATCGAGTGGCTGAAGCACCGCCGCCCCGAGCAGGACGCGTCCTTCTGGCGCGACCAGCTCGCGGGAATCGACGCGCCCACGCCGCTGCCCGCGGAGGGTGGCACCCCGGCCTCGCGTGACACGGGCGAGTGCGAGGTGTCCCTGGACGAGGCGGGCACCTCGGCGCTCCAGGACTTCGCTCGGCGCCACGGCCTGACGCCGAGCACGCTGGTGCACGGCGCGTGGGCCCTGCTGCTGTCGCGGTATGGCGGCGGCGAGGACGTCGTCTTCGGGACGACGCTCTCGGGCCGCCCGGCGGAGCTGCCCGGCATCGACGAGGCGGTGGGCCTGTTCATCCACTCGCTGCCCGTGCGCGCGCGGGTGCGCTCCACGGCGAAGCTCGTGCCGTGGCTGCGCGAGCTGCACGCGGGGTTGATGGAGCTGAGCCAGCGCGAGCACGTCCCGCTCCCCCTGTTGCAGGGATGGAGCGAGGTGCCCCGGGGCGCGCCGCTCTTCGAGAGCCTGCTCGCGTTCGAGAACTACCCGCTGGACGCCGCGCTCACCCGGGGCGCGGCCGGGCTGGAGGTGCGCGACGTCCACGTCTTCGAGCGCACGCACTATCCGCTGACCGCCGTGGCCCTGCCGGGCCGCGCGCTCCGGCTGCGATTGCAGTACCGCCTGGAGCGCCTCCAGCCCGAGGCCGCCGCGAGGCTGCTGGAGCACTGGCGGGCCGTGCTGCGGGAGATGATCGCCGCGCCGGAGCGGCGGCTCGGTGACCTGTCGCTTCTGGCGGATGCCGAGCGCCAACGCGTGCTGGTGGAGTGGAACGCCACGCATACCGCGTACCCGCGCGAGGCCACCGTGCACGCGCTGTTCGAGGCGTGGGCCCGGCGGACGCCCGAGGCCGTCGCGTTGTCCTTCGGTGGCAACACGCTCACCTACGCGGAGCTGGACGCGCGGGCGAACCGGCTGGCGCACCGGCTCCGGGCGCTCGGGGCGGGACGGGGCTCCACCGTGGGCCTCTGCGTGGAGCGCTCCGTGGACCTCGTCGTGGGGATGGTGGCCATCCTCAAGGCGGGAGCGGCCTACGTGCCGCTGGACCCGGCATACCCGCGCGAGCGGCTGGCGTGGATGCTCGCGGACGCGGGCGCGCCGGTGCTGCTCACCCAGGAGCGGCTGCGCGGCGCGCTGCCCGTGGACGGCGTGCGGGTGCTGGCGCTGGACGGGGAGGGCGCGCTCGAAGGAATGCCGGCCACGGCGCCGGATTCCGGAGCGGGCGCCGAGGACGCGGCCTACGTCATCTACACCTCCGGCTCCACCGGCACACCCAAGGGCGTCTGCGTTCCCCACCGCGCCGTGGTCCGGCTGGTGGTGGACACGAACTACGTCCGGCTGACGCCCGAGGACCGCATCGCGCAGGCGTCCAATGCCTCGTTCGACGCGGCCACGTTCGAGATCTGGGGCGCGCTGCTCAACGGCGCGCGGCTGGTGGGCGTGGACCGGGAGACGGCGCTCGTCCCGAGCGCGTTCGCCGGGTGGCTGCGGGAGCAGGGCATCAGCACGATGTTCCTCACCACGACGTGGTTCAACCAGGTCGCGGCCGAAGTCCCGGACGCCTTCCGTGCAATGCGACAGCTCCTCGTCGGAGGCGAGGCGCTGGAGCCGAAGCCGGTGCGGCAGGTCCTGCGTGAGGGCCCGCCGGAGCGCCTGCTCAACGGCTACGGCCCCACGGAGAGCACCACCTTCTCCACGTGGCACCACGTCCGCGAGGTGCCGGAAGGGGCGACGACCATCCCCATCGGCCGGCCGTTGGCGAACACGGAACAGTACGTGCTCGACGAGGACCTCCATCCGGTGCCGCCGGGTGGCATCGGCGAGCTGTGGCTCGGGGGCGATGGCCTGGCGTGGGGCTACCTCGGCCGGCCGGAGCTGACCGCGCAGCGCTTCGTTCCGCATCCGTTCTCCCGCGTCCCCGGTGCCCGCCTGTACCGCACGGGCGACCGGGTCCGGCTGCTGCCGGACGGCGTGGTGACGTTCGTCGCGCGCATGGACACGCAGGTGAAGGTGCGTGGCTTCCGTGTCGAACCCGGCGAGGTCGAGGCCGCGCTGCTCGGGCACCCGTCGGTGCGGCAGGCCGTCGTGCTCGCGCGCGAGGACGCCATGGGCGGAGCGCGGCGCCTCGTGGCGTACGTGGTTCCTTCCGGGGAGGAGGCCGCGCGTCCGACGCCGGCCGCCCTCCGCGAGTTCCTCACCGAGCACCTGCCCGCGTACATGGTGCCCTCCGCCTTCATGGTGCTGGAGCGGCTGCCGCTGACGCCCAACGGCAAGCTGGACCGGCGCGCGCTGCCGGAGCCCACCCGCTCCGAGTTCTCGGAGGAGACGTCCTCCGGCTCCACCGCGCCGCGCGGACCGGAGGAGGAGCTGGTCGCCGGACTGTTCGAGGAACTGCTCGGCGTCTCACGTGTCGGCGCGTACGACAGCTTCTTCGACCTGGGAGGGCACTCGCTGCTGGCCACGCGGGTCGTCGCTCGCATCCAGGCCACGTTCGGCGTGTCCCTGTCGCTGCGGGACCTCTTCGAGGACCCCACGGTGGGACGGCTGGCCGAGCGCATCCGCGCGGCCCGTCAGGCGGACGGAGCCGCGCGCCCGCCGCCCATCGTCCCCGTGCCCCGGGGAGGCCCGCTGCCGCTGTCCGCGATGCAGGAGCGGCTGTGGCTGCTGGAGCAGCTCCAGCCGGGCACGGCGCTCTACAACGTCGTCTGGGCGGCGTGGCTGGAGGGGCCGCTCGACGTGCCCGCGTTCGAGCGCGCACTGGCCGCGCTGTTCCGCCGTCACGAATCGCCGAGGACCACGTTCGCGAGCCACGCCGGCGAGCCGGTGCAGGTCATCCACCCGGAGGTGACGGTCTCCCTGCCGGTGGTGGACCTGCTCAACGTGGCCGAGGCGGAGCGCGAGGCGGAGGCCCTGCGCGCCGCCACCGCCGAGGCCCGCCGGCCGTTCTCCCTGTCCGATGGGTCGCTCTTCCGCTCGCTGCTGCTTCGCACGGGTGAGACGAAGCACCTGCTCGTCCTGACGCTGCACCACATCATCTCCGACGGCTGGTCCCTGGGCGTCGTCACCCGCGAGCTGGCCGCGCTGTACGGGGCGGAGCTGCACGGGCGGCCGTCGCCGCTGCCGGAGCCCACGCTCCAGCCGGCGGACCATGCCGTGTGGCAGCGCGAGTGGCTGAAGGGCGAGGCGCTGGAGGCGCAGCTGCGCTACTGGCGCAAGCAGCTCGCGGGGGCACCGCCCGTCCTGGAGGTGCCCACGGACTTCCCGCGCCCCAGCCTCCAGCGCTTCCGCGGGGACACCGTCCGCGTCCACCTGCCCGCCGACCTGTACGAGCGCTTCCGCGTCCTCTGCCGCCGCGAGGGCGTCACGCCCTTCATGGGCCTGCTCGCCGCGTTCCAGCTCCTGCTGTCCCGCGTGTCCGGGCAGGAGGACGTGTGCGTGGGCTCGCCCATCGCCGGCCGCCAGCAGCCCGGCCTGGAAGACCTCATCGGCTTCTTCGTCAACACGCTGGTGCTGCGCACGCGGCTGGGCGGCAACCCCACCTTCCGCGAGCTGCTCCACCGCGTGCGCGCGACGACGCTGGAGGCCTACGCCCACCAGGACGTGCCCTTCGAGAAGCTCGTGGAGGCCCTGCAGCCGCCGCGCAGCCTGAGCCACGCGCCGCTGGTGCAGGTGGTGCTGGCGCTGAACGAGGGCGCGAAGTGGGACGCCCCCGAGGGGCTCGCCATGCGCCCGGTGGACCTGGCCTCCGGCACCGCGAAGTTCGACCTCACCCTGTCGCTCTTCGACTCCGGGGACGGGCTCTCCGGGACGCTGGAGTACGACGCGGACCTCTTCACGCCGGCCACGGCTTCGCGGTTGATGACGCAGCTGCGCGTGTTGCTGGAGGGCGCGGTGGCGGACGCTGGCCAGCGCGTGGGCGACCTGCCGATGATGGACGCGGCGGAGCGCCAGCGCCTGCTGGTGGAGTGGAACGACACCACGGCCGCGTACCCGCGCGAGGCCTGCCTCGCCGAGCTGTTCGAGGCCCAGGCCGCGCGGACACCCGACGCGGTGGCGGCCGAGTGTGGCGAGGCCCGGCTCACGTACGGCGAGCTGGACCGGCGCGCGAACCAGCTCGCGTGGTACCTGCGCGGACGTGGCGTGGGACCGGGTACACCGGTGGGCCTGTGCGTGCAGCGCTCGCTGGAGCTGGTGGTGGGGATGCTCGGCATCCTCAAGGCGGGAGGCGCGTACGTGCCGCTGGACTCCACGTACCCGCGCGAGCGCCTGGCCTTCATGGTGGAGGACACGCGCCTGTCCGTGGTGCTGGCGCAGCGGTCCGTGCTGGAGCTGCTGCCCTCCGGGAGCGCCACGGTGGTGCTGCTCGACGAGGCGTGGAGCGAGGTGGCCCGTGAGCCGGAGACGTCTCCCGGCATCCGGGTGCCGGCGGAGTCGCTGGCGTACGTCATGTACACCTCGGGCTCCACGGGGCGTCCGAAGGGCGTGTGCGTTCCGCAGCGCGCGGTGGCGCGGCTCGTCCTCGGCAGCCGCTACGCCCGGTTCGGACCGGAGGAGGTATTCCTCCAGCTCGCGCCCATCTGCTTCGACGCCGCCACCTTCGAGCTGTGGGGCGCGCTGCTGCACGGCTCGCGGCTGGTCCTCTTCCCGCCGACGACGCCCACGGTGGACTCGCTGAAGGACGTGCTGGTCCACCACGGCGTGACGACGCTGTGGCTGACGGCCGCGCTCTTCGAGGCCATCTCCGCCGCCCGGCCGGACGCGCTGGACGGCGTGCGCCAGGTCCTGGCCGGCGGTGACGTGCTGCCTCCGGCGGTGGTGCGCGAGCGGCTCGCGCGCGGCGGCATCCTCGTCAACGGCTACGGGCCCACGGAGAGCACCACCTTCGCCTGCTGCCATGTGATGGAGGGCTCGCTCGCCGACGGGCCGGTGCCCATCGGTCGTCCCATCGCCAACACGCGCGTGTACGTGGTGGACCGCGGCCTGCGGCTGGTGCCCCCGGGCGTGCCGGGCGAGCTGCTCATCGGCGGCGACGGGCTCGCGTGGGGTTACCTCGGGCGGCCGGAGCTGACGGCGGAGCGGTTCGTCCCGGATGCCTTCGGTCCGGAAGAGGGCGGACGGCTGTACCGCACCGGCGATCAGGTCCGCTACCGCGAGGACGGGACGCTGGAGTTCCTCGGCCGCATGGACGCGCAGGTGAAGGTGCGCGGCTACCGCGTGGAGCCGGGTGAGGTGGAGGAGGCGCTCCGCAAGCACCCGGCGGTGGCCGAGGCGGTGGTGGTGGCGAAGCCGGACCCCGCCGGTGGCAAGCGGCTGGTGGCCTATGCCGTCCCAAGACAGGGCGAGACGCTGGAGCCCCGCGCGCTGCGGACGTTCCTGGCGGAGTCGCTGCCGGAGTTCATGGTGCCGTCGGCGTTGGTGCCGCTGACGGCGCTACCGCTGACGCCCGTGGGCAAGCTGGACCGGGCGGCGCTGCCGGAGCCGGACGTGGCGCGGCCGGCGGGAAGCACGTTCGCGGAGCCCACCACGGCGCTGGAGCGCCAGCTGGCGGAGCTGTGGGCGAAGGTGCTGGGCGTGGAGCGGGTTGGGGTGGAGGACCATTTCTTCGCGGACCTGGGCGGTAGCTCCATGTCCGTGGTCAAGGCGTGCGCGCTGCTCCGGGACGAGCTGAAGCGGGAGGTCCCGGCGACGCGCTTCTTCGAACATCCGACGGTCCGCGCCTTCGCCATGTCCCTGGAAGGGGATGGCGAGACGGCGGACGCACGGGACAACGAGGCCCACGTGGATCGCGCCCAGCAGCGGCGGCAGGCGATTCGCCGGCAGGGCAGACGGGGGAACCAGGGCAATGGCTGAGATCGACGACATGCAGAGCGACGACACCGGGAACGACATCGCGATCATCGGCATGGCGGGGCGCTTCCCCGGCGCCACGACGCTGGAGGAGTTCTGGGGCAACCTCCGCGCGGGCACGGAGTCCATCTCGACGTGGCCCGAGGCGGAGACGGAGCGCTCGCCGCTCATCCCCGAGGAGCTGTGGAAGCACCCGCGCTTCATCCGCGCTGGCGGCATCCTCGAGAACGCGGACCGCTTCGACCACGACTTCTTCGACGTCCCCCTGCGCGAGGCGCAGTGGATGGACCCGCAGCAGCGCGCCTTCCTCCAGTGCGCCTGGGCGGCGCTGGAGGACGCGGCGTATGACCCCGCGCGCTACAAGGGCCGCATCTCGCTCTACGCGGGCGCCGGTTCCAGCGGGCACCTGCTGTCGCTGCTGAGCGAGGCGCGCAAGGACGCGGGCGCGGGGCTGGACCTGGCCACCGCCGGTCCGGAGAGCCTGGCGATGAAGGCGTCCTTCAAGCTCCAGCTCCGGGGCGAGAGCGTCGCCGTCTACACCGCGTGCTCCACGAGCCTCGTGGCCATCCACATGGCCTGCCAGAGCCTGCTCACGCGGCAGTCCGACATCGCGCTCGCGGGTGGCGTGCGCATCGCCAGTCCCCAGAAGACGGGCTACCTGTACCAGGAAGGGCTCATCTACTCGCCGGACGGCCACTGCCGCGCCTTCGACGCGAAGGCCGCGGGCACCGTGGCCGGCAACGGTGTGGGCGTGGTGGTGCTCAAGCCGCTGGCGGACGCGCTGCGCGACGGCGACCACATCCGCGCCGTCATCAAGGGCTCCGCGGTCAACAACGACGGCCAGCAGAAGGTCGGCTACACCGCGCCCAGCATCGAGGGGCAGGCGGAGGTCATCGCCGACGCGCTGGCGTACGCGGGGCTCGGGGGCGATGACATCGACTACATCGAGGCCCACGGCACCGGCACGTCGCTGGGCGACCCCATCGAAATCGCCGCGCTGACCCGCGCCTTCCGCAAGACGACGGAGCGCAAGGGCGACTGCGCCATCGGCTCGCTCAAGACGAACCTGGGCCACCTGGACGCGGCGGCCGGCGTGGCCGGACTCATCAAGGTGGTGCTGTCGCTGGAGAACCAGGAGCTGCCTCCGAGCCTCCACTTCGAGCGCCCCAACCCGGAGATCGATTTCGACAAGAGCCCCTTCTTCGTCAACACCACCCTGCGCTCGTGGAAGCGCGGTGAGGCGCCGCGCCGTGCGGGCATCAGCTCCTTCGGCATTGGCGGCACCAACGCGCACGTGGTGGTCGAAGAGGCGCCCGCGGTGGCGGCGGAGCAGCGGAAGGCCCGGCCGCAGCAGCTCGTGACGCTGTCCGCGCGCACGCCGTCGGCCCTGGAGGCCATGGCGCAGCGGCTGGCGTCGCATGTGGAGGGCACCCCGTCGCTCTCGCTGGAGGACGTGGCCTTCACGCACAACGTCGGACGCCGCGCCTTCGAGCACCGGCGCGCCGTGGTGGCCTCCAGCCGGTCCGAGCTGGTGGAGCGGCTGCGCGAGCACGCCGACGTGGAGGCCGGCCGCAACCGCCGCGTCGCCTTCCTCTTCCCGGGCCAGGGCGCGCAAGCGGTGGCCATGGGCCGCGAGCTGTACGAGGCCGAGCCCGGGTTCCGCAAGGACGTGGACGCCGCGCTGGCCCGGCTGGAGCCGTCCCTGAAGGCGGAGGTGCGCCTGCTCCTGCTGGCGACGTCGGCGGAGGAAGAGGCCGCCGCCCGGAAGCTGACGGACCCGCGCGTGGCGCTGCCCGCGCTCTTCATCGTCGAGCACTCGCTGGCGCGGCTCTGGATGTCGTGGGGCCTCAAGCCCCAGGCGCTGCTGGGGCACAGCTACGGCGAGTACGCGGCGGCCTGCATCGCGGGCGTGCTGTCGCCGGAGGACGGACTCCGGCTCGCGGTGGTGCGCGGCGCGTTGATGTCGCGGATGCCTCCGGGGGCAATGCTCGCGGTGGGCCTCAAGGAGGAGGAACTCCTTCCGCTTCTCGGGGAGGGAATCTCGCTGGCGGCGGTGAACGGCCCCGGGCGGTGTGTCGTCTCGGGCCCCGTGGAGGCCATCGCCCGATTGGAGGGTGAGCTCTCCGCCAAGGGCGTGGGCGTGGTGCGGCTGCCCGCCGCGCACGCGTTCCACTCCAGCGCGGTGGAGCCGCTGATGCCGGACCTGGCGCGCGCCGTGTCCGCGCTGCGCCTCAAGAAGCCGGAGCTGCCCTACGTGTCCAGCCTCACCGGCACGTGGATTCGCCCCGAGGAGGCCACCGACCCCGCGTACTGGGCCCGGCAGATGCGCCAGCCGGTCCGCTTCGCCGCGGGCCTGGAGGTGCTCATCGGCGACGGCTGCAGCGTCCTGCTGGAGGTGGGGCCGGGAACGGACCTCACCGCGCAGGGCCGCTACCACTCGCGGAAGGACAAGCGGCTGCTCGCCGTTCCGTCGCTGCGCCGCCGTCGTACGGACGGTGACTACCCCGGCCTGCTCCAGACGCTGGGCGACCTGTGGTGCGCGGGCGTGGACGTGGCGTGGGAGAAGTTCCACGGCGCCGACTCCGGTCGCCGTGTCCCGCTGCCGACGTACCCGTTCGAGGAGAAGCCCTGCCGGCTGGAGCACCAGCCGCTTCCGGTGTTGCCGCGCGTGACGCCCGCCGCCGAGGCGAAGCCCGCCGTGGCCGCCATGGCCGAGTCGCTCTCGGCCGCTGTGGTGCCCGTGCCGCCCACTTCCGTGGGGGACATCCAGCAGCGGGTGATGGACATCTGGCGCGAGCGCCTGGGGCCGGTGGAGATTGGCCTCAACGACGACTTCCTGGAGCTGGGCGGCAACTCGCTGATGGCGGCGCAGATGCTGACCCGCCTGCGCGAGACGTTCGCCGTGCAGCTCCCGCTGAGCGCGCTGTTCGAGGCGCCCACCGTGGCGGGCATCTCCGCGCGCATCGAGGCGATGCTCCAGTCGGCCTTCCCGGCGGAGGGCGCGGCGGCGCAGGAGGTGATGTACCGCATCGACCGCGCGGGCGAGCAGCCCCTGTCCGTGGTGCAGGAGCGCGTCTGGCGGATGGAGCAGCTCGACCCGGGCAACCCGTCCCTCAACATGCCCCTGGCGGTGCGGCTCAAGGGCGCGCTGGACGTGGAGGTGCTGGAGCGGAGCGTCAACGAGGTCATCCGCCGGCACGAGATGCTGCGCGCCACGTACACCGTGGAAGAAGGGCGCGTGCGGCAGCACTTCGCGGCCGAGGTTCGCATCACCGTTCCGGTGGCGGACCTGCGCGAGCACGCGGGTGACCGCGAGGCGGAGGCGCTGCGGCTCGCACTGGACGAGGCGGTGTTGCCGTTCTCGCTGGAGAAGGGCCCCATCGTCCGCGCCCGCCTGCTGCGGCTGGCGGAGGCGGACCACCTGATGCTCCTGACGGTGCACCACATCGCCGCGGACACGCTGTCGCTGGTGGCGTTCTTCCGCGAGATGGCGGTGAACTACCAGGCCTTCAAGGAAGGCCGCCCGGCGCCGCTGCCGGAGCTGCCCGTGCAGTACGTGGACGCGGCGGCCTGGGAGCGCCGCTCGCTGGCGGGAGGCGCGCTCGCACACCAGGAGGCGTACTGGCGCGACGTGCTGGCGGAGCTGCCGCCCTCGCTGGAGCTGCCGTCGGACCGGCCGCGAGGCGTGGACTCGCACCTGCGCGGGGCGCGCTTCCCCATGGCGTTCTCGCGAGAGCTGAGCGCCGCGCTGTACGCGTTCAGCCACAAGGAGGGCGTGACGCCCTTCATGACGCTGCTGGCCGCGCTCACCTCGCTGCTGGTGCGCTACTCGGGCCGCGAGGACATCGTGGTGGGCACGCCCGTGGGCAACCGCGCTCGGGGCGAGCTGGAGCCGCTCATCGGCTTCGTGGCCCACGCCATGGCGCTGCGCACGGACGCGTCAGGCGACCCGTCGTTCCGCGAGCTGGTGGCCCGCGCGCGTGAGACGACCATCGGCGCGTCCAGCCACCAGGACGTGCCCTTCGAGCACCTGCTGCCCATCGTGGCCCCCGGGAGGGACCCGGCGCGCTCGCGTGTCGCCGATGCCGCCCTCGTGCTGCACGGGCGCGATGCCGCGGTGACTCCGACGGTGCCGGGGCTGGAGCTGAAGCTGGTCGAGGTGCCGGGTACGCCGGCGCAGTTCGGTGCGACGCTGGGCGAGCTGACGCTCCTGCTGCACGAGAGCCAGAGCGGCATCTTCCACGGCTTCATCGAGTACGCCACGGAGCTCTACGACGAGGCGCGCATCGTGCGGCTCGCGGGGCACCTGGAGACGCTGCTCGGCGCGGCGCTCGCGGACCCGGAGCTTCGGGTGTCGCGGCTGCCGCTGGCGACACCGGCCGAGCGTGAGCTGCTGGCGCGGGCGGGCGCGCATCTCTCCGCGCCCGGATTGGCGCGAGTGGAGGCGCGGGCGTCCGCACCTGGACACGCTCGGGTGGTTGAGCACGCGTCCGCGCCCGGACTGCTGGAGCGGCTCGCGGCCCGCGTGGACCGCACGCCGGACGCCGTGGCGATCAGCGCGGGTGCGCGCCGGCTGACCTGGCGTGAGCTCGCGGCTCGGGCTCGGGGACTGGCGGCCCGGCTGCGCAAGGAGGGCGTGGGGCACGAAGTCCCCGTGGCCCTGCGCCTGGAGCCCTCGGTTGAATCCGTCATCGCGCTCTGGGGCGTGCTGGAGGCCGGTGGCGCGTGCCTGCCCGTCTCGCGCGGCGAGGTGCTGGACCTGAACTCGCTGCTCCCGGCCAACGGGCCCCGGCTGTTGCTCGTGGCCCGGTCCGGAGATGTCTCCCAGGTCTCCGCCGGCATTCGCGTCCTGCCCGTGGAAGGCGGGGCCGCGGACTCCGGTGAGGTGACCGCGGGCCCCGTGCCCGCCGAGCGGCTGGCCTTCGTCGTGCCCGCGCCCGAGGCGCTGGGTGGACACGGCCGCGTCATGTTGACCCACCGCAACGTCGCGCACCTGCTGTCCTCGCTGGATGCGCGGGTGGGGGCGGGGGAG
>NZ_JABBJJ010000267.1 GCF_012933655.1 Pyxidicoccus fallax | reverse complement strand
GCCCTGGGGTTGACGGGGCCTTTGCGTGAAAGGACGTACCGACGTGACGCGTCTTCCCCAGCCGTGGCGCGCGGCGCTGGCCGCCTTCCTCCTCCTGAGTGGCCCCGCGGCCGCGGACGAGAAGTCGAAGGCCGGCGGCCGTGCCTCCAGCACGCCCGTGGCCCCCGGCCGAGCGGAGCGGGCCGAGCGAGATGACGCCACGTACCGCCAGCTCGAGCTGTTCGCGCGGGTGCTCTCCTACGTGGAGAACAACTACGTGGAGCCGCCGGACCGCGAGCGGCTCATCCACGGCGCCATCCAGGGGATGCTGGAGACGCTGGACCCGCACACCCTCTACATGCCCCCGGAGGTGTTCCGGGAGATGAAGATAGATACCTCGGGCGAGTGGGGCGGGCTGGGCATCGAAATCGCGCGCAAGGGCGAGCGAATCGTCGTGGTGGCCGCCATCGACGACACGCCGGCGGCGCGCGCGGGCCTCAAGGCGGGGGACGAATTGGTGGGCATCGACGGCGAGTCCACGCAGGGCATGGACGTGGGGCGCGCCATGCAGAAGATGCGCGGCCCGGCGGGCGGCCGGGTGCTGCTCACCATCATGCGCCAGGGCTTCAGCGCGCCGCGCGAAATCGCCATCATCCGCGACCACATCCGCATCATCTCCGTGGAGGGCGCGCTGTACGGCGGCATCGGCCACGTGAAGGTGAAGAACTTCCAGGACCGCACGGACCTGTACCTGCGCAAGGAGCTGGACCGGCTGCGCGGCCTCAACGGCGGCAAGGAGCTGCGCGGGCTCGTGCTGGACTTGCGCAACAACCCCGGGGGCCTCCTGGACCAGGCGGTGGCGGTGAGCGACCGCTTCCTGCCGGGCAACCTGCCCATCGTCTCCACCCGGGGACGCGACGGCCGCAACACCACCGAGGAGCGCAGCAAGGACCGCGACACGGAGAAGGACTACCCCGTGGTGGTGCTCGTCAACGCGGGTAGTGCCTCCGCGTCCGAAATCGTGGCCGGCGCGCTGCAGGACCACGGCCGCGCCGCCATCATGGGCACGCCCACCTTCGGCAAGGGCAGCGTGCAGACGGTCATCGAGCTGGAGGACGGCTCGGGCCTGAAGCTGACCATCGCGCGCTACTACACGCCCAAGGGGCGCAGCATCCAGGAGCGCGGAATCTCTCCGGACTACCTCGTCCCCGACGAGGCGGGTGGCAAGACCCCGCGCGAGGCGGTGCGCGAGAAGGACCTGCGCCGCCACTTCCGCGCCGAGCCCACCGCGGGCGCCGAGACGCCCGAGCCCGCGCCGCGCGGCCTGCCCGAGGGCCTCAAGGACTGGGCCGTCACCGCCGAGCTGAAGGACAAGGACTACCCGTTGAAGGTCGCCCTCGACTACCTCAACGGACTGGCCTCGGCGCCGGGCCGCGCGCCGGCCCGTGCCTCGGGTCGCTGAGGACTCATTCGAACTTGCATTTCGCCGCGCACGCCGTTTGATGCGCGACGAACCAAGGGTGAACGAGTGATGCGACCTTCGAGCAAGCGCGCGCTGCACGCGGCGCTGAGCGGCTGGCTGGTGGGCCTTCTGGCCGTGGGACCGGCGGCGGCCCAACCGTCCATGCCCGCGCGGCTGATGCCCCGGGCCCTCTCCGCGGCGACCGCGGACTCCACGGTGACGGTGGTGGCCATCCCGCTGGACGCGGCGGCCCGGACCGAGGCCTCCCGGCTGGCGTACCTCGCGGAGCAGGAGGTGGCGCGCTCCGGCCGGCTGCGCCTGGTGCGGCTGGCGGACGCGCTGGACGCGGACGGGCGGCGCGAGCGCGAGGCGCGGGCCGCCGAGGCCGCCGCCGCGATGAAGGAGGGCCAGCGCGCCTACGACGAGCTGGACACGCAGCAGGCGCTCCAGCAGTTCGACAAGGCGGTGCGCGCGTCCGAGGCGGGAGACCTGTCCCTGCGCTTCGGCGACCTGAGCCGCGCGCGGGTGATGAAGGCGGCCACGCAGGTGGCCAACGGCGAGGGCACGGCGGCCCAGCTGGAGATCCGCTCGGTGCTGGCGGTGGACCCGCGCGCGCAGTTCTCGCCCAACTTCTTCCCGCCGGACGAGATGGCCTTCGTGGAGAAGGAGCGCAAGGCGGTGCTGGCCGCCGCGAAGACGTCGCTGTCCGTGCGCACCGAGCCCGTGCCCGCCCACGTCTATGTGGACGGCGTGTTCCGCGGCGTGTCGCCGGTGGAGGTGACGGACCTGCCGCCCGCGGACCACTACGTGACGGTGCTGGCGCCGGGCTACGCGCTGACGCAGCGCCGGGCCCGCGAGGGGGATACCACGCTCACCCTGCCGCCGCTGCCCGCGCAGAAGCCCCTGCAGACGCTGACGGAGACGGCGGCGCGCAAGCCGGAGAGCGCGGAGCGCGACAGGGCCCTGCGCGAGCTGGGCGCGCTGGCGGGCGTGTCCCAGGTGCTCGCGCTGCTGGTGCGCGGCGGCGTCGGGGCCGCGCCCCTGGAGGTGACGGCCCTGCGGCTGGACGTCGCGGACGGGCACAACCTGGCCTACGCGCTGGGCACGGTGCCGCGCGGGGCGGCCATGGATGCGGGCTCGGACGAGCTGCTGACGCGGCTGGTGTCCGCGGACGCGCCGCGCCAGGGCGGCAAGCCGGTGACGCACTTCGCGTCGGGCAGCGCCACCCGCCGCACGGTGGGCTACGTGCTGATGGCCACGGGCGTGGCCCTGCTGGCCGGCGGCGTCTACTTCGGCATGGAGGCCTCCGCGAAGGAGGACGACTTCAAGCGCGCCGAGCAGAACAGCCCGCGCGCCCAGGACCTCAAGGACACCGGCAAGACGTATGCGCTGGTGGCGGACGTGGGCATCGTGACGGGACTGGTGGCCGCGGGCCTCGGTGGCTACTTCGCCTTCGCCGACGGCGGTGGTGGCGGAAGCAAGGCCCCCACCCGCGCGGAGCCGGCGCCGCGCTCCGAGCCGGCGCCCCAGCGCGAGGCGCTGCCGATGCCGCCTCCGCCCCGCGCCACGACGACGAAGCCCCAGGGTGAGTCACTGCCCATGCCTCCGCCTCCGGCGCGCACTCCGCCTCCGGCGCGCACCCCGCCTCCGGCGCCCGCGGCCGAGGAGCCCCCCGCTCCGACGCAGGCCCCGGAGGGCAAGCGCTCCTCCCGGCAGGAAGAGGAGCGGCGGCGGGAGGAGGAGCTGCGCAAGCGTCGCGAGGAGGTGGAGCGCCAGCGCCGCGAGTTGGAGGAGCAGCGCAAGCAGGAGGAAGAGGCGGCGGAGCGCAAGCGCGAGGAGGAGGCGAAGCGCAAGCGCGAGGAGGAGCGGCGGCGGCGGGAGGAAGAGGAGAAGAAGAAGCGGCCCGCACTCGACGAAGACGATCTCCGGAACTACTAGCCATGCGCCGTCCCCTGCGTTCCCTCCTTCCCCTCACGGCCCTCTGCCTGGGCCTGTCCGCGTGCAGTCTCCTCGTCGACTTCGACGAGGAGGGGCTGCCCTGCGACGACCGCAACCAGTGCCTGCCGGGCTACACCTGCGTGGATGACGCCTGTGTCTCCGACGGCACGCCCGGGTCCGACGGTGGCACCGACGCCGGCACGGGCACCGACGCCGGTACTGGCGCCGATGCCGGCACCGGCACCGATGCCGGTACCGACGCCGGCACGCGCACCGATGCTGGTACCGACGCGGGTCCCTGACCACGGTCCGGGCGCGGGGACGGGACTTTCTACAGTCCCCGCCCCGTGTCCGCGGGGCCGCGCCGTGTCTTGAAGACCACGCTTGCCCGGCCGCCTGGGTGTCCCCGCAACCCCTTGTTCAGACGGGAAACCGACGCGGCGTGTCCGCTCCGGCCCGGACGCCGCGTGGTTGGCATCCTCCGTGCTCTAGCCCCTGCCCAGGAGGCGTCATCGACAATGGGTAAGCGCGTCGGAGTGCTGATGGGTGGGTGGGGCGAGGAGCGGGAGATTTCGCTCAAGACGGGAGAGGCCGTGGTGGCGGCCCTGGAGTCCCGCGGCCACCACGTCACCCGCGTCTTCGCGGGCCCCGGGCTGGACCGGGCGCTGCGCGCGGCGGAGCTGGACGTGGCCTTCCTCGCGCTGCACGGACGCATGGGCGAGGACGGGCGCGTGCAGGGCCTGCTGGAGCTGCTGGAGCTGCCGTACACCGGCTCGGGCGTGCTGGCCTCGGCGCTGGCCATGAACAAGCCCATGGCCAAGAAGCTCTTCCGGCTGCACAACCTGCCCACGCCGCAGGGCTACCGCGTGGTGCGCGCGGACGCGGCGCGCGCGCTGGAGCTGCACGGTGACCTGGGCTACCCCTGCGTGGTGAAGCCCGCGCTGGGCGGCTCCTCGGTGGGCCTGTCCGTGGTGCGCGAGCCCGGGGCGCTCGCCCCCGCGGTGGCCCAGGCGTGCCGCTTCGGCGGCGAGGCCCTGGTGGAGCGCTTCTTCGCCGGCCGCGAGGTGACGGTGGGCATCCTCGGCGACACGGTGCTGGGCACCTGTGAGATTGCCACCCCGCGCGAGAGCTTCGACTTCGACGCCAAGTACAAGGGCGGCTCGCGCTACTTCCTGCCGGCCCGCATGTCCGCCACGCGCGTGGCCAACGTGGAGTCCCTGGCCCTGGCCGCGTACCGCGCGCTGGGCTGCCGCGGCTATGGCCGGGTGGACCTGCTCTGCTCGGACACGGAGAACGACGTCGTCCTGGAGGTGAACACGCTGCCCGGCTTCACCCCCACCAGCCTCATGCCGAAGATTGCCGCCCAGGCCGGCCTGGACTTCCCCGAGCTCGTCGAGCGCGTCCTGGCGCTCGCCACCCGCGACGAGGCCGGCGTCACCGACGCTCCCGCCGTCGAGCCCCTCGCCGCGCCCGCCGAGCCCCGCCGCGCGGTGAGCTGACCCGGGAGGTTGGCCCTCCCACCGGCGCCGCCTCAGCCCCGGCGCCGGCACCCATCAGCCCCGTGATGGCCCTGTGACGCGAAGTGTCAGACCCGGGTGAACGGAACGTTCAAATCCGGGGAATAGTTTGACACGACCTTGACGCGTCCCTATTGTCCGGCGCCGATCATCCCCGGAAGATTAAAACCTCGTCTTTTCGGGCACATACGGAGCGGGGGCTCACCAGACCCATCTGGCGGCGGTCAGCGTGAGAGGGTGTCCGGGGCCGCCGCGCAAGGAAGGACCGCCGGCCACGGGGGCCGTCGCGGGAGGGGCTGAGCGTCACCGATGACCACCGTCGAGATCATCTTCCTGGGCGTCTATTTCAGCGTCCTGTGCGTGCTGGCGGTCTACGGCTCGCACCGGTACCGGATGGCGTTCCTGTACTACCGGCACAAGTTCAAGCTGCCGACGCCCAAGGGCGCGCTGAAGGAGCTGCCGCGCGTCACCATCCAGCTCCCCATCTTCAACGAGATGTACGTCGTTGAGCGCCTGGTGGAGTCGGTGTGCCGCATCGAGTACCCGCGCGAGCTGCTCGAAATCCAGGTGCTGGACGACTCGACGGACGAGACGTGCGCCATTGCCCGCGCCTGCGTGGAGCGGATGAAGCAGAAGGGCCACGACATCGTCTACATCCACCGCACCAACCGCCAGGGCTTCAAGGCGGGCGCGCTGGAGAACGGCCTGAAGCTGGCGCGCGGCGAGTTCGTCGCGGTGTTCGACGCGGACTTCGTGCCGAGCCCGGACTTCCTGCAGCGCACGGTGCCGTTCTTCTCGGACAGCAAGGTGGGCATGGTGCAGGTGCGCTGGGGCCACCTCAACCGTGACTTCTCCATCCTGACGCAGGCCCAGAGCATCTTCCTGGACGGGCACTTCATCATCGAGCACACCGCCCGCAACCGCTCCGGCTGCTTCTTCAACTTCAACGGCACCGCGGGCATCTGGCGCCGCGGCACCATCTCCGACGCGGGCGGCTGGCAGCACGACACGCTCACCGAGGACCTGGACCTGAGCTACCGCGCCCAGCTCAAGGGCTGGCAGTTCGTCTTCCTGCCCGAGGTCATCTCCCCGGCCGAGGTGCCGGTGGACATGAACGCCTTCAAGAGCCAGCAGCACCGCTGGGCGAAGGGCTCCATCCAGACGGCGAAGAAGCTGCTGCCCACCATCCTCAAGAGCGACCTGCCCCTGGTGGTGAAGCGCGAGGCCTTCTTCCACCTCACCAACAACATGGCCTATCTGTTGATGGTGCTCCTGTCCGTGCTGATGCCCATCAGCATGGTGGTGCGCTTCCAGCACGGCCTGTACGGCACGCTCTTCCTGGACCTGCCCTTCTTCATCACCGCCACCGCCAGCGTCTGCGTGTTCTACGTGGCCGCGCAGCGGGAGATGGGCGTGAAGGGGTGGGCGCGGGTGAAGTACCTGCCCTTCCTGATGAGCCTGGGCATCGGCCTGGCCATCAACAACGCGAAGGCGGTGCTGGAGGCGCTGCTCAACCAGCAGTCGGGCTTCGCGCGCACGCCGAAGACGGGCGCCGAGGGCAAGAAGGTCGTCGCGGTGAAGAAGACGTACCGCGGCAGCAAGACGCTGATGCCGGTGGTGGAGCTGCTCTTCGCGGCCTACTTCACGGGGGCGCTGTGGTTCGCCATCGACGCGCGCATCTACACGTCGGTGCCCTTCATCGTCCTCTTCCAGGCGGGCTTCCTGTACGTGGGCGTCTCCAGCCTGCTCCAGGGCCTGGGCCTGTCCGGCCGCGTCAAGCTGACCGAGTCCGCGCCCCCGGTGAACGCCACCGGGGAGCAGCCGCGCCGCGCCGCCTGAGCGGCCGCTGACGGCGGGTGACACCACGGGGTGAGGCCTCCTACCGGGCCTCACCCCTTCGCATTTTCAGGTCCCCGCGTCCGGGCTTCCGCGCAGCAGCACCTGCTGCAGCCGCACGGCGGGCGCGCCGGACGGGGCGGGACGGCAGCCCTCGTCGATGGAGGCGCTGGCCGCCGAGCGCAGCGTGAGGCCGGTGTCCGCGCACGTCACCACCTCGGTGGGGAAGACGACGGGGCAGGGCGCGCCGCTGCCGGTGAAGCCGGTGGCGCGCGTTTCGCCGACGAAGCCCTGCGGGGTGCGCTGGAGGACGATGGAGGCCGCGCCCGCGTCCGGGACTTCCGCGCCGCCCTCCGGCCGGGCGCGCACGACGGCGAGCGACAACGTTCCACCGTCATCCTCGCCGTAGTACCGGAAGGCCGGATTTTCCGCGTGGTAGTACTCGCCCGCCTGGCTGCTCTCGCAGCCGGGTGGGACGCGGATGGGGGGAGCGGGTGGAGGCTGGGTCTCCGTCCGGGGAGGCGTCTTGGGCGAGCACGCCGTGAGGGAGAGAACACTGAGGCCGAGGGCCAGGGGTGTCAGGACGCGGTGCATGGGGCGCGGATATTGGCCCAAGGTCAAGGTGCGCGGGACTCTGTTTGATTCCCCTGGGATGACTCTCTAACCTTCGGCCTGTCATGAGCTTCCAACGCTTCGTCCTTTTCGTCCTGGTGGCCCTCCTGGCGGTGCCGTCCTCCGCCTTCGCGCAGGACGATGATGATCCGCTCGCGCCTCCGCTCGCTCCCAAGCCGAAGTCGTCCCGCACGAAGGCGGGGAAGACGAAGGTGGTGAAGAAGAAGCCCGCGCGCGAGAAGCCCGCGAAGGTCACCAAGAAGCCCGCGAAGACGCCGAAGACGAAGACGGCCCGGGGCAAGGCGGGCAAGAAGGCCGTGGAGCCGGTCGTCGAGGATGATCCGCTGGCGCCGCCGCAGATGCTGGCGAAGACGGAGCTGCTGGTGCGCATCTCCGGCAACGTGAAGGGCGCGAAGCTGCTGGTGGACGGCAAGGACGCCGGCATCCTCACCGCGGCGCCCGTGCCCGTGGAGGTGACGCCGGGCGAGCACCTGCTGGTGGTCCGCAAGCCGGGCTACGCGGACTTCACGAAGCGCATCGACGTGAAGGAGGGCTCGCAGACGGACGTGGCGGTGTCGCTGGAGGCGAACATGGGCTTCGCGTCGCTGACGGCGGACGTGCCGGAGGCGGTCGTCTTCGTGGACGGCGAGGAGCTGGGCCGGGTGCCGCAGATGAACGTGCTGCTCAAGACGGGCTCGCGCGAAATCGAGTTCCGCGCGCCGGGCTTCAAGCCCGACGTGCACAACATCACCGTGTTCGCCGGCCGCACCTACGCCGTCGAGGGCCAGCTGCGGCCGCTGGAGGACACGTCGACGGTGGCCAGCGCGGAGGACGTGCCGCGCAAGCCCGGGCTGGACGCGAGGCCGCGCGACACGACGACGACCGTGGGCGGGCTGGACCAGCCGAACCCGGATGACATCACGGACGAGGTGAGCTCCAGCAAGCCGTGGTACGGCCGCTGGTACGTGTGGGCCGGCGTCGGCGCCGTGGTGGCCGCCGGCACGGTGGGCGCGGTGATGGCGACGCAGGGGGGCGGAGCGGATCCCCTGACGCAGGAGGAAATCTGCCCGGAGGGTGGCTGCGTGTTCCTGGGCGGCGCGCGCCCGGTTCGCGGCGGTGGGAAGGCGCGGGGAGGAACCGTCCTCCGGATTCCCGACGCGGCCCTCCGCTTCTGATGTGACTTCCGCGCACCGCCCGCCCGGATTCACACGGGGCGGGCGGGCCCGCGCGGCTCACTGGTTGCGCAGGTTGTCCGGGTCGTCGGACGTGCGGAGCGAGCCGGGGGAGAGCACGAGGTACACGTCGCTCACCCGGCCCACGCCCCAGTAGTCCAGCGCGGTGGCGCGGACCTGGAAGGGCTCGGACTCGGGCAGCAGGGCGGTGAGGTCCACCTCGCCCGGCTCGAAGTTGAAGGCGCGGCGGCCCAGGTTGTCCACCTGCTCCTTGCCCATGTGGACGCCCTCGGTGAAGCCCACCACGGCGCGCCGCACCACCTTGCCGCTCGCGTCGAGGACCTCCAGCAGCAGGAAGTTGTCCACGGAGATGCCGAGCCTGCCCGCGGCGTCCCCGAAGAGGCGGGCGCGCTGCCCTTCCAGCCGCAGCACCGGCGTCTGCCCGGTGGTGACGACGCGCGGCGTGCGCTCTCCCTCGGAGGTGTCGATGTCCACGTCCTCGCGCAGCTTCTCGAGCGTCTCGGTCTCCTGCGCGGGGGTGTCCAGCAGGAGCCGCACGGCGCGCGGTTCGGAGGAGGGGAGGTGGGCGGTGGACGTGGGGCCTTGTCGCGCACAGGCCACCAGACCCCAGGCGGCGGCCAGGACGAGCGTTCGGGAGTGCATGCGCGCCCAGGCTAGACGAGCAGTGGTGGCGTGGGTCAATTAGGATGGCCCCATGCGGACCTTCCTGCGCGGGTGCCTGCTGTGGTGTGCGCTCTCCGGGGCCCCTGCCTGGAGCGGCGCGCCGCCGTCCCCTCCGGCCGCGACTCCCGCCCCGGGGATGGTGTCCCCCGAGGTCCAGCTCTGCCTCCAGCACCTCAAGCCCTCCGAGCGCGAGCGGGCGGCGAAGGCGCTGGGCCCCCTGGCGGAGCTGCCGCTCTACCGGGTGCGGCTCGAGGTGGACCCGGCGGCCCGCGAGGTGAAGGGGCAGGTGCAGGTGGAGGTGGTGGCCCGGGGCCGGCCGCTGACGGAGCTGTACCTGCGGCTGACGCCCAACATGCAGGGGCGGCGGGTGACGCTGTCCGAGGCGAAGCTGGGCGGCAAGCCCGTGCGGCTGGAGCAGCCGGAGCCCACGCTGTATCGCGTGTCACTGGAGGAGCCGGTGCCGGCCGGCGCGGCGGCGTCGCTGGAGGTGGCGGTGAAGGCCACCGTGCCGAGGGCGGAGAAGGGCGGAGGGATGCTCGCGGGCCTGTTGGGCGGAGGCCAGCGCGGTGGGGGAGGGGACCACGGCGCCTTCTCGGCGACGGAGGACTTCCTCAGCCTGGTGGGCGTGGTGCCGCAGGTGCCGCCGGTGGACGCGGCGGGCAGGCCCTGGGACGGGCCGCAGGGCATTGGCGACCTCTCGCTGTACGAGCCGGCCAACGTGCTGGCCACCGTCAGCGTGCCCACGGGGTGGACGGTGCACGCCACCGGCGCGCCCATGGGCGAGGTGCCCGAGCGCGACGGCCGCGTGCGCTTCGCCTTCGCCGCGGGCGCGGTGCGTGACTTCCCCATCCTCGTGTCACGGGGCTACGAGAAGAAGACGACGACGGTGGGGGGCGTGACGGTGGAGAGCCACTTCGCGGCGAGGGACAAGGCCGCGGGGCAGCGGGTGTTGGAGTACACCGCCGCGGCGCTCGCGGAGTTCGAGCGGCGGTTGGGCCCGCTGCCCTATACGCACTTCCGCGTGGTGGAGGCGCCGCTGTCCGGAGGCGCGGGCGGCATGGAGTTCCCGGGGCTCGTCACGGTGGCCACGTCGCTCTACCGGGGCTCGGCGCAGCCGTCCGAGGCGCTGTCCTCGCTGTCGGGCATGGAGGGCATGGAGGAGTTCCTGGGGCTATTGGGGCAGGGCGGCGGCAACGGGGCCCTGGCGCACCTGGGCGAGGTGCTGGAGCGCACGCTGGAGTTCACGGTGGCGCACGAGGTGGCGCACCAGTACTTCGCGGGGCTCATCGGCTCGGACCCCATCAACGCGCCCGTCGTGGACGAGTCGCTGGCCCAGTACGCGGCGCTGCTCTACGTCGAGTGGCGGCACGGCAAGGCGGCGGCGGACGTGCAGCGCAAGGAAGCGCTGGTGGCGTCGTACCACCTGTACCGGCTCTCTGGCGGGAAGGACGGCAAGGCGGACCGGCCCACGGGCGATTTCGAGAACGAGTTCGAGTACGGGGCGCTCGTGTACGGCAAGGCGCCGCTGTTGCACCACGCCTCGCGGCAGCTCGTGGGGGACGACGCCTTCTTCCGGGGCCTGCGCTCGTACGTGGACACGTACCGCTTCAAGTGGACGTGCGGGGACTGCCTCACGAAGGAGCTGGCGAAGGCGAGCCCGGCGAACGCGAAGCGGCTGGACGCCCTGCGCGTGCGCTGGTGGAGCGAGGCGCACGGCGACGCGGACCTGGGCAAGGCGGACCTGGGCTCGCTGCTGGGCGCCCAGGGGCTGGGAGACCTGGGGGACTTGAAGGACCTGCAGCTCGGGATGGACCCGGCGTCGAAGAAGCTGCTGGAGGAGCTGATGCCGGGGCTGCTGGGGGAGTGAGCCCCGGCCGCTTCGTCCCTCAGTCGAACAGCGCCTGAACGAATTCGCGCGGCTCGAAGCGGCGCAGGTCGGCGATCTTCTCGCCCACGCCCACCCAGACGACGGGCAGCTTCAATTCGTCGCAGATGCCGATGATGACGCCGCCCTTCGCGGTGCCGTCCAGCTTCGTCAGGGCGATGGCGGTGACGCCCACCGCCTCGTGGAACTGCTTGGCCTGCTGAATCGCGTTCTGGCCGTTGGTGGAGTCCAGCACCAGCAGCACCTCGTGCGGCGCGCCGGGCAGGGCCTTGTCCATGACGCGCTTGACCTTCTTCAGCTCCTCCATGAGCGGCGCCTTCGTGTGGAGCCGGCCCGCCGTGTCCGCGATGACGACCTCCGCGCCCTCGGCCTGCGCCTTCTTCACCGCCTCGAACACCACCGAGCCCGGGTCTCCGCCCTCCACGCCCTTCACCAGCGAGGCCTTCGCCCGGTCCGCCCACACGTCGAGCTGCTCCGTGGCCGCCGCGCGGAACGTGTCACCCGCCGCGAGCACCACCTTCTTGCCCTGGCCCGTCAGCTGCGCCGACAGCTTGCCGATGGTCGTCGTCTTCCCCGCGCCGTTGACACCCACCACCATCACCACGTGCGGCGGGCCTCCGCCCTCCAGCGTGCGCGGCACCGGCAGGTCGACGATGCGGGCCACCTCCTCGCGGATGAGGGCCTTGATGCGCTCGGGGTCCTTCAGCTCGTTGCGCTTGAGCTTCTCGCGCGCCACCTCCACCAGGTGGTTCGCCGTGCGCACGCCGATGTCCGCGGTGAAGAGGATTTCCTCCAGCTCCGCCAGCACCGACTCGTCCACCTGGCGCTGCTGGCCGAACAGGCCGTTGAGCCGCGCCATGAAGCCCTGGCTCTTCGTCTTGTCCAGGCCCTGCGCCAGCGTGCGGCCGGCCTCGGCTTCAATCTTGGCGCGGGCGGCGGCCTCCTCGGCGCGGCGGGTCTCCTCGACGGCGGCGGCCTCGCGGGCGCGCTGCTCCTCCAGGAGCCGCTGCCCCTCGGCCTGCTCGCGCTTGCGGCGCTCCCGCGCCTCGTCGTCGGCGGCCTTCTTCGCGCGGTACTCGGCGCGCTTCTCCTCCTCCTCACGCTCCTTGAGGGCGCGGACCTCCGCCTCCAGCCGCGCGCGCTCGGCGGCGTCCGTGGTGGTGCGGGCGGCCCGGGCGGCCTCCTCGCGCTGACGCGCCAGGGCCTCGACGCGGGCGTGCACCTCCTCCACCTCGCGCAGCCGGGCGGCCTCGGCCTCCGACGGCGGCAGCTCCACGCGAATCCGCGGCTGCTCCGCCGGCAGGGCGGGCTGCTCCTTGTCCTTGTCCACGGGCGGCGGGGCCCGCTTCGGCTCGGGGGCGCGCTTGCGGAAGAACAGCTTCCGGGCGGCCAGCACCATGAGGAGGACGAAGAGGCCCGCGGCGCCAATGCCCACCACGTCGCCAATGGGCAGGCCGTCCGTGGGCGGCTCCCCCGTGCCGGGCTGCGTCGTGCCTCCTCCGCCCGGCGTGGGGGCGGGGGAGGGAGCGGGCGGCACCTGCGCAATCAGGGCGTCGAGGGCGTTGGGCGTCTTCATGGGCGCGCTTCGCATACACCAACACGCAAGTGGATGCAGCGCCCGTGGCCGGGTAGAAAACGCCTGCCATGCGCCTCAAGCCTTCCACTGTCCTGCTTCCGTCGCTCCTCCTGCTGGGCAGCGCCTGCATCGTCGAGGCGCCCGGCGGCGCCAGCCCCGCGGAGCGGCGCGCGGCCACCGTCGCCCAGGTGCCGCCCCTGTCCGTGCGCAACGGCGCCAACCTCGGCGGAAAGGTGGAAATCGTCGGCGCCTCCGTGCAGCCGGGCCGGCTCACCCCCGGAGAGCAGGCGAAGGTGACGCTCTACTTCAAGGTGCTCCAGCCCCTGGAGGAGGACTACCTCGTCTTCGTCCACGTGGAGGACGCCGACGGCCGCATGGAGCGGATGAACGTGGACCACCCGCCCGCCGGCGGCATCTACCCCACGTCCAAGTGGCGCCCCGGCGAGACGGTGAAGGACGAGTTCGCCATCTACCTGCCGCCCGGCGCGTCCACGCGCAGCCTCAACATCTGGCTGGGCCTGTGGGAGCCGCGCACGGACTCGCGCCTGCGGCTCACCAACCCGGACGCCGTGCGCAACGACGGCAGGGACCGCATCTTCCTCGCGCAGGTGCCCGTGGCGCGCTGAAGCGCGCGGGCGAGCGGGACGGCTACAGGGGAAAAAGCGCCGGAGTGGCCCTGTAAGCCGGGTTCTGTCCCCACCCCTTTCGGAGTGGGCGGCGAACATTCATCTAGGGTCCTGGTTGCCCAGGAGCCTCATCAGCGAGCAACCCGAGCGCCTGGGACGGGCCATCCTTGTCCCCCCGACAGCGAGGGACGCGCTCCTATTGGCTCTTGCTCCAGGTGGGGTTTACCGTGCCGTCCGAGTCGCCCCGGACGCGGTGCGCTCTTACCGCACCGTTTCACCCTTACCCGCCCCTTTCGGAACGGGCGGTTTGTTTTCTGTGGCACTTTCCTGCGAGTCGCCTCGACTGGCCGTTAGCCAGCACCCTGCCCTCTGGAGCCCGGACTTTCCTCCCGCCACCCGTGACTGCGGTGGCCGGCGTTCACCCGGACCACTCCGGCAACGTGCCCTTACAACAGGCGGACGGCCCGGGTCCACTCCGCGGGCGGGGGGGGCGGTTAGCGCGTGCGCTTCGAGGCCTTGCGCGGGCGACCCTCGGAGGCGGGTGCGTGCTCTTCCGAGGAGGCGTCCTCGGCCGCGTCTGGCGCGAGGGCTTCCGGGCGAGGCTCCGCCGGAGACGCCGCCAGCGCCTCCAGGCGTCCGGCCGCCTCCTCGATGAGCTGCCCGAGGTGCTCACGGGTGAGCCCTCGGAAGGCGCGCACCGTCGATGGCAGCGGCTCCTCACGCGCGATGTGGCGGAGGATGTCGACAATGGACGGCGCGGGCATGACGGCGCGGAGGGTGGGGGACTACTTCTCCGCCGCGGGCGTTTCCTGGAGGGCTTCCACCGCGTAGATGATGCGGTGGCAGGACGGGCACACGTCCGAGCCGAGCGAGGTGCGCAGCTGGTTGTAGAGCTGCGGCGGCACGTTCATGTTGCAGCCCTGGCAGGTGCCGGCCACCACGCCGACCAGCGCGGGCAGCTTCTTCTTGCGCACCGTCTCGTAGCGGCGGAGCAGGGTGGAGTCGACGCCCGAGGCCACGCCGGAGCGGCGGCCCTCGAGCTCCTTCACCTGCGCCTCCGCCTCGCCCAGCTTGCCCTTGAGCTCCGCCATGCGGCCGGACAGGCCCTGCGCCTTCGTGGCGTACTCGGCTTCCTTCGCCTTGATGGCCTCGCGCGCGGCGCCCAGCTGCTTCGTCAGCTCCGCCAGCTCCTCGCCCATCGTCAGATTCGCCTTCTTGGCGATGTCGATTTCACGGGCCAGGGCGGAGTACTCGCGGGTGGAGCGCTGCTCGCTGAGCCGCGCCTCCCACTTCTTCACCTTGTCCTTCTCGTCCGTGATGTTCTGCTCGAGCTGCGCCTTCTGGCGCTCCATGTCGGTGAGCCGCGCCCGCTCTGCCTCGATGGCGCTCCGGGCCACGCCCAGCTCTCGCTCCAGCTCGGAAATCTGACGGGGGTGAACGTCCGCGGCCTTCCGGAGCGCAGCGACCTCGAGGTCCACCTTCTGCAGCTCCGCCAGCGCTTTCAATTTCTCCCGCAAAGTTGCTGCCTCCCACAGGGCCGCACCGTGTACGGCCGCGCTCTTGTACCAACAAGGCTGATGGGGGTCCAACGCCCAAATGGGCCATGAGTCATCCCTTGGGCCCCTGGCAGCCATGCTGCATTTGAAACTGCTTCACGCTCCCGTTAGACCGGAGCGCGTGCTCCGCGCCATCTTTCTCGGCTCTCTCGTCCTCGCGCTCGCGCCCGCATGCCGCGAGTCCACGCCTCCGCAGCCCCCCGCCGCGCCCGCGTCTGGCGCCGGACTTCCGGCTCCTGCGGTGAATCCGGCTCCCACCGCCACGGGTTGGGGCACTCTCGAAGGACGCATCCGGCTGGCCGGCACGCCTCCCAAGCCCGCGCGCCAGCCGACCATCGGCACCGTCGTCTCCGTGTGCGGCGAGGAGACGGAGGACCGCTCGCTCGTGGTGGGGGGCGAGGGGGCGCTCGCCCATGTGGTGGTGTCGGTGAAGGAGGGGGCCACCCTGTCCGCGCCGCGCGCCGCCACCCCCGAGCCCGTGCTGGACCAGAAGCGCTGCGTCTATGACCCGCCTGTCATGGCCGCGCGGGCCGGCGCCACCCTGGCGCTGCGCAACTCGGACCCGCTGGTCCACAACGTGCGCGCCGCCTCCGGCACCAACCGTTCCTTTTTCAACGTGGCCATGCCCCTGGAGGGCATGACGGTGCGCCGGCAGCTCCCCGCCACCCCGGGCGACGTTCCCATCCGCTGCGACGTCCACCCGTGGATGCGCTCGCTCGTGAAGACCTTCGACCACGCCTACTTCGCCACCACCGACGCCGAGGGCCGCTTCCGCCTGGAGGTCCCCGAGGGCACCCACACCGTGGTCCTCTGGCACGAGCGCCTGCCCGAGGTGGCACACACCGTGAATGTGAAGGCGGGCGAGACAGTCCAGGTGGAGCAGACCTGGAACGTGGCCGACCTGAAGTAGGTCTCGTCTCATGACCGGGAGCGGGCCCCTGGCCCGTATCCCCCTCGGGGCGGGTGGGTCAGCGAAATATTTCCGGCGCTCGACGTATAAGTGAGTGAGAGGCCGAATTTCGAATCCCATTTCCGTTCTGGCGGAAATATTGCTATAAGACTGGCTAGCTACAACAAGAGGGGGCCGAGTCATGCATCAGCCGAAGAAGCGGACGACCTTGACCAATGACCTGCGCACCCTGGCGTCCTCCACGCGGAAGCCGACGCCTCGGCCCGTGGGGATGCAGGAGATGGGGCCGGGCCTGTACGAGCAGATCCGCCGGGTGCTCCTCGAGCTGGCGCCCGTCTCGGGCACCTGAGCCCCGGGCGTCCGGGGCGCGTGCTCGCGCCCCAGGCGGTCCCCTGACAGCGGTGTCCTGAAAACCGAAGGGGCTCCCGGCCTGCGCCGTGGAGCCCCTGGTGTTCAGAAGCGTGGATTAGATCTCATCCTCGTCAGGCTCGGCGGCGGCCTCGTCGTCGTCGAAGGACTCCAGCTCACCTTCCTCATCCTCCTCCGCGGCTGCTGGCTCCTCGGGTTCGATGGGTTCGATGACCTTCGGGGTAGCAGCCAGGCGGCCGCGACGGCCCTCGGGCTGCGGCTTGAGTGCCGGGCTCTCCCGCTGGTCCGCCCCACACTTCGGGCAGAGCGGGTCCGGCTTCTTCATGTCGTAGAACTTCGTCTGGCACTTGTAGCAGACGTGCTTCGTTCCAAGATCCTTCGCCGGCATTCGCCACCTTTGGAAAGGCCAGTGGAGCAGGGAGAGGGCGGCTGAATAGTTGGGCTGTCGGACAGAGTCAACCGATGGTTTGCGCGGGGGATTTCTAGCGGTAGCATCCGACCCGCGTTTTCCCCCGGAAGCTGGACGCTCCCCTTGAACTTTACCTGCGACAATTGCCAGAAGCGGTATTCCATTGCGGACGAAAAGGTCCGCGGCAAGACGGTCAAGGTCCGCTGCAAGAACTGCCAGAACGTCATCACCGTCGAAGGCCCCGCCGAGGAGGAGAGCACCCGCGTGGTGTCCCTCGCGGACGTGGAGCGAATCCGCGCGCAGGAGCGCTCGCTGGCGGAGCCGGCGGCGGCCTCCGCGCCCGCGGCCCGGACGGCCCCGGCACCGGCTCCTGCCCCCGCCCCCCAGACGCCCTGGGACGATGAGCCCACGCGCGCCGCGCCCCTGAAGCCCACGGGTTCGCCCTGGTTCGTCATGGTGCGCAACAAGCAGGAGGGCCCCCTGGACGAGGGCGCCCTCCGGGAGATGATCGCCACCGGCACCGTGAGCGGTCGCAGCTTCTTCTGGCAGCAGGGCATGGCGGACTGGAAGCGCGGCTCGGACATCCCCGAGCTGGCCGGCCTCTTCGCGCCGCCGCCCGCCCCCGAGC
>NZ_JABBJJ010000266.1 GCF_012933655.1 Pyxidicoccus fallax | reverse complement strand
CTGCCCACCCTGCCCTCCTTCACCCGCGACATCTTCCCCGTCCTGGAGCGGCTCAGCGCCCACCAGTGGGTCAACCAGGGTTTCTTCGTCCTCTTCGGTCAGAACTCGCCCAGCGACTTCAGCGCCCCGGAGAACATCGCCCGCCTGTCGGACCGCTCCGAGCAGCACCGCGCCCTGCGCGAGGCCGTCTTCCGCTGGTTCCGAAACCCGGAGCGCCCGCACGGCGCCCCGCAGGAGCCCGAGAAGCTGCCGCCCTTCTACGGCGACACCTTCGGCGACTTCACCAATGCCTTCGACAATGACCTGAGCGTCACCCGCACCCAGTACCGCTTCCTGCGGCAGTGGGCCTCGGGCGAGTTCGAGGCGGACTGGGGCAGCGTGGCGCCCCTGCCCGGGCGCGTGGAGGACTATCCCCTCGCCGAGCAGCCGCACGCCCTCGATCGCGCGGCCATGGAGGACTGCCTCGGCGGTCCCTTCCACCCCGGCTGCGAAATCACCTGGGTCGTCCGCGTGCCGCACTTCTGGAAGAGCCCCTTCCGCCCCAACGTCCTGGCCGAGGACGCGCCGGTGCAGGACGACTTCGGCCCCGTGCTCACGCCCGCCCAGGCCCTCGCGGCCGAGGGGCCCCTGGCGCGGAGCGGCCCGGGCTCCATCACCCGCTGGATGGCCGTGCCCTGGCATACGGACACCTCCAGCTGTCTGTCCGGCTATGACGCCTCCACCTACCTGCCCTCGCCCACCTTCTGGGCCGCGCGCGTGCCCAATCAGGTGCTCAGCGAGGACGCGTACCAGCGCCTCATGCAGGACGGCCTCCCCGTGGGCCAGCGCCTCAAGCACTTCGACTACCGCCTCTTCTGGCTGCGGGACCTCGGCACCTCGTACCAGCAGCGCATCAACGCCATGGTGAAGCAGTGGAGCGAGCTGGGCATCGTCGAGGCCCGGCCCGGGCCCCAGGACCATGCGCAGGCGCACCTGCCCGGCCGCCTCTGGGTGGAGACGGGCCGTAGCCAGGAGTTCAGCGAGGGGGATTGGACCTGGAAGCAGGTGCTCATCGCCGAGCACACCGAGGAGGCGCCGGGCCTCAAGTCCCAGGAAGAGGCGCGGGACTCCGCCCAGCCACCGGCGCATGCCCGTCGCCGCACCTACCGCCGCGACCAGAAGTGAGCCCGCGCGTCGTCATCATCGGTGGAGGCCCGGCCGGCGCCGCCGTGGCGCTGACGCTCGCCCGCCGGGGCCTGCGGCCCCTGGTGCTGGAGGCCCGCACGGGCCCCGAGCCCAAGGTGGGTGAGTGTCTGCCGCCCTCCGTTGCGCCTCTGCTCCAGAAGCTGGGGCTGGCGGAGCGGCTGCGGGGCGGCGAGGGCGTGCATCTGCCCTCCTACGGCAACCGCTCGGCGTGGGGCTCGGCCCAGCCCGCCGAGCGGCACTTCCTCTTCGGCCCCTACGGCGCGGGCTGGCACCTGGACCGCCGCGGCTTCGAGGCGATGCTGGCCTCGGCCGCCGTGGAGGCCGGGGCCTCGTGGGGCTACGGCTGCCGCCTCCAGGACTGCGTGTGGGAGGAAGGCCGGTGGCGGCTGTCGCTCGCGTCGAGGGAGGAGCCGCTGGAGGCCGACTTCGTGGTGGATGCCACCGGACGTCCCTCGCGGCTGGCCCGAAAGCTGGGCGCGCGCCGCGTGCGCTACGACAGGCTGGTGGGCATCGCCGCCACGCTGTCGGGCGGAGGCGGGCCGGCCTCGCGCGACACCTTCACCCTGGTGGAGGCCACGGCCTCGGGGTGGTGGTACTCGGCGAGCCTCGCGGACGGGCGGCTCGTCGTGGCGTACATGACGGACAGCGATTTGGTGGGCCGCGCCCTCTGCCGGCCCGAGGGCTGGCGCGCGCTGCTGGAGCGCACCGAGCTCACCCGCGCACGCGTGGCCGAGCATGGCGCGGCGCTGGACGGACTGGCCGAGCGGCTGCGGCTGCTGCCCGCGGACAGCTCCCGGCTGACGCACCTGGTGGGCGAAGGCGGGCAGCGCTGGCTCGCCGTGGGCGACGCGGCCGCGGCGTATGACCCGCTCTCGTCCCATGGCATCGGCTCGGCGCTGGGCGCGGGCTTCTACGCCGCGCATGCCATCGCCGACACGCTGGCCGGACAGGACGACGCACTCGTGGCCTATCTCTCCCTGATGGACCGTGCCTACGGGGACTATCTGCGCCTGCATCATGACCACTACCTCGCCGAGCAGCGCTGGCCCGGCGAGCCCTTCTGGCAGCGGCGTCACGCGGAGGACTACGGGCTGCGCGTGCTCTGACCGCGCGAGCCCCCAGCTCCTCGCGGGCAGTCCCGTGCAGGGAGCGCGGCACAGCCTGCGCGCGCTCCTCGACAAAGTCCTCCATCATCCCAGGAGCCGATGCAGCAAGCCGAGCAGGAAGGCGGGGAAGCCATGAACGAAGCCCAGCGCCAACCAGGCTGCGAGCTTCCGGCGGCGGCCCCACGGCATCTGGGGGCTGGGAGTCTCGCGCTCGGCGCGGTCTTCACAGGAGGACTCCTCGGAGTCCTGCTCGTGTGGAATCTCCAGCTCGGATGAGAGGAGTGCCCGCGCCCGCTCGAGGTCCCGCCCGGCCACGAGCACCCTCAATTCGATGACGGCTCCTCCCCAGACCGTACCGAGCATCCGATGGTGGTGTTCGCCTTGCACGACGCAGGAGATGTCATGGGCCTCGAGCAGGGAGCGGAGCACGTCGGCCTCGCTCGGCTCTCCACACGTCTCGAGAAGCGTCAGCGTCGAAGCCGCCGTGCCCATGGGATGCCTCCGGGAAACGAGCCCTCGACTTCCAGACGAGGCCGCGGATGGGTACGGAGGTAGAGGCGACTGCTGGAAGATGTGACTCGGCCGGCGGTGGCGGAGTCGCCCGGCGGCGTAGAGTAGGCGCCGCCCATGAACCTGAGCTTCATCGAAGGCTTCTACTGGGCCGCGACGCTCGAGAGCGTGTCTGGCGCGGCCCGGAGGCTGTTCATCACCCAGGCCGCGATGACGGCGCGCATCAAGAAGCTCGAGGAGGAGCTCGGAACGCCGCTGCTCGACCGCCGGGACAAGCGCTTCCGGCTGACGCCAGCGGGTGCGCGCTTCCTCGCGGATGCGGAGCGGTTGCTCGGGCAGTGGCGTGACATCAAGACAGGGCTGGGCTCGGGCACCCAGCGCGCGGTGTCGCTGCGGGTGGGCGCCATCGAATCCGTGCTGCACGCGTGGCTCATCCCCTGGCTGGAGCGGCTGCGCGTGGAGCACCCCGGCATCGAGCTGGAGCTCACGGTGGAGACCACGCCGCTGCTGACGGAGCTCCTCCAGCGGGGCGCGCTCGACGTGGTGCTTGCCGCCCGTCCCGTCCCCGGCACGGGTGTGAAGTCGCGCGCCTTGCCCACCATGCCCCTGGGCTTCGTGGGGCATCGCGAGCTGCACACGCGGCGCCGGTACACCCTGGAGCAGCTCGCCCGGGAGGAGCTGGTCACGTTTCAGCGGGGCTCACAGCCGCACCTCGCACTGCTCGACATGCTGCGCGAGGAGGGCATCGACGGGGCGCGGGTGCACACCCTCTCTTCCATCTCGGCCATGGTGCGGCTGGTCTCGGGAGGCTTCGGCGTGGCGACACTCCCGCACGCGGCCCTGGAGCGCATCGCGGAAGCGGAGGGCCTGCGCCTGCTGCCCTGTGATACCGGGCTCGCGCCGCTGCCCATCCATGCGAGCTGGCGCGTGGACCCCACGTCCCGGTTCTTCGACACCCTCGTCGAAAGCGTCACGTCGTTCGCTGGCGGCGGTGTCCGTCATCGAAAGAAGTGATGAGACCATAGAGAAATTTCGAGTTGGCCGGCTTCACCGTCGCGGCGCCACCATCCCGCATGTCGTCAGTCGTTCCGGACACGCGGTGACGGAGGTGCGGCATGTTCGACGTGGTCGTCGTGGGCGCGGGAGTCGTGGGACTCACCTGCGCGGTGCGGTTGCTGGAAGGCGGCGCGCGGGTCGCCGTGCTGACCGCGGACGCGCTGTCCCGGACGGTGTCCTGGGTGGCCGCCGCCGTCTGGTATCCCACGCACACGGAGGGGGACTCGCGGGTACTGGCCTGGGCCCGGAGGACCTACGAGGAGCTGGCCCACCAGGCGGCTCGCGGTGTGCCGGGCATCGTCATGCGGCCCACGCGGATGTTGCTGCGGGGCCCGTCACGGCAGGCGCCCTGGTGGGCGGAGGCGGTCCGTGACTTCCGGTCGGTGAATCCGGCCGACGTCCCCGAGGGAATCACCGGCGAGTGGCGCTTCACGGTGCCCACGGTCGAGATGGACCCCTATCTGCACTGGCTGCACCAGAGGGTTGAAGACGCAGGAGGCGTCGTGCTGCACCGCCGGCTCCATCGGCTGGCCGATGTGGTCGGAGTGGCACCGGTGGCGGTCAACGCGACGGGGCTGGCGGCTCGCGGCCTCGTGAGCGACGCGGACGTCTACCCGGCCCGGGGACAGCTCGTGCTGGTGAGCAACCCGGGGCTCTTCACCTCCGTGCGGGATGAGGAGAACCCCGGCGGCCTGACCTATGTGCACCCGCGCAGCCGGGACGTGGTGCTCGGAGGCACGTTCGAGCCGGGGGAGTCCGGCACGCGCTCCGAAGCGAGGACGGGACAGGCCATCCTCGAGCGGTGCCGCGCGCTGGTGCCGCGGTTGAAGGAAGCCCGCGTCATCACCGAGCTCGTCGGGCTCCGCCCGTCCCGGCGCGGTGGCGCCCGTGTCGAGGTCGACCCGGCTCGGCTGCCCGGTGGGGCCCTGCTCATCCACAACTACGGCCACGGTGGCGCCGGGGTCACGCTGAGCTGGGGCTGCGCCGACGAGGTCGCCGCGCTGCTACGGCCCTGCTCGTACTGAGTCAATTCCTCCCCATGCTCGCTCGTTTCCGCGCGGAGTCCTCGGGCAGGCGCTACTGCTCGTCACTGGACCTGTGAGGCATTATCGATGGATTACCCGCAGACACGGAAAGAACACATCAACACCCCGCCAGGGGAAGAGCGGAGAAAAAAGAAAGATGTTTCGTTTGACCCATCGCCGTGCCCTCACGACTGCCCTCGCTCGCCTGTCCATCCTGGTGGGTGGCATCCTCTCGGCGGCGCCCGCCTCGGCAGCGGTGATCGCCACCAACCCGAACGTCACGGCTACCGCCACGACGGTCGTCACGGACGCGGCAGCCAGCTGTGTCCAGACGGATGCCGTGGGCGACTTCGGCACGCTGTCCATCAGCGGTACCGTGAGCACCGCGGTTCCGGCCGACGGCCAGATTTCGGTCGAGCCCAGGTTCCGGGAGACGCAGCCGGACGGTACCGTGCAGCTCGTCGACATCCCGGGCGCCACCAAGGTGTTCCTGCCCGGCCAGACGGCCGACATCGCGTACGTCTTCGCTTCGGATGGGCTCCAGAAGGTCGACCCGGTGTCTGTCTTCGTCTACACGGTGTCCTCCACCGGCGTGAAGAGGCAGATCAGCCGGGTCAATACGACGGGCCTCTGCGGCTGGAGGAATCTGGCGTACGTGCCGTCCGTCGTGGACGTCCAGAGAATCTGGGACCAGCCGAGCTGGCGCGAGGCCGTGGTCACCAACACCTCGGACTACCAGCAGCGAGTCGTGGTCAGGGTCGTGCAGACCTACTACGGCACGGGTGGCTACGTCGGGACGAATACCACCCTCTCGGAGACGGTGGACCTGGCTCCGAACCAGTCGCTCGAGGTGCCGTTCCTGCTCGTCTGGAACACCTGCGGAAGCTTCGACGCGTTCACCTACGCAGGCGCGGGCCCCGACGCAACGACCTGGCCGCGCGAGGGTGCGCACTACGTGGGCACGTTCGACCACTATGACGGGAACGCCGAGCTGCCGTGCGATTCCGATTCGGAGGGCGAGGACGACTGAGCACGCGCGGCGACGCGTGAACCCGGCTTCCGTGGGGCACTGAGTGGCGGATTGTTGCCCGGTGCCCCACGGGCGCGTTGAGCTGGCGTCCTGGCGCGTCACCGCTCGCGGGCGTCCCCGGGAGTCTCCGCGTCGCCCATCGCCGCGAGGAGGTGCTCGATGAAGAGCACCGTCTTGCGCGGCAGCAGCCGGCGCGAGGGTGTGACAATCCAGAGGGGGGCCGGCTCCGTGCTCCACTCGGGAAGGAGCCGCACGAGGCGCCCCGAGCGCACCTCCTCCTGGCAATAGGGGTTCGGGAAGACGATGAGCCCCGCCCCGGCGAGCCCCAGCGCGAGCTGCATGAGGGACGTGGTCGCGGTGAGCCGGCTCTCCAGCTCCACCTCCATGCGGCGTGGCCCGCTCCGCAGGCGGATGCGGTCGAAGCGCGTGCGGCCCTCGAGCACGATGAAGCCATGCCCCGCCAGCTCGGCGGGGGTCCGGGGCTTGGGATGCCGCGCGAGGTACGCGGGGCTCGCGAAGAGGCTGGACGTGGTGGTCATCAGCCGGCGCGCCACGAGCGAGGCGCTGTCGGGCAGCGTGCCCGCGCGCAGCGCCAGGTCGAAGCGCTCGGTGGCGAGGTCCACGTAGCGCTGGCTCTCGTCCAGCAGCAGGGAGATGCGCGGGTAGCGCGCCATGAAGTCCGTGATGGCGCCAATCAGCCTAGGCTCCCCCATGCCTGGCGGCATCGTCACCCGCAGCGTGCCCTGAGGTTGGTCCGCCAGGTCGCTCGCGAACGCCAGCGCGTCATCCACCTCGTCCGCGAGCCGCTGGCAGCGCTCCAGGAAGGCCTCGCCCGCCTCGGTGAGCACCAGCCTGCGGGTGGACTTGAGGAGCAGCTTGCTTCCCAGCCGCGCCTCCAGCGCCGCCATGCGCCGGCTCACGGTGGACTTGGGGAGCCCAAGCGCCTTGCCCGCCCGAGTCAGGCTGCCTGCTCGCGCCACCGCCGCGAAGACGAGCATGTCGTTGACCTGGTCGAACACGGGGCGATTGTCCCATCCATGGAACCCAGGTTCCAGGATTGCTCCCCTGTCTGGCCCATGAGTGGAACGTTACGTTGCTCCCAGGTTGATTGAATGACTCGAAGGGAGTGCAAGACCATGCGCCTCGACCTCAATGAGACTCCGAAGACGATTCTCCTGATTACCTCCTCCGCGCGCGGGGCCGCCTCGAAGTCCTCGCTGCTGGCGAGGGAGCTGACGGACCGGCTGCAGCGGCGCCACCCGGGAGCGCGCCTCATCCAGCGCGACCTGGGCATTCAGCCCGTCCGGGTGCTCGACATGGAGGCGCTCGAAGCGCTCTCCACCCGACCCGAGCAACGCACGCCAGAGCAACGGGCCATCGTCGCCGGCCACGACGCGCTCATCGCGGAGATTCAGGCCGCCGACCTCGTGGTGTTCGGCGTGCCCATGTACAACTTCTCCGTCCCCGCCCAGCTCAAGGCGTACTTCGACGCCATCGCGCGCGCGGGTGTCACCTTCCGCTACACGGCGAAGGGGCCGGAGGGACTCCTCCAGGGGAAGAAGGTCTACGTCGTCTTCGCGCGTGGCGGCATGTACCGCGGCACGCCCCTGGACTCGCAGACGCCCTATCTCCAGACGATGCTCGGCTTCCTCGGGATGACCGACGTGGAGTTCGTGTTCGCGGAGGGGCTGGACATGGGCCCCGAGGCACAGCAGGCGGGCCTCGCCGCGGGCCGCATGGCCATCGCGGCGCTGTAGGCTCACGGGCACCGCGTCTCCGCTCGCGAGCGGATGCCGGTGCCCACGAGACAGGGGATGGAACGCCCGTCCGCCTGGCCGAGGCATCGCGGGGGGCTGGGCCTAGCTTTCGCTTCATGACGCGAATGCGAAGAGGCTCAGGTGCAGCATGGCATCGGCTTTCCTGGAGCGCCGTCTTCGGTCTCGGAGCCCTGGCGGGCGGGTTCCTGGGCTACGGCTGGGGGACACGCAGCCGGCGGCCAGCAGTTGCGGGACGCCGTCGGCGGGCGGAGCCAGTCGCGGCGGTCGACCTGCCGAGCGTGGAGGCCAGCGGGCGGGTGGGCGGCTGGGACATCGCGCCCGGCGAGACGCTGATGGATGGAGGCCGGCGGGACATCGTGATGGAGGCCTCGATGGAGTCCTTCCCGTGCAGCGACCCGCCCGCGTATCAGGCGGTCCCCCAGCCCTGACGGAGCCCGTGTACTGGGACGGTCCGCGCGCGCCCTCCCAAAGGATTTCCCCCGTCGCCACGACCGCGCCGCGCTGGGCGAGTTCCTTGAGCTGCTCCTCAATGCGGCTGCGCACCCGCGCGCCTGGGCTCACGCGCCGCCTCGCGCAGTGACGCTACGTCGCCGCGATGGCTGACGCCCCGGAATGGCTGACGCGTTGGTCCCACTCACCAAGGTGGGAGCCATGCAAAACAACAACGGAATGTTTTCTCTGGTGCGGTTTCCTGTCCTGCTCGTTGCTCTGCTGTGCGCTGCGTGTGGATCCGCTGCGCCGATGCCATCCCCTATGAGCCAGACTGGAATCGTCCCCACGGGGACGCCGTGCGCGACCTGGCGCACTTCGTCGTCAACGAAGGCTCCAATGTCCTGTCCCTCTCCGCGCTGCCGTGGCTCTCGGGCCTGGTGACGATGCGCAACGTGTGGCCACATGACGGGCCATTCGTCCTCCAGGTGCTCCTCGCGGTGCTGGTGTTCGACTTCGGCGTCACCCTGACGCACTACCTGAGCCACCGCATCCCCGCGCTCTGGCGACTCCATGCCGTGCATCACTCGGTGAAGCGCTTCTACGGCTTCAACGGGTTGATGAAGCACCCCCTCCACCTGAGCTTGGCCCACCGAACCGGGCCAGGCCCATGAGGTCACAAGCGAGCAGGAGGAACGCCCCGTGAGTGTCGGCTCGTCGCTCATCGCGCCTGCGCAGGCGGCGGAAGCGGTCGTAACGCGGCTGGCGGCAATCCACGACCGTGCCCCGGCTCGACCGTCGCCGGGGCACGGCCCTGCTGGCTAGTGCGTGTTCAGCAAGGCGACGTCGCAGGCGGTGAGCTCGCGGCTGTAGGTCCGGACATCATCGAACGAAGCCGGAATGCTGGAGAAGGTGCTCAGGCAGGTCGGCAGCCTGCGGCCGATGCGGAACGAATTGGCACCCGTGAGGTTCGTCGGCGCGGCGCTGGTCGCGGAGCCGACCAGCACGCCGTCGATGTACACCTTGAGCGAGGTCCCGTTGCGGGTATAGGCGACGTGGTGCCAGCTGCCGTCGTTGAGCGGCGATGGAGAGACGTTGACGCCTGCACCGTTGGTGCCTGCCGCGTTCTCGTACATCTCGAGCGACGCTACCGAGGTGCCGCCGTTGAGCCTTGCCGAGAGGAAGTTGCCTGCGCTCCCCTGCACCCGGTTCCCGATGAGATCTCCGCTGCTGGGGCCGTTGAAGGTCGTCTTCAGCCAATAGCTCACGGTGAAGGCGTTCGTCCCGAATTGCCCGGGCGCGAGGCCGAAGTCGACGTGGGCGTTGAGGTCGCACTGCTGGGTGGGTGTGAGCGTGATGGCGCCGGAGCCGTCGAAGCTGACCGTCCGCGACGCCGAACTGCCCAGCGTTCCGTTCGATGTGCCCGCCGAGTCCAGGGCCGTGCTGCCGCTGGGCTCGTCGAAGGTCCACCGGTGGGTCAGGTTGCCGGTCGTGTCGCCGACGAGCGGGCCACCGGTGCATACCCCCTCCTGGCAGGTGTCCGGCTGGGTACAGGCGTTGCCGTCGCTGCACGCCGTTCCATTGGGGGCCGCCGGATTGGAGCACTGCCCGGTCGACGGATTACAGGTGCCTGCGACATGGCACGCGTCGAGAGGCACGCAGACCACCCCCGCGCAGAGGTCGGGCTCGCAGGTGTAGCTCCCGGGCGTGTTGACGCAGATTTCACCCGGCTGGCAGTTCGCCGTCCCGTTGGCGCACTCGTCGATGTCGGTGCAGACGCTCGGCTGTCCCGTGCAGGTGTAGCCCGGCTCCACATCGCAGACGCTGTTGCAGCCGTCTCCAGAGAGTTGATTGCCGTCGTCACAGACTTCGAATCCGCCCAGCACTCCATCACCACAGATGGGCCGCAGCGACGTCTCCACCGCGTCCACCAGGTAGAGCGCGAGCACCGAGCCTCGCAAGCGGACATAGCGATAGGGCACGTTCCCCGGGTACGTCGCCACCGCGACATGCGTTCCCAGGCCCAGCTCCACCAGGTGCAACGAGCTGGAGCCGATGAAGGTCCCATCCGCCTTCAGGAAGTCCACCTGGGCCACCAGCGCCAGCGACAGGCCCTGGTAGTAGACGCGCAGGTCGCCGGTGCCTTCCTCGCCCTGGCCCAGGTCCAGCACCAGCGCCGTGTTGAGCAGGCCCAGCAGCGTCGCGGCCTGCCCGTCTGGAGCGCCTAGCGCCGCGCTCGCGTTGAGCACCGTCGCCGTGGTGTCCGTGGCCACCGCGTCCGCATACGGGTCCCACGTCAATGAGGCTTCCGGACGCTCACGCGTCAACGCCCCATTGCCCTCTTGCGACACCTCATCCACCGGAGGACGGACCTTCTCCTCCAGGGACTCCACACCACACGCCCCCAGCGACAAGGCCAGCGTCATGCCCAGTCCCCACGACCACAGAACACCAGGACGGCTTCGCATCGGGTGTCTCCCTCCAAGGGGCAGGATGGAGCCCGGAATGGACCGTCCCCCCATGGAATGAACGGCACCGGTCCTTTGCACCCCACTGCTCAGTGATCAACAATCGGATGGCAAATGTACTACGGATACCAGCAGACAAGCACTTGAGGCCGATAGACCCAAAGTCCGTGACATGCACCTACTCGTCTCAGCGAATCGACGGGCCGTGATGGGGAAGGGCAGCGCACCCAGAGTGGCGCCCGGCGCGCAGCGCCCCACCATGTGAGGAAGCTGTGCCGCAATTCCCCGAAACGGACCAATTCCATGCCCAGGGACTTGCAGGCACGCCGCACCACGCGCCGAAGGTGGCTGTCCACCGGAGCGCAGCCAAGGCGAAGAGCAGCTCCACGAGGTCGGGAGTGGGGCCGCCCTTCGCAAGCGCCAGAGCTAAGGACTTACGGTCCGCAGCGCCCCGTCCGCGTATCAGGCGGTCCCTCTGTCGTGACGGAGTCAGCCGAGGCGTGAATGAGGCTCAGGAGTTCCAGACGACGCGCTCCCCAGCGACGGTGCACTTGCCCTTCTGCTCCAGGCTCTGCACGCCTGCCTCCAGAATCGGGAGCACCGTCCGCGAGAGGCGCTGGATGCCGAAGATGCGGCCCGTCTCCCGGAAGAGGTCTTCTCTTCCAAGTGACAGGGCCTGCGACAACACCAGCGCCGCCGCGTTGGCCACCTCCTCGGGAGGAATCCACGCCGCGTCCCGCTCCGGGTGCGCGCCGCGCACTCCCGTGTACTGGGACGGACCGCGCACCCCCTCCCAGAGGATTTCGCCCGTCGCCACGACCGCGCCGCGCTGGGTGAGCTCCTTGAGCTGCTCCTCGATGCGGCTCCGCACCTTGGCGGTCAGCTTCGACAGCCGCCAGGCTTCCAGGATGCGGCGGGCCAGCAGGTCCTCATGGATGGGCGCTTCCTGCTCGAGCACGAGCTGGATCTGCTTGCGGATGCGCAGCGTCGAGGTCGGCGCGAAGAAGTCCGCGCCCACCTCCACGAGAGGCACCTTGGCGAGGACATAGGGGCTCACGGGGAGCGCCGCGGCAGCGAGAGCGGCTCCCACGTTCGCGCTGCCTTCCTCGGAACGCGGAGCAGAGGCCACGCGAAGCTCGGGAGCAGGCGCCACTGGGGCAGGAGCCTCCATGACGGGAAGCGGCCGCTTGGAGTCCTCCACCGCCTGTTTCACAGCCTCCGCGAGGGCCTTCACCTGCCCCTCGCGGTCCTCGACCCACGACGGCATCCACACGCGGTGCAACCGCCAGCCGAGCCCCTTGAGGACCTCCGCGCGCAGCCGGTCCCGGTCGCGCGCGCTCGCCGCGGACCGGTAGTGGGGACCGTCACACTCCACGCCCAGTACGAACTCGCCCGGGCGCTCCGGATGCACGACCGCCAGGTCCACCCGGTAGCCACCGCAGCCGATGTCCGCGTGCACGGTGTAGCCCAGCTCTCGCAGCGTCTTGGAGACCTCGGACTCCAGCCGTCCCGAAGGCTCCCGCTCTGCCACCGCCGCCGCGCTTCCCTCGGCCGCCGCCCGGCGCAGGAACTCGCGCAGGTGACGCGCTCCCACGGCGGAGGTCCGCGACAAATCAATCTGGTCGTGCGTCAGCGTGGAGAAGACCCGCAGGCAGCACCGGGCACGGGTGATGGCCACGTTGAGGCGCCGCTCGCCGCCCGCCCGGTTCAGCGGGCCGAAGTTCATCCGCAGCTTCCCCGCCGCGTCCTTCGCGTAGCAGATGCTGAAGAAGATCTCGTCCCGCTCGTCACCCTGCACGTTCTCCAGGTTCTTGATGAAGACGGGCTCGCGCGAGGTGAAGTGCGGCTCGATTTCCGGGAAGCGGCCCCGCTCCACATCCAGCAGCTCGGTGATGAGCTGCTGCTGCACGGAGCTGAAGGTCACCACGCCAAACGTGCGCTCGTGCGGCGCGTAGCGGCGCAGGGCCGCCACGAGGTTGCCGACGAGCACCTCCGCCTCCCGTGGATTGATGGCCGCCGTCTTCCCCGTGGTCTTCGACTGGTAGACGCCGTCCGGCACGGGGTGCCACTTGATGCCCAGGTCCTCCACCCGCGCCCGGGCCGCGGGGAAGACGTGCAGCCGCCCCTCGTAGTACTGCCGGTTGCTGAAGTCGATGAGGCTGTCGTGCCGGCTGCGGTAGTGCCAGCCGAGCATCTGCTGCGGGAACTGCTTCGCCAGGGCCTCGTCGAGGATGCTCTCCAGCTCGAGCACGTCGTTCTCGTCGGGCGTGGCCTCCGTGTCATCCCCGCGCGTGAAGAAGGCCGTCGGCGGCAGCTGCTTCGAGTCACCGACGACGATGACCTGCTCGGCCCGCGCGATGGCGCCGATGGCGTCGTGGGTTCCAATCTGCGACGCCTCGTCGAACACGAGCAGGTCGAAGCGCCGCCCGTCCGCGGGCAGGTACTGCGCGACGGACAGAGGGCTCATCAGGAAGCACGGCTTGAGCTTCCGGGAGAGGTTCGGAATGGAGGCCAGCAGCTTGCGAAGGGCCATCTGCCGGCTCTTCTTCCGCAGCTCGCGCCCGAGGATGCCGGGCTCGGAGCTCTCCGCCGCGCCCGCGAGCCCCTTGGGAAGCTGCGCCTCCAGCGTGGCGAGGACCTTGGAGCGCGCCAGCTGGATGTGCTCGCCATCGAGCTGACGGAAGCGCTCGACACGCGCGCCGTGGGCACTGCCGTCGAAGTCCCGCAGCGCGGGCTCCGCGTCCTGGAGCGCCCGCAGCCACGCGCTCAGGACGGACCGCTCGAAGGCCCCCACCAGCTTGTCAGAGGGAAGGCCCTGTTCCTCCGCCGCGTCCACGAAGGCGCCGAACCCCAGGGCACGCAGGCGCTCGGCCTGGGCCGCGTAGAGGCACCAGGGCTTGAAGGCCTTGAGGTGATTGCGCCAGGAGTCGAGGCACTCCTTCAAGGACGCGCGGTGCCGCGCGGACGCCGTGGACTCCCACGGCCGCACCTTGAGCACGGTGGAGAGGGCCTCCTCCGCGCGCGTCAGCCGGTCCAATGCCGCCGCCAGTGCCTGGGCCTGGGTCGCCAGGGTCTGCCGCGAGGCGCTGTTCACGGGGAGCTGGACGCGGGCCACTCCCAGCGCGTCGCGCAGCTCCCGCGCCGTCCTGGCACGCGCCACGAGCGCATCCAGCTCCTCGGGCCGCGCGGTCTCCTCCACCGGGAGCCCCTGGAGCTGGCCCGCCAGCTCCTGCCCCTGCGCGGTGAGGCGCGGCCGCTGCTCGACGACCTTCAGGGCCGTGGAGAGGTCTTCCTTGATGTCACCGTTGGCGGGCAGCGCTCGCGTGGCCAGCCCGGCGAGCAGCTTGCGCGCGCCCCACAGGAAGAAGAAGGCCAGCAGGAAGAAGGCGCCCGCCCACTTCTGGAACCGCGCATGGAGCGCGGAGAGGTCCTGGGTGAACAGCTCCGGCTTCCAGCGCGAGGAGAGCTGGGTCTCCCGCGTGGCCTGCTCGCGCAGCGCGAGGGCATGCGCCTGTGTCTTTCGCGACAGCTCCGGCCACTCCTCGTCACGGAGCACCGACGCGGGGACCGGTCCACTGGCCAGCGTCTCCGCCAGCCGGACCAGCGTGTGCAGCGACTGCGTGGGCGCGGGGACGTCGAGCCCCAGCGACGAGGCCAGCGGCGCCGCCGCCTTCTCCACCCCGTCGAGCGCCGCCTGGGCCTCCGTGAGCGCGAGGTGCACCTGGTCCTCGACCGCGTTGGACCAGCTCACGCCCCGGACCGCCTTCCAGGGATGCGCACCCGCGGGTTGCACGGGCAGGAGCCGCTTCGCCGCCTCCTCCACCTCGTGAGTCGCTTCACGCAACTGCGCCTCGGTGAGCGCCAGCGGGGAGGCCAGCGTCAGCCGGACCTCGGGCGCGTCGCTCAACGCGAGCAGCCGGCCGGTCGTGCTGTAGGCACTGTGCCCGAGCGGCCGGACCTCGTGGAGTGCCTGGACATAGCCGTTGAGGCCCTCGCGGACGGTGGACAGCTCCTTCGAGCGCATGTCCCAGGCGGGCGCGGCGGTGTGCTCCGTGCGCTCGAACGCCCCCTGCAGCGAGGCGAGGACCTCCTTCTTGTTGCTCTTGTGGCTGTGGAGCTCCAGGCAGAAGTCCTCCAGCCCCACCTCCTTGAGGCGCCGGTGCACCACGTCGAGCGCCGCCATCTTCTCCGAGACGAAGAGGACCGTCTTGCCCCGGGCCAGGGCGGCGGCGATGAGGTTGGTGATGGTCTGCGACTTGCCCGTTCCGGGCGGCCCCTGCAGGACGAAGGAGCGGCCGGAGAGCGCCGAGGCCATGGCCGCCATCTGCGTGGAGTCCGCGTTGATGACACACGGCAGCTCGCCCGCGGGGACGTCCGAGTCGAGGCGCTCGGGAACGAACTCCTTCCCATTCTCCGGCGGCGCCGAGTGCCCCGAGGCGGCGATGTGGCGCACGAGCGGGTTGGACAGGAGGACGTCCTCGTTGTCCTCCAGGTCCTTCCACATGAGGAACTTGGTGAAGGCGAAGAGGCCGACGTGCGCCTCGTCCAGCACCTCCCAGCCCGGCCGGCTCTGGATGGCCTGGCGCACGGCGCGCAGGATGCCCGTCACATCCAGCCCGTTCTCATCCGTCTCCAGCGAGGTGAGCGCGCGCGCATCGAGGCCGAAGTCGCGCTTCAGGCGCTCGGCCAGCGTCACGTTGCCGAGCGGCTCGTCGGGGAGGCGCAGCATGCGCACGCGCTTGCGGTCGCGGTCGATGCGGAAGGTGACGGGATAGAGGACCAGCGGCGCGAGGCGGGGCGTGGGGTCTCCCTCCTCCTGCCAGCGCAGCAACCCGAGCGCGAGGTACAGCGTGTTGGCCCCACCCTCCTCCATGTCCGTGCGCGCCGTGCGCTCCAGGTGCTTGGCCCGGGACAGCAGCTCGGCCTCGCGCAGGGGCGAGTGGAGCAGGCTCTTCGCGAAGTCCGCGCGCCGGAGCTCCGCGAGCTCGGCCTCCGAGCCACGCGCCTTCAGCAGCTTCGCGGCGCGCGCGTCCCGGGCATCCTCCTCGGGCGCCGGGAGGAGCTCGTAGGCCTCTCCCGCCGAGAAGACATCCTCGAAGTCGGCGAGGTTCGGCACGTGGAGCGGCAGCGCGCCTTTGACGTCCAGCCGGAAGTTGAGGAGCTTGTTGCGCAGCGTGAGGTCGAGGAGCTTCTCCTTCCACTTCGCGAAGCGCGACACCACCTGGGTGGAGGGAGGCTTCGGCTCGGGAGGAGGTGGCGCCGCGGCGGCGCTCTCCAGGATGGCGAGGATGCGGACCGCCGAAGGCTCGGTGGCGGGGACGTCCTGGGCCGGTGCCTCCACGCTCCGGAGCGGAAGTGGACGGTAGCGGTCGAACCGGAGCGCGCTCACGTCGAGCGCCGCGACGAAGCGGGCATCGTCCGAGAGGTGCTCCCGCGACACGGTGATGGCCCGGTCGAAGGCGGGGCGGCTGCCGTGCACCGCGGTGGTGGCGTCGAACGCGAGGATGTGCCCCAGGTCGATGAGGTTCCGCAGGCGCGCGGCGTCCTCGACGATGGCCTCCGGGAAGCGCTCGTCGATGAGCCACACGGCCGGCAGGGCGTGCCCTTCGACGAGGACCAGCAGCGGATGGAGTCCCATCGCCTCCACGGCGGAGGCGAAGAGGAGCGTGAGGTCCAGGCAGCACCCCATGCGCTCGCGCAGGAGCTGGTCGGGGAGCCGGACCTTCTGCCCGGACCGCTCGAAGCTGGGAGGCACCTCCGCGTAGCCGAGTCCCAGCCCCTGCACCGACTCGTAGAGGGCGGCGACCATGGCCTTCACCAGGGCCGGGTTGCGCTTCTGGTAGCCGCTGAGCGCGTCGTCACCCGCGGCCTGCTGGAGCAGGCCCCGCACGTCCTTGAGCAGCTCGGGGATGACGGGGTGGTTGGGCGTGACGAACGTCGCGAGCAGCCCCAGCGGCTCGCGCATGCCCGGCCAGTGGTTGTAGGGCAGCACCTCCACGTCGGCGGTGCCCTGCTCGAGAACGGCCTCCTCCTGACGGAGAGACCACTGGAGGCTGGCGCGCTCGGTCTCGATGACAGAGCGCAGGCGCCCCGGAGGCAGCCGCAGGTCGAGCACCCCGAGGTTCAGCTCCTCACCGGCGGGCAGGGAGGGAACGGGAACGAGCACCGCGTCTCCCAGCTCGGGAAGCAGCTGCAGGTGGAGCACGGTCGCGCCGAGGGCCTGCGTCCCCGTGTTGCGGATGAGCGCATTGCGGACGAGAGGAACGCCGCTCTGCTCCATGGCGAAGCTCAACGTGGGCGCGGTGACCAGCTCCACCTGGAGCTCAGGCGTCGGAACAGCGGGCGCGGGGGCGGTCATGGAACCTCGGGGCGACACGGAGGGAAAAGCGCGCGCAGCATGCCACACGGGCACGGGCCCCCAGTCTGGGAGCGGCGCGGAGGTCCCGCCCTACCCCGCCGGAGGTATTGAAGTACCCAACACACGCTCCCGCGGCCGGGCCTGGGATGACGCTTCTCACTCGCAGTCCGGGTAAAGCTGGTATAACACTTTATTCGGAGAATCGAGAAACGCCAGGGCCCCACCCCCAACGCCCGCGAGCAGGGGCCCCTCTTCCCTGGCGTCATCCCCTGCCCCGGGCACACCTCACTAAACCGCCTCGGCGAGTCCGCTAAACATGGAGTCCAGCATGCTCGAAGAAGGAGCGGAGGACATCGGGACGATGCTGGAGGGCGCGGAATTCCCTTCTTGCCAAGCGCATGAGGTCCGAAATGGC
>NZ_JABBJJ010000265.1 GCF_012933655.1 Pyxidicoccus fallax | reverse complement strand
AACGTCTCGGCGGCTCGGAGATGAGTATAAGAGACAGGCCCCACGCCCACCAGCGCGCGCACCCGCTTCAGCCCCAGCGCCCGCAGCATCGCGGACACGCCGCGCGCCATGTCCAGCACGGTGAGGGGTGGCAGCGTCAGGCCCCAGCGCTCCCCCGTGGCCGGGTCCAGCGAGGCGGGAGAGGTGGTACCGAAGGGGCTGCCGAGCAGGCCCGGCACCACCACCGGCGTGCTGTCCGGATCCAACGCCAGCCCTGGGCCAATCAGCGCCCGGGCCCACCCCGACGGCTGATACGCTCCGTCCTCCACGGGCCCGAGCGCACGGTGCGAGTGGGACAGGTCGTGCAGCACCACCACCGCTTTGCCGTCTGATGGTTCTCCATAGGTCTCCCAGGCAACCTGGGGATTGCCCAGCAGCTCACCCTCCTCCAAGGGGAGCGGCACGGAGAACAGGTGGGTGCCAGTGGCCTGGATCACGTTGGGGAATTTTCATATCACTGCCAGCTCCAACGCACAGGAGCCAGCCTCGTGAAGCGCTACTTCGGAGTCATTGTTCTCATCGCGGGCGTGCTGTTGGCCGCCGTCATGAGCTACCGCACCGCCAGCGGCAAGGCCCGCGAGGCGCAGCGCGAGGCGGATGCCCAGCGCATCCAGGCCGAGTATCTGGAGCGCGTGGGCTGGATGCGCGCCAACCCGGACGAGGCCACGTACCGCGAGGAGCTGAAGCCCTTCCTCAAGACGTACTTCGAGCAGGTGGACACCCACCTGAAGCAGTTCGGCGGCAACACGAAGTTCGACGGGTACCTGGAGGAGCTGGAGAAGCGCGCGGAAGGCGGCAAGGACGACCGCGCCGCGGACCGCAAGGCCTTCTACGAGTACACGCGCAAGGTGTTCGACAGCCTGCGCGAGGGCCGCTACCGCCCGGTGTGGACGGCCACGGACAAGGGCATGCGCCTGGACGTGCTGTCGTCGGACGTCGTCATGGTGATGGGCAAGCCGCAGGTGCGCCTGCAGCTGGTGCTGTGGGGCGCCCAGCGCATGCTCAAGGACGAGGGCAAGGTGAAGAAGATGATGACCAGCGCCTCGTTCAACACGGTGTGGAAGCTGACGGACGCGAAGGGGAAGCTGCTGGGCGAGATGCGCGGCGGTGACCCGTCCATGAAGGTGGACTTCCCGGAGCGCTACGTCGCCCAGTTCCCGCCGCAGATGGTGCTCGGCCACTACGATTTGGACCTGATGCCCATCGAGGTGGCGAAGATGGAGATGACCATCAACGTCTCCTCGCGCGCGGCCTCTGGCGGTGACGCCAACGTCAACTACGTGTGGAAGCTGGACGTGCCCTCCGAGTGGAAGCTGGGCGCCGGCGAGACCTGGGAGGGCGCCACCCAGGAGGAGCGCCCCGAGGAGGAGATCGACCCGTCGAAGGCCTCCGCGAAGACCGAGTAGTCCTCGCGTCCGTGCGGAGCGGCGCGGGTGTTCGGCCCCGCGCCTACTCCACGACGGTGAAGTGGGACGTCAGCCGGTACGCGGACAGCGTGCCGGTGTCGTCCAGGAAGAAGAGGTTGAGGCGCACGTCCGCCTGGAGCGCGACGAGCCCCACCCCGACCCGGACCTCCGCGAGCACCTGACCGCCGCGAGGGTCCACCGCCCGCACGCGCTCGCCCGGCACCAGCGTCACGCCTCGCGCGGTGCGCGCCGGCAGCGCCCGGATGAGCGGCTCGCCCGCGGCGCCCACGCGCCAGTCCACCGTGCCCGACGCGGACACCCGCGCGGCGGCTCCGGAGGCGCTCGTCACCACCACCGCGCGCGGCAGCGGCGCCAGCGCGTACGGTCCCGGCCCCAGGTTCAGCGGGCGCTCCCACACGCGCCGCCCCTTCGCGTCCAGGCAGAGCAGGTAGCCCTCGCGCTCGCGCTCCCCGGCGATGAACACGCGCTGGCCCACCGGCAGCGGCACGCAGGGGCGCAGCAGGTCCGGCTCGTGCGTCCACACCGCCTCGCCGGTGTGCGCGTCCGCCAGCAGCACCGCCCAGTGCGAGCCGCGGCCGAGCATGGACAGGAAGCGCCGGCCCCACGGCACTGGCGGGCAGTGGAAGGGCATGGGCGCCCGCATCCGGTAGCGCACCTGGCCGTCCACCAGGTCCAGGCCGTAGAGGTAGCCCGAGTCCGTGCCCACCAGCGCCCGGTGGCCCTGGGTGCTCAACCAGCTGCGCTGGGTGCGCGGCGGGGCGAGGCGCCACACCTCGCGGCCGGTGGCCTCGGCGAAGGCCACCACGGTGCGGTCCTCGGAGAGGGTGAGCAGCAGGCCGTCCTTGCGCAGCAGCAGCGGGCCCAGGGGGATGCCGTCGTGGTCATGCAGCCAGCGCGCGCCCGCGCCCCGGCCGGTGAAGCCGTAGACGCGCGTCATGTCCGCCGCCACCGCGTTGCCGTCCGCGGACGCCGCCACGCCCAGCGCCGCCGCGCGCTTCCACAGCTGCGCGCCGTCCTTGCGCGAGAAGGCCACCGCGAGCTGCGGCGCGCAGTACACCGGTCCGTGCCGCCCCAGCAGCAGCCGCGCCTCCTCGGCGTCCTCCAGCCCGCGCTTCTCCCACAGCTTGTCGAAGCGCAGCCGGCGCAGGCGCCCGGGCACCTTCAGCGGGCGCGACGTGCCGCGGCCCGGCCGGGCCTTCTTCTCTCGCGCGGCGCCCTGGGCCTCGGGAGGCTCCACCGCGCCGCGCAGGTGCGACAGGCCCTCGCGGCAGCGGTCCGCCAGCTCCACGAGGTAGGGGTTGCCCACCAGCGCCCGGTCCGCCTCGGCGAAGGTCGCCGCCAGGGACTCGCCCAGGTGGAAGAGGGCCGTGGCCAGGGTGCCGCCGTCGAGCGGGAAGGGCGTGCCGGTGCGCCCGGCCTTCGCCTTGCCCGGCTTCAGGTCCAGCACCAGCGTCGGCCGCGCGCCCGCGGGGGCCAGCTCGAAGCGCTCCTCGCCCAGCTCCACCGCGCGCGCCAGCTCCACCGCCTGGCGAGACAGCTCCAGCACCGTGAGGAAGGGCGGCCCGGGCACGCGCCAGGCCTCCGGCTTGCCGGGCAGCGACAGCCACACCTCGCCCGGCGTCAGCAGCGGCGCCAGCGCGCCCGCCGTGCCACGCTCGGTCGTCCGGTTCACGGGCAGGCCCACGTCCCGCAGCTCGAAGCCGAATCCGGGGAGGGCCTGCGGCTCCACCCGCTGGAGCGAGGGCTTCCCGGGGGGCTCCTCCGGGGGACGGGCCGCGCGGCGCAGCGCCTTCAGCGGCTCCGCCATCGCCTGGGAGACCGACTGGGCGAGCGCCCTGGGAGCCCCCCGGGTGACGTCCGCGAGGAAGCGCTCACCGCCCTCGCGCACCGCCTCGGCCAGCTCCTCCACCTCCACGCGCACCGGCGGCCGCATCAGCCGCGCGGGGCGGGAGAGGTTGGCCACCAGCAGCTCCACCTCCGGGCCCACCCGCCGCAGCACCAGCTCCAGGTGCGCCTCCGGCAGGGAAACCTGGGCCAGCCGCTGCCGCCCACCGATAATGGCCGCAACTGAGCGCACCAGGGAGGGCACCACTTCTGCTAGAGACTCCTCCACGGCCCCGGACAGCAGGTCCACCCCGTCCAATTCCAGTGCGATGGAATCGAGCGGGGAAGCCGCGGGTTCGCGTCTCCAACGCTGTCCGATGCGTATGCGGGTCATCTTCCGTTCGTTGACAAGCCAGTTTAGCGATGGCTAGCATCCGCCGCCCATACGGACCTACATTTTTGTAACCGTTCGGAATTCTTGGGGAATACTCGATGACATTCTACGAGGCCGCGCTCCGTGTCCTGGAGAGCGAAGGACGTCCCCTCCATTTTCTGGAAATCACCGAGAAGTCCATTCAGCAGAACCTGCTTTCCCACATCGGCAAGACGCCTGAAGTGACCATGTTGTCGCGTCTGGCTGCCATGGCGCGCCGCACGCGGGATCGCAAGGTGATTGTCACCGCGAAGGACACCTTCGCGCTGGTGGACTGGTCGATTCCCGAGGACGCGGAGGCGCTGGCGCAGACAGGAGTAATGGAGCCCCACCCGGAGGAGGACCTGCCGCCGCTGCGTCCGGCGGAGCGCCACCCGGAGCCCCGCCAGGACAACGTGAAGGTGGCGGGCCGTGGCAGCGACCGCAAGCGCCGCCGTGACGAGGAGGACGAGCGGGGCCGCCGCAAGCGCTTCCCGCCCCTGCCCGAGGTGGTGTTCGAAATCCTCAGCGAGGCCGAGGTCGCCCTGCGCACCGAGCACATCATCGAGCGCGCCCGCGGCAAGGAACTGTGCGCCGAGGAGACGACGGTGGAGGCGGTGCTCACCGCGCTCTTGGAGGACAACCAGCGCCGCATCGACGCCGGCCGTCGCCCGCAGTACTCCTTCAACAAGGAGTCCGGCGAGGTGTCGCTGGAGCGCGCGGGCGCGCCGAGCGAGGCCCCGCCGCTGGAGCTGCAGGCCGCCTTCGCGCAGGCGCTGGGCATTCCGCTGGAGGGCGGGCGCCCGCAGCTGGGCAAGCCGTCCGCCGCGGCCGCCGCCGAACCGGTGGTGGACGCCGCGCTGCTCACCACGCTGCGCACCACGCTCAAGGACGCGCGCCGGGCCGTGGCGCGCGGGCTGCGCAAGCGCCTGGGCGAGCTGGACGTGGGTACCTTCGAGAAGTCCGTCGTGAAGATGATGCACGGGCTGGGCTTCCGCGAGCTGAAGGTGGCCAAGCGCTCCAAGGAAGGCCCCCTGCTCACCGCGCGCAAGCGCGAGGGCAGCGTGGAGCTGCGCTACGCGGTGCGGATGCTGAAGGGCGCGCCCGCCATCGACCGGAAGAACGTGCAGGAGCTGCGGCGCGACCTGGGCCACTACTCGGCGCAGGTGGGTCTGCTGGTGAGCGCCGGGGACGTGCGCGGCGACGCGCGCACCGAGGCGCAGGCCAGCGGCTCGCTGGTGATGCTCTGGTGCGGTGACGCGCTGGGCGAGAAGTTCCTGGAGGCGAAGACGGGCGTCTCCGTCACCACGGTGGAGCTGTACGAGGTCGAAGAGCGCTTCTTCGAGGCCGCGAAGCTGGATGCCGAGGAGGCCCAGAAGCGCCGCGAGGAGCGCCAGCGCGAGAAGCAGGCCCGTGGCGAGGGTGGCGAGGAGGCCTCCGCGGAGACCGCCGCCGCGCCCGAGCGCGAGCGCCCGCGCGAGAAGCGCCGCCGCGAGCGGGAGGAGCGCGAGGCTCGCGAGGCCCGCGAGACGGAGGAGGGCACCGAGGTGTCCGAGGCCGCCGAGGCCACGTCCGCCACCGTCCCCTCCGAGGCCCGCGAGGGCCAGCCGACCCCGCCCGCCGCGTCCGTCCAGCAGACGGGTGAGGAGGACGAGGAGGGCGACGACGAGGAGGGTGACGACGAGGACCTGGAGGCCGCGACCGCCTTCGTGGGCGGGGCCCGTCCCGAGGGTGCCGCCGCCGAGGGTGGTGCCGAGGGCGCCCAGGGCGAGCGCAAGCGCCGCCGCCGCCGTCGCCGGGGCCGCCGCGGCCGTGGCAACCGCGCCGGTGAGGCTGGCGCCGCGCCTGGGGCCACGCCCGCCGGTGAGGGGGCCGCCGCTCCGGGGGTGACTCCGGCCGCCGAGGGCGCCGCCGTCGCGCCGAACGCCGAGGCCACCTCCGCCGAGGGCACGGCTCCCGCCGCCGAGGGTGCCACCGTCACGGAGGCCACGCCCGCCGGCGAGGAGGTCGCCGCCACGGGCACGGCTCCGGCCGCCGAGGGTGCCGCCGTCGCTCCGAACGTCGAGGCCACCGCCGCTCCCGCCACGGAGACGGCGACCACCGCCGCCGAGAGCACCCCGGCCGGAGAGGCCACGCCTGTTCAGGCCGCGACGCCCGCCGAGGCCGCTGCCCCCGAGTCGCAGGAGGTGGGAGAGGCCCGGGAGCGCAAGGAGACGCCGCCTGCTCCGGGGTCGTCCGAGGGGAGCGAGGGCTGACGCGGCCCTCCGGGCGGGCAGGGAATGGCCGGCGGAATCGCGCTCCGGGTGTTAACCTGGGGGGGCGATGAAGCCGGCCCTGCTGCTCGCCTTCTGCGTCGTCCTCCTCGGTGCCTGCCGCTCGCAGGCGCCGCGCCACCCGATGGCGCCCGTGGAGGTCTCCGGCGCCACCGTTCGGGACAACGCCCTGCTGGGGCTTGCCCCGGAGGGCGTGGGTGCCCTGCTCACCGACGCGCTCAAGGCCACCGGCCGCTTCGAGCCGCAGAAGGAGGACGCCCCCCGCGAGCAGCGCCCCTGGCGGCTGACGCTGGACGTGCCCTTCACCCGCGAGGTGCTGAAGGACGGCGACCCGCGCAGCTTCGCCGAGGTGGGCGCCAACCTGGAGTTGGAGCGCTTCGGGGGTGCATTGCCCCAGCACTACGAGGTCGTGGGTCTGGGCGAGGCGCCCGTGCTGGAGGACACGCCCACCGGACGTCAGGCCGCCATGCGCGAGGCGCTGCGCAGCGTGTTGCGCCAGGTGGCAGAGTCCGCCGTGCTGCAGCTGGCCGCGCTGGAGCGCACCGACGAGGCGCTCGTGCAGGACCTGAAGGCCGACGACGCGCGCATCCGCGAGTTCGCCCTGCGCACGCTGGCGGAGCGCCAGCACCCCTCCGCCGCGCCGCTGCTCATCGAGCGGCTGAAGGAGGCCACCGACGCCGAGACGGTGCGCAGGACGATGGGCACGCTGGTGGAGATGAAGGCCCGCGTCGCGGTGCCGGTGCTCATCGACCTGGCGCGCGGCCGGGACGTGGGCTTCGTGCAGGAAATCGTCTTCGCCGTGGGCGAGATTGGCGGTCCGGAGGCGGAGGCGTACCTCTACACCGTGGCGCAGGGCCATGACGCGCCCTCGGTGCAGGCCGCGGCGCAGCAGGCGCTCGACACGCTCTACGCATTGCGCAAGCCTTCAACGGCGGAGGCGCGTGGCACGGACCACGCGGACTGACAACGAGATGAAGCTTTCATTCGGCGTGGGCGGGGGGGCCGTGCTGGCCGCCGCCCTGGTACTGGGCAGCGGCTGTGCGTCCAGGCAGCAGGTGGACTCCGCGCCCCGGGCGCGCGTCACCGGCGATGTGTCCCAGTACTACCCGCTCGCGGTGGGCAACCGCTGGACGTACCGGGTCAACGGGCAGGAGCGCGAGCAGCCCGAGGCCATCGAAATCCTCAAGGAGGAGGACGGCTACTTCCACGACAACCGCGGCGGGCAGCTCACGGTGGACGCCTACGGCCTGAGGGACCCCAAGCGCTACCTGCTGCGCGCGCCCGTCGAGGTGGGCAACTCGTGGACGAACGTGGTGTCCGTGTCGTCCACCGAGCGCTACCGCATCCTGGAGGTCGGCGTCCGCTGCGAGGCGCCCGCGGGCACCTTCGACAACTGCGTCCGGGTGGAGGGCCGCAACCGCATCAACGCGGACACCACGCTGGTCAACACCCAGACGTTCGCCCCGGGCGTGGGGCTGGTGCGCATCCACGTGGACCTGGAGACGAAGGGCCAGCGCGTCCCGCAGATGTGGCTGGAGCTGACGTCGTGGAAGGTTCGCCCCCAGGTCTCCTCTTCCGAGGGATAGCCGTGGCCGTCGAATCCAACGAGCAGACGCAGGAGGAGCTCATCCTGGGCTTCCTCTCCGAGAGCGGGAGCGACTTCACCTCTGGCGAGGCGCTCTCCGGCAAGCTGGGCCTGTCCCGCACGGCCGTGTGGAAGCGCGTGGAGGCGCTGCGCACCAAGGGCTACCGCATCGAGGCGGTGTCCGCCCGGGGCTACCGGCTCGTGGGGGTGCCCGACCGGCTCACCTCGCTGGAGCTGTCCCCGCTCTTGTCCACGCGTGATTTGGGCCGCACCGTCCACCACCACGAGTCGGTGGGCTCCACCAACGAGCAGGCCTTCCGGCTGGCGCAGGATGGGGCCGAGCACGGCGAGGTGGTGGTGGCCGAGCAGCAGACGGCCGGCAAGGGCCGCCGAGGGCGCGCGTGGGTGTCCCCGCCGGGCCTCAACCTGTACTTCTCCGCCATCCTCCGCCCGGAGCTGCCGCCGCAGCGCGCCCCGGAGCTGACGCTGGTGGCCGCCGTGGCCCTCGCCGAGACGCTGCGCGACTGGGGCACGGAGGCCGCCATCAAGTGGCCCAACGACGTCCACCTCGACGGGCGCAAGGTGGCGGGCATCCTCACGGAGCTGTCCGCCGAGCCCGAGCGCGTGCACTTCGTCATCGTCGGCGTGGGTGTCAACCTCAACTCCCAGGCCGAGCACTTCCCCGAGGAGCTGCGCGACACCGCCACCTCCCTGGCCCTGGCCACCGGCAAGCCCGTACCCCGCGCCCGCTTCGCCGCCGCCCTCTGGACGCGCATGGAGGAGTGGCTCGACAGGTACCTGGAGGAGGGCTTCGACCCGGTGCGGGCCCGCTGGAAGGCGCTGTCCTCCACCCTCGGACAGGACGTGCTGGTGCGCACGGACCGGCAGGAGCTGCGCGGGCGGGCCGAGGACATCGACCCGTCCGGGGCGCTCCTGGTGCGGACCGAGGAGGGCTCGCTCGAGCGGGTGCTGGCGGGCGACGTGGAGCAGCTGCGGCCCCGGAAGCCGCCGCGCTCCCGGTAGGACACCGGGGGTAGGGGACGCGCCGGGCGCGCCTTCGCGCTAGACTGCCCGGCGTGATGCTCCTGGCCATCGACGTGGGCAATACCAACACCGTCCTGGGGGTGTTCGAGGGCCGCCGCCTGCTCGACCACTGGAGGGTGGAGACCAGCACGCGCCGCACCTCGGATGAGTACGGCATCCTCGTCCGCCAGCTCTTCACGCACAGCGGCATCGACGCGACGAAGGTGGGCGCGGTGGTGGTGTCCAGCGTGGTGCCGCCGCTCCAGTTCAACCTGGAGAAGATGAGCGAGCGCTACTTCCGCACGCGCCCCATGTTCGTCGGCCCGGGCGTGAAGACGGGCATGCCCATCCTCTACGACAACCCCCGCGAGGTGGGCGCGGACCGCATCGTCAACGCGGTGTCCGCCTACGAGAAGCACCATTCGGGGGTGCTCGTCGTGGACTTCGGCACCGCCACCACCTTCGACGCCGTGTCGCCGAAGGGAGAGTACCTGGGCGGCGCCATCTGCCCGGGCATCAACATCGCCATGGAGGCCCTGTTCCAGAACGCCTCCAAGCTGCCGCGCGTGGAGTTCGCGCGGCCGCCGCACGTCATCGGCCGCAACACCGTGCACTCCATGCAGTCCGGCCTCGTCTTCGGCTACGTGGGCCTGGTGGACGGCATCTGCGCGCGGATGCAGGCGGAGCTGGGCTTCCCGGTGCGCGTCGTCGCCACCGGGGGACTCGCGCCGCTCGTGGCCAGCGAATCCAAGGCCATCCACGAGGTGGACGAGTTCCTCACGCTCGAGGGCCTGCGCATCATCTACGGAAGGAATCACGCGTCATGACCACCGCCGCCCCCAACAACGTCCCGGCGCCGCCCCCCGGCTGTCCCTTCAACGCGGAGTTCCTGCCGCCCAACCTGCGCAAGCACGTGGACCCGGCCGCGCCGGTGCCGCTGCGGATGATGGCGGCCAAGTCCCTGGTGCCGCTCAGCCCGTCGGACATGCTCGGCGCGCTCTTCATGCTCACCTTCGACCCGGACGCGGGCGTGAGCGAGACGGCCACGAAGACGGCCGCGGGCCTGCCGGACAAGATTCTCGGCTCCGCCGTGCGCGACGAGGAGGTGCAGCCGCCCGTGCTGGGCTGGTTCCTGCGCCTGCTCAAGGGCAAGGAGACCTACGCGGAGCTGCTCGTCCTCAACCCCAGCACGCCGGACGACGCGGTGGCCGAGGTGGCCAGGGACTGCTCCACGAAGCTGGCCGAAATCATCGGGCAGAACCAGCTGCGCCTGCTGCGCTACGACGACATCCTGCGCAACCTGTGCGCCAACCCCAACGTCCCCGTGTCGCTCACCGACAGCGTCTGCGACTTCGCGGTGCGCAGCGGGATGATGCTGGCGGACGTGCCGCAGATGAAGGAGGCGCGCGTGCGCCTCTTCGGCCCCGAGGCCGCCGAGGCCCCGCCGGACCCGGGCCCCACCGCCGAGCAGATCCTCCAGGAGTTCCAGGAGGTGGCGAAGGACGACGCCCCTCCCATGGAGGAGGGCAAGAAGCTGACCCTCGCCCAGCGCATCATGAAGATGTCCATCTCGGAGAAGATCAAGCTGGCCACGCTGGGCAACAAGGAGGCCCGCAGCGCGCTCATCCGGGAGACGAACAAGCTGGTGGCGGTGGCCGTCATCCGCAGCCCGCGCATCACCGACGGCGAGGTGCTGTCCTGCGCGGCCAACAAGGCGATGATGGATGACGTGCTGCGCGTCATCTACAACAACCGCGAGTGGACGAAGCACCAGAAGGTGAAGCTCGCGCTGGTGAAGAACCCCAAGGTGCCGCTCACCGTCACCATGAAGTTCCTCAACTCGTTCCGCGACGCGGAGCTGAAGGACCTCAGCCGCGACAAGAACGTGCCCGCCGCCGTGCAGACCTTCGCCAAGAAGCTGCTCGAGAAGAAGACCGCGCCCAAGAAGGCGCAGTAGGGCGGGGCCCAGGGGCCCCGGGCTTCATGGAAAGCCCGGGGCGGAAGGGAACGGCGGGGACGGCCTAGGCCGCGGCCTCGTCGGCGTCGTCGGCCACGGAGGAGGCCGGCTCCTCCAGGAGCTGCTGGGCGATGGCGAGTGCCTTCTTCGTCTTCTCGCGCAGCTTCTCGTCGTTCTTGATGCGCGCGTAGAGCTTCGTCACGCGCTCCTCGTTGTGGACCGCGGCGGCCTCCAGCTCGCCGATGCGCCTGCGCAGCTCCTCGGCCTCCTCGGCGGCGCGGGTGCCCTGCTCGGACAGCTGGGCCTGCGTCTCCTCGAGCTGCGCCCGGAGGCCCTCGGCCTCGCGCTGGGCGGAGTCAATCTGGGCGCGCAGCTCTTCCACTTCCGTCTGGGCCGCCTGCAGGTCCGCCTCGAGCTGGCCGGTGCGGCCGCGCAGCTCCTCCACCTCGGCGCCCAGCGCCTGCGCCTGGGCCTGGTGCTGATCCAGCTCCTCCTGCAGGGTGGACAGCTGCGCCGAGGCGCCGCGCGCCTCTTCCTTCGCGGCGGCGAGCTGCTGGTCCACGCGCTTGCGCTCCGCGGTCAGCGTGTCCGCCTTGGTGGTGAGCGTCTTGATCTGCGCGTCGCGGCGGGCAATCTCGGACTCGGCCGTGCTGGACTTCTGCTCCAGCTCCAGGTGCTGGTCCTTGAGCTCGACGATCTCCTGGTCCTTCTGGTTCAGCTCCGTCTTGAGGCGGAGGATCTCCTTGTCCCGCTTGTTGACGGCGTCACGCAGGGCGAAGGTGTCCTTGTCGTTCTTCCCCGTGGCGGCGCGCGCCGTCTCCAGCTCGGTGGCCTTGCTCTCCAGCTCGGCCTCCAGCTCGCGCACGCGGTCCTCGGCCTGCGAGGCCTGGCCGCGCACGTCGTCCAGCGTGCCCTGCAGCTCGGCCACCTTCGCGCGCAGGTTGCGCAGCTCCGCCGCGTCCGCCGCGGACATGGCCGGGGCCGCCGGGGTGGACGACGGCATCACCGCGCGGCCAGCGGCCGGAGACGCGGCGGGGGTGCGAGGGGTGGCGGCCACGGGAGCGCGCACGGGCTCCGGCGCGCGCACCGGCTCCGGCGCGCGCACGGGCTCGGGGGCACGCACCGGCTCCGGCGGGGCCACGGAGGGCATGAAGCCCACCACCGTCTTCTCCGAGTCATCCAGCGAGTCCAGCGCGTCGTCCGCGTCCGTGCCGAGCGTGTCCAGCGAAGGGAAGTCCTCCTCGACGCCCTCCACCACGGCCTCGGGCGGGGCCACCACCGGCTCCTCCTCGACGGGGGCCTCCACGGGCGCGGACATGTCGCTGAAGGCGGCGTCCAGGTCCAGCTCCTCGCCCTGCACCGCGGCTTCCTCGCCGGCGTCGACGGAGATCTCCTCGCCGAAGTCCGCCGTCAGCGGCTCGTCGTTGAGCGCGTCCAGCGTGAGGCTCTCGTCCACCACGTCCTCGGACGCGGCGGGCAGCTCCGGGAAGCCGATGAGCGCGCCCACGCGCTCGACGAGCAGATGGGCGTCCACCGGCATCGCCACGTACTCGTCCGCGTGCGCCTTCAGCTTGCGGTGCTGCGCGAAGCCGTCCGGGTTGCCCACGATGACGATGGGGACGTTCTTGAGCTCGTCGTCCTTCTTCAGCTTGCCGCAGATGAGGTAGCCGTTCTGGCCCGCGGACAGCTCCACGGCGATGACGGTGAGGTCCGGCCTGTCGCGGCGGATCTGCTCCACGCAGCCCTTGCCATCCGCGGTGTCCTCCACCGTGAAGCCCCGTCCCTCCAGGGCGGGCCGCAGGGAGGCGGCGAGGCCGGAGTCACTCTTTTCGACGATCAGGATTCGCTTGGACATGAAGGGACAGCCCGTCCTGGGAGTGTGGCGCGCGCGGGGGCGCCACACAGGCGGCGGCGCGCAAGGAAAAATGCGCTATCGAGGCTATCGGCCATATACGGGACCGTCAATGTTCGGGCCGGACGGAATCCCGGACGCCTGGTAGCCGAGCAGGCGTCGTGCAACGGACGTTTCGGGGGCGAGCGCGCGGCGCTCAGTGCGGGTACGTCACCGGAGCGACGGTGGCCGCGGGACGCGGGGACTGCTGGCGCGGCGGCAGCGACCAGGGCGTCTCCTCGGAGTCGTCGCGCTGCGGCTTGCGAGCGAGGGTCGCTTCACTGTCGCGCTCGGCGAGCATGCGGCGGATGTCCGCCTCGTCCATGTCCGTCACCATCTCGTAGACGATTTCATCGTCCCGCCAGGTGACGACGTTGAAGCCCTGCGTGGAGTCCACCTCCACGGCCTTCAGCGCCTGGAACTTCGGGGCCGAGGCCGTGTCGTCGGGGAGCACGAACACGCCCAGCCGGCGGCTCGGCTCCCCCGCGTCTGGCAGCGTCTCGTAGCTGATGTACGCGACTTCCCGGCCGTTGAGGATGGAGATGCGCCCGCCCAGAGGCTTCGCCTTGGGCAATTGCGGCACGGCGATGCGGCGGTCCACCTTGCCCCGGAACCACTCGGCGATGGGCTCCGTCGACGTGGACTCGATTTCGAAGGGCAGCGGCTTGCTGTGCCGCTGGACGGCCTCGCGCTTCACGATGCGCTCGCGCTGCATCGACTGGTAGGCCACCCAGCCGCCGCCCATCGTCACCATCACCAGCGCCACGGCGCTGGCGCGCAGCCAGTTGCCGTACTGGGCGCGCCGCATCTCCTGGCGCAGCCCCGTTTCGATGCCGGCGCGCAGCGACGCGGGAGCCCGCATCCCCTGCACGGAGTGACGCGCGGCGCGGCGCAGCGCCTGCCGCATCTGCTGCTCGTTCTCCACGCGGCGCCGGCACGCGGCGCAGCCCGAGAGGTGGGTTTCGAGGTCCACCCGCTCCTCGGGCTGGAATTCGCCGTCGAGGTACGGATAGAGGAGCCGATCGAGTTCCTGGCAGGTCATGGGCGCGCGGGAGGAACTTCTTTCTACCCCGTCTTCTTCCTGTTCCGGTACTCCTCGAGGTCCGCCGGAGCGTTCACCGGCTCACCATCATGCCGGAATACGCCCTGGCCCTCCGCGTACTCGCGAAGGTTCTTCTGCAGGAGCTTGCGGCCGCGGAACAGACGGCTCATCACCGTGCCGACGGGGCACTCGAGAATCTCGGCGATCTCCTTGTAGGAGAACTCCTGGAGGTCCGCGAGGATGACCACCAGCCGGAAGTCGATGGGCAGCGCGTCGATGGCGCGCAGCACGTCGTCCGACAGGAGCCGGTCGAAGAAATACTGCTCGGGGTTGGCCGCGAAGTCCGTCGCGTCCCGGCTCACGAAGCGCTCGTGCACCGCCTCGCGCTCCACGCCCTCCACCACCGTGCGCTCCTTCACCTTGCGGCGATACCGGTTGATGAAGGTGTTGGTGAGAATCTTGAAGAGCCAGGCCTTGATGTTGGTGCCCCGCTCGAACTTGTCGAAGAAGCGGTAGGCCCGCATGCAGGTGTCCTGCACGAGGTCTTCCGCGTCACGCTCGTTCTTCGTCAGCCTCAGGGCCGCGGAGTAGAGCGGGTCCAGGTGGGCCAGCGCCAGCTCCTCGAATTCCTGCTTCGTTCGGTTGGGTTGCCTGAAGTCCAACATGTCCCGCCTTCCAAGGGCCCGAAACAATTGGGGAATGAGTTGTCGCCTACCCATCAATGTATGCATGGGAACATCCCGGGCAACAACGACATCCCACTGACACCCGCCCGCACGCCCGCTTCGGGAACCCAAGACGCCGGCCGGAGAAACTTATTCCCAGCAGACATAACGAGCGGGGAGGCCGGATGTCGCCATCCGAACCTCCCCGCCGATGACTGCTCGAGTGGCTGCCTGGTGGGCTTACTTGCGGCCGAAGGCGTCCATGATGGGCAGGTAGTCGTAGCCCATGTCCTTCGCGACGGCCTCGTAGGTGACGTGGCCGTTGTAGGTGTTCATCGCACGGGCCAGGGCGCGGTCGGACTTCACGGCCTCGATGAGGCCCATGTCGGCGATCTTCCGCGAGTACGGGCGGGTGGTGTTGGTGAGGGCGTAGGTGGACGTCTGGGGCACCGCGCCGGGCATGTTGGCCACGCAGTAGTGGACCACGCCGTGGACGGTGAACGTCGGGTTGTCGTGGGTGGTGGGCTTGCAGGTCTCGATGCAGCCGCCCTGGTCCACGGCCACGTCGACGACGACGGAGCCGGGGCTCATCTCGGAGATGAGGGCCTCGGAGACGAGCTTCGGGGCCTTGCCGCCGGGGATGAGCACCGCGCCGACGACGAGGTCGGACTCGCGCACGGACTTGGCGATGCTCTCCGTGTCCGAGGCCAGCACGCTGACGCGGCCGAGGAACACGTCGTCCAGGTAGGTGAGGCGCTCCAGGTTGACGTCGAGGATGGTGACCTCGGCGCCCATGCCCACCGCCACCTTGGCGGCGCACAGACCCACCACGCCGCCACCGATGACGGTGACGCGGCCGCGGCGCACGCCGGGCACGCCGCCCAGCAGGATGCCCTTGCCACCGTGGGCCTTCTCCAGGCACGCGGCGCCCACCTGGATGGCCATCTTCCCGGCCACCTCGGACATGGGCTTGAGCAGCGGCAGGCTGCCGTCATCCAGCTGCAGCGTCTCGTACGCGACGGCCGCCGCCTTCTTCTTGATGAGCGTCTTCGTCAGCTCCGGGTCCACGCCCGCGAGGTGGAAGTACGTGTAGATGATCTGTCCGGGCTGGATGCGCTCGTACTCGGGAGCGATGGGCTCCTTCACCTTGACGACCATCTCCGCGCGCTTCCAGACCTCGTCCGCGCTGGCGACGATCTGCGCGCCCACGCGCTGGTACTCCGAGTCGGGGATGCCGGAGCCGACGCCGGCGTTCGTCTCGACCAACACCGTGTGGCCCGCGCTCGTGAGCGCGCGCACGCCCGCCGGAACCATGCCGACGCGGTACTCACGGGTTTTGATCTCCTTGGGAACTCCGACGATCACGACTGCCTCCAAAAGGGGTGCGAAAAAGCGCGCGGACCCTATCCAAACGCCCGGGGGAATCAAGGTACGCCTGGTAGCCGGATGCATGACTCCGTTGAGAGGGAATAACCCCCGGCGTATGACGCGAGGCGTTGAATGCATCGCGTCTCGCGGTGCTTCTGCGTCGAACAAAACGCGCACTGGTGGTAGTTCACGAAGGCATGAAGTCAGCGCCGAAGCTGCTGTTCGCCGACCCGAAGGGCCGGGTCATGGAGCATCCCTATCTGCTCGCCACGCTGCGAAGCGGCGAGGAGCTCGTCCCGCCCCAGGACAAGCCCATCCCCCTGCCGTCCGCCGGGCGGCTCGTGCACCTGCCCGGCCGTCTGCCGGTGGGGCTCCACCCGGAGACGGGGGAGCTGGAGCTGGTGCGCGAGATGAAGGTGGGAGGGAAGACCTTCGTGCCCAACGCCGTGGGCGCGCTCCTGCCGCCGGGCTACACGCGCACGTTCCTCCCGGGCGAGGTGAAGGGGAGCGGGCCGGTGCTGCCGCAGTGGGCGTACACCGCCGCGGCGTGGGTGGGCGAGGGGCCGGTGGCGTGGGCCATCCACACGGACCGCCGCTCGCATTGGGATCCGGAGCGCTACTCCACGCCGGAGATGAAGGCGCTCGTCGACGGGCACATGGCGCGCTTTCCGAACAACCGCGTGCTGAAGCAGCTCAAGACGTGCGCGCTCATCTACCGGTGCTTCACGTCGCAGAACACGTTCTACGTGCGTGACGAGGCGGCCATCCCCGCGTCCGTCATGTGCAACGCGCGCTGCGTGGGCTGCATCTCCGACCAGCCCGCGGACGGGCCGCCCGCCTCGCACGAGCGCATGGACGACGGGCCCACCGGCGAGGAGATGGGCCAGATTGGCCTGTTCCACCTGCAGAACGCGCCGGGCCGCACCATGGTCAGCTTCGGCCAGGGCTGCGAGGGCGAGCCGCTCACGCGCTGGAAGCAGATCGCGGAAGCCATCCGCTACATGCGCGCGCACACGGCCCAGGGCTCCATCAACATCAACACCAACGGCAGCCTCACCCAGGGGCTGGAGGCCCTGTTCGACGCGGGGCTGGACGCCATCCGCGTGTCGCTCAACTCCGCGGTGAAGGACCTCTACGAGGCCTACTACAAGCCGGTGAAGTACGGCTGGGAGGACGTGGAGGCGTCCATCGCCCTGGCGCGCGAGCGCGGCGCGTACCTGGCGCTGAACCTCCTGCTGTTCCCCGGCGTCACGGACCGCGAGGGCGAGGTGCGGGCGCTGGAGCGGCTGGTGAAGAAGTACCGCGTGGATCAGGTGCAGACGCGCTCGCTGTGCATCGACCCGCTCCAGTACCTGGAGGTGGCGCGCGACAAGGGCGCGGGGGGAGAGCCCGTGGGCATCCGCACGCTGCTGCAACGGCTGAAGACGGCGCGGCCGGGGCTCGTCATCGGCAACTTCGCGCGCGGCCTGGAAGAGCGCGAGAACGCCGCGGGGCGGGGGTAGGGCAGGGGGCCCGTGAGAAGGCGCGGGCCCTCACTCGTTACCGGTGGGCATCAGCTCCTTGGCCACGAGGTTGCCCATCACCGCGTCCTTGGGGATGTAGCCGTCGGCGCCGGCCTCGCGGCAGATGCGCTGGAGCTCCTCGACATTCTCGCCGGAGCACAGCAGCACCTTGATGCCCTTGAAGAGGCTGTTGCTCTTGATGAAGCGGCAGAACTGCTCGCCATTCACATTGGGCATGCGCACGTCCAGCAGCACCAGGTCCGGACGCGTCTGCTTCTTCAGGATGATCTTCGTGGCCTTGTCCGCGGTGTCGGCCACGTGCACCTCGAAGCCCTTGGACACGAGGTCCGCCTCGATGATGCGGGCCGTCATCTCGCTGTCATCCACGATGAGGATGCGCGGCTTGCGGCCACCCGCGGCGGTGGGCGCCCTGGGCAGGCCTCCCGTGGGGGCAGCGGCGGGGGGCGTGGG
>NZ_JABBJJ010000264.1 GCF_012933655.1 Pyxidicoccus fallax | reverse complement strand
CCACCCGCCCGGTCCCCTCGGCCGTGCCGTTGCTCTTCCAGAGCTCGTCGTCCCGTGACCAGAAGTGCAGCGTGCCCCGGGACCAGAAGCCATGCAGCTCATGGAAGCCGTACCCGGTGGCGCCATTGTCCGACAGCCGCACCGTCCCCGCCGTCGTGCCGTCCGTCTTCCAGAGTTCCCGGCCGTGCACGCCGTCATCGGCGATGAAGAAGAGCGCGCCGGGAGAGGAAATCATCCGGTTCTCCGGGCGTCCCTCCGTGGACGAGGCCGCCCCGGGCGCCACGTCCGCGACGCGGCTCGTTCCGTGGGGCGTCCCGTCGGTCCGCCACAGTTCGGTGCCCGTCACGCCGTCATCGGCCAGGAAGTAGACGGCGCCCTCATGGACGGTGAAGCCCCGGGGCGAGGCACTGCCAGCCCCCGGGAAGAGGTCCGCCACGCGGAGGGTACCCGCCACGGTGCCGTCGCTCTTCCAGAGCTCCACCCCCACGTCCGCGTCCCACGCGCTGAAGTAGACCGCGTTCCCCAAGCAGGCGAGCCAGGACACGGGAGGGCGCACCACGTTCTCCGGATTCGTCGTGTCGACGTCCTTCAGGCGGAGGGTCCCCGCGTCGGAGCCGTCGGTCCGCCACAGCACGTAGCGCCCGTAGTCCCGCAACGACCAGAGGAAGGCCTGCGCGCCACAGGTGACGAGGCCGAAGGCGGAGAGGTAGTTGGCGCCAGGAGAGAGGTTCTTCACCAGCGTGGTTCCCCGCGCCGTGCCGTCGCTCTTCCAGAGCGTCATGCTCTGGTCCGCCCGCGACGCGGTGAAGAGGAGCGTGTCCCCGAGCCAGGTGGACGAGTGCGCGCCGATTCCCCCCACCGAGGCGGGCTCCCTGTGCAGCCGCACGGTGCCCTCGGGGGTACCGTCGCTGCGCCACAAGGCGAAGCCGGAGCCGTGGGTGTCCGGGTCACTGGTGCCGATGTACAGCACCCCGTCGCGCTGATGGAGGAACGAGCCGAGCCCCTGGAGGGACTTCACCATCACCGTGCCCTGGGAGGTGCCGTCGGTGCGCCACAGGCCGGATTGCCAGGAGTCGGTGGACGCGGCGAGGAAGTACGCCTGCCCGTTCATCACCACCGCGTGGGACGGGTCGGAGCCGGTGGGCCCGGGCAAGAGGTCGAGCACCATGGATGTGCCCGCGGCGGTGCCGTCCGTCCGCCACAGCTCCGTGCCATGCACCTTGTCGCTGGCCCCGAAGAGGACCGTGTCACCCAGCTCGAGGAACACCGTCGGAGGGGCGAAGAAGCTGCTGGGCCGCGACTCCGGGTTGATTTCCCGCACCTTGAAGGGCGAGCCCTCCAGCGGAGCCGTGCGCTCACCAGTCGCGTGGGTGGAGGCGGCGGCGGGCGCCGCCTTCTCTCCGGTACAGCCCATGCCCAGGTACACCGCCAGGATGGCGCCTGGCAGCGCGCGAAGCCCTTGTCCGACGTTCATTCGAATTCCCGGTCTGGAAGGTCGCGGACAGTATACGGCCCCCTCTCCGGCCGTGCGTTCAGGCGGCGCCGGCCGCGGAGGCGCTCCGGCCCAGCAGGTGGTCCATCATCCGGTCCACCTGCTCTTCCCAGGTCGTCCTGCTCACGCGCTCGGCGGCGCTGGCGCCCAGCCGCTGGCGCAGGGCCGGGTCGCCCACGGCGCGGCGCAGCTGCGCCAGCACGGAGCCGGGCGTCGGCGCCGTCAGCAGACAGTTCTCCCCGTCGCGGAGCAGCCAGCGGTGGGCCGGGTTGTCGTTGGTCACCAGCGCCATCCCGCTCGCCATCATCTCCAGCGCCAGGGACGAGGGCGGCTCCGTGAACATGAAGCACAGGCCCACGTCGCACTCGCGGTAGAGCGCCGCGGTGCGCTCGGCGGGGAGCACGCCCAGGTTCGTCACCAGCCCGCGCACGCCGTAGGACTCGGGATTCCACTCGGCGCCCGCGGTGACGACTTCCACCGCCGGGCCCAGCTCGCGCTTGAGCCTCGCCAGCGCGGCGAGCCCCAGCTCGAAGCCGTTGCGCTCCAGGGCCGGGCACCCGTGGAAGAAGACACGCACCGGCCCTTCGCGCCGCGGCCTGCGCGCGTGGAAGAGCCCGCCGTCCACCGCCGGCTCGAAGGCGAAGCCGTCCATGCCGTGCCGCGCCTTCACGGCGTCGCGCAGGCCCGGCGTGTTGAAGATGCCGTGGAAGCCCAGCGTGTACGTCTGCTCGGCGAGCGCCCGCTGCGTGCCGGCCGCGAAGAGCATCGGCTCATGATCCTGTATGAAGTAGGCGCGCACCCCGGCGCGCGGGTGGCGCAGCACCGGGTACACCGACGTCCAGGACGTGGCGAGGGCCAGGTCACACGCGGGCAGCTCCGCCAGCGCCGCCGGCCCGGACAGCACGCGGAAGGCGCCCGCCGCGCCGGGGAACAGCGTGGCCGCGCGCGCCTCGAAGTCGCCAGGGCTGGCACCGGGCTTGTCGTGGACGACGAAGTCGCTGCGCACGCCGTGACGCCGCTGCATCAGGTCCGCGAAGCGGAAGAGCGTGTGGACACCCGAGGAGTCGTGGCCGAAGGCGGGCACGAACCACGTGGCCGTCTCCACCTTCCCACGCGAGCGCAGGGCCGCCAGCGCCGCCGGTGCCGACTCACGCGACGCCCTCGCCTGCTCCGGCGTGAAGTCCAGCGTGTCCAGGTGCTCCACGAGGTGGCGCTGGGCCCGGGCACGCTCCTCCATGTCCAGGTCCACCGCGCTCGGCACGTCGTGGGACAGCGTGCGCACGGCGAGCGTCTCGCCGTCCTCGGTGTGGTGGCGCAGGGCGCAGTCGGTGCCCAGCAACGTGAGGTTCGGGTTGTAGAACGGGTCGCCCTTCGCGCCGAGCCACGGGCGGTAGGCGACGTACGAGCGCCAGTAGTCGGCCTCGGGGATGGCGTCCGCGCGGCGGCTGGCGGACTCGTGGTGGATGAGGCGCGCGTGCGGCGTGTACACCACGCGCAGGCCGCGCTGGTTCAGCCGCAGGCCGATGTCCACGTCGCTGCCGCACACCTGGAAACGCTCGTCGTAGCCGCCCAGCTCCTCGAAGACGGAGCGGCGGAGGATGACGCACGCGCTGGTGACGGAGAGCCAGTCACGCGTCCATTCCGTGTGGCCGAAGGGCGTGTGGATGGGCCCGTCCGGCAGGCGCCAGAACGGGTGGCCCGCCATGCCGGTGATGCCCACCACCACGCCCGCGTGCTGCACGGTGCCCTCGGGGAAGAGCAGCTTGCAGCCCACCGCGCCCACCTCGGGCCGCTGGACGTGGGACACGAGTTCCTCCAGCCAGCCCGGGTCCACGACCTCCATGTCGTTGTTGAGGAAGAGGAGCAGCTCCCCCGTGGTCTGCCTCGCCGCCCAGTTGTTGATGGCCGGGTAGTTGAAGGGGAAGTCCCACGTCAGCTTCACCAGCCGCGGGTCCGTCAGCCGCTCCAGCAGGTCGAAGGTCTCCGGCTTCGTGCTGTTGTTGGAGACGAGCAGCACCTCGAAGTTCGGATACGTGGTGCGCTTCAGGAGCCCCGGCACCAGCAGCTCCAGCAGGTCCGGCCGGTCCTTGAAGGGGACGATGATGGATACCTTCGGCGCGCCCTTCACCGGGTAGCGCACCCGGTAGCCAGACGGCGTGGGCATCGTCACCTCGGCCGTCTCGCCGGTGCGCGACAGGTGCTCGCGGAGCACGCGTGCGCCGGCTTCCGTCACCGGCCCCGCGCCCGGCTGCGTGCGCGCGTGGTACAGCGGCTTCGCCACGTGGCCGATGCCGCGCGTGGCCTCGCCGAGGCGCAGGATGAGGTCGTGGTCCTCCGCGCCGTCGGTGCCCTCACGGAAGCCTCCCACCTTCTCCAGCAACTGGCGCCGCGCGACGAGGAAGCGGCGGACATAGTTCACCGAGCGGAGCAGGTCCGGAGACCAGTCCGGCTTGAAGAAGGGCGCCGTGCGGCGGCCCTCCCCGTCCAGCGCGTCCTCGTCGCTGTAGAGGACGTCCACCGAGGGCTCCGCCGCCAGCACCATCTCCGCCAGGGCGTGGGGGGACAGCGTGGCGTCGGCATCCAGGAAGCCCACCCACTCGCCCCGTGCGGCGGCGAGGCCCGCGTTCTGCGCCGGAATGGAGCTTCCATTCCGATTCCCCGGCTCGGCGGCGAGGCCCGCGTTCAGCGCCGGAATGGAGCTTCCGTTCCGATCCCCCGGCTCGGCGGCGAGGCCCGCGCCCGCGGCTGGAACGGAACCTCCGTTCCGCTCCGCCCGCGCGGAGGGCCCCGCCTGCGTTCCCCGGACGGGGCCTTCACCCCGCTCCTGGCGCAGCACGCGGATGCGCGGGTTCCGGGCGGCGGCCTCGCGCAGCAGCGGGGCCACGTGTGACGCCGAGCTGCCGTCGTCCACCAGCACCCACTCCCACTCGGGGTACACCTGCGCCTCCACGGAGGCGAGGCACTCGCGGAGGAAGCGCTCGGGCGTGTCGCGCACGGCGGTGACGAGCGACACGCGCGGCTTCACCTCCAGCCGCCCCACCGCCTCGCGCGCGGCGGCGAGGTCTTCCGACTCGCGGCGGGCGCACCACGCCTCGTAGTCTCCCAGCTCGGGAGGCCGGGGCGGCGGCGTGCGCGCGCCCAGCAGGCCCGCCAGTGCCAGCACCGCCTGCTCGTTGAAGCGCGTCTGGCGGCGGAACAGCTCCGTCCACAGCGGCCCGCCCGCGCGCAGCGCCTTCGGCAGTGCCTCCGGACGCAGCGGGTCATTGCGCCCGCACAGGTGGGCGATGGACTTCGCGCCCTCCGCCCCGGACGGCGGCCGGGGCGCGGCGGCGGCGACGAGCGCCTCCACCATGGCCGCGTTCCACTCCGCCTGGCCGCGAAGGAGCGCCTCCAGCACCGGGCCCACCGCGGAGAGATACGAGCGCTTCGCCGCCTCCACCACCGTGCCCAGCGCCCCGCTCCGCTGAGAGCGCACCGCCTTCCACCGCGTGGGGTCCGCCTTCGGCTCGAGCTGCGCGCGCACCCAGCCGGACACGTCGTCACGCAGGCCCAGGGTGCGGTGCACGGAGAGGGACTCCAGCACCCGCACCACGGCCTCGTTGAACTCGGCCTGCGGGCGGAGCGACTCCACGTGGAAGGGGTGCAACCCCTCGATGAAGGCGCGCTTGGTGGCCGTCACCACGTGGCCCATGCGGCCGCCGCGGTGGGACTCGGGCACGTCGAATGAGTGGACCACGGCCAGCCGCGCGGCCTCCTGCAGCGGCGTGAGCGCGTGCGCACCCGAGGGCCGGGCGCGGTGGAGCTGCTCCGTCAGCAGCCGGAGCGTCCCCTCCAGCGCGGACACCTCCTCGCAACGCTCGGGCAGGCAGGGGCGGCGCTCATCGAGCAGCGCCCGCACCACCGCCACCATCCGCGCCAGGTCCCCCGCGCCCGGTGCCGCGTCGGGCGCCCCCGCGTCTCCGGAGAGCTTCTCCAGCACTGTCCTCACGGCCGTACCGCCTCTCTCGACTCATGGGCCGGAACGGGGTGCGCCCCCTTCTCCGGCGGACTCCGCCGGAAGCCGGCGCTCAGGGATGGCCGCCGCCAGCCGCCCGGGGCGCGTTGCCGCTGGCCATCGCGGACACCACCTGCTGCGCGACCGGCGCGGGCTCCACCACCCAGCGGTGCGTCGGGCGGAACACGCCCCGCTCCCCCACGGGCGCGCTCACCTGGAAGGCCCTGCTCTCCGTGGAGATGCCCCCCGAGGCGCGCGCCGTCACGACGACCGAGTAGCTCCCCGTGAGCAGTCCCAGCCGCTCCATCACGAAGCGCACGCGCCCCTCGGGCGGCAGCTGCCGGGGCAGCGACACCGCCTCCAGCCGCGTGCTCGTCTCGTACAGCGGCTTGCCCTCCGAGTCGCGCAGCGACACCTCGAACTCCGCGTCCTCGCTCCGCGCGTCGGCGGCGAAGTCCACGAGGACCTCCACGGGCGTCTCCGGGGAGAAGGGCTCCGCCTCCCCCGAGGGCGCGACGAGGCTCAGCCCGGTGAGGCGCACGGGCGCTTCGGCCTCGGCCGGCGGCGCGGACGGCGTGCCGGGCACCTGCGGGAGCGCCCCACCTCCCTCGGTGAGGGCCGGCGGCGTGAAGACCACGGCCTGGGACTCGGCCAGGGCGATGGCCTGCCGGTACTCGGCCGTCACGTCCGCCGAGCGGCCCATGCGGCGCACATACCCGCCGTCAATCCAGGCGGCCAGGTCGCACCACTTGTCGACCGTGTGCAGGTCGTGCGTGACGAGGACGATGGTCTTCCCCGACTTCTTGAACTCCATCATCTTGGCGAGGCTCTTCTTGCTGAAGTGCTCGTCGCCCACGGCGAGAATCTCGTCGATGATGAGGATGTCCGGGTCCACGTGCGTGGCCACGGCGAAGGCCAGGCGCATGTACATGCCGCTGGAGTAGGTGCGCACCGGCTCGTCGATGAACTCGCCCAGCTCGCTGAAGGCGATGATTTCATCCATCCGCGCGCGGACCTCGGCGCGCGACATGCCGAGGATGATGCCGTTGATGAGGATGTTCTCCCGCCCGGAGAAGTCCGGGTGGAAGCCCGCGCCCAGGTCCAGCAGGGCGGAGATGCGCCCGTTGATCTGGAGGTTGCCGGAGGTGGGCGTGTAGATGCCGGTGATGAGCTTGAGCAGCGTGCTCTTCCCCGAGCCGTTGCGCCCGATGATGCCGACCGTCTTGCCCCGGGGGATGGTGAGGTTGATGCCGCGCAGCGCGGTGATGAGCCCGGCCTCGCGGGGCCGGCGCTGTCCGCGCAGCCAACGCAGCAGCTCGGACTTGAACGTCGTGTACTCGCCCCGGATGGTCCGCTTCCGGAAGCTCTTCACGACGTCCTGCATGACGATGGCGTCCATGGATTCCTGCATGTCGGCGGCTCAGATGGACTCCGCGAAATCCTCGCGGCGGGCTTCGAAAATCATCGAGGCGCCCCATAGCAGCATCACCGAGAAGGCGCTCAGCGCTAGCAGCGGGCCCGCGTCCGGCAGGCGGTGCTCGTAGAAGATGGCCTGGTACGAGGTGATGAGGGCCGTCATCGGGTTGAGGACCGTCATCGCCGTGCGCAGCGTCTCGTCCTGGAGGGTGGTGAGCGGGTACAGCACCGGCGTGCCGAAGAACCACATGGTCAGCAGGTTGCTGACGATGTGCTGCAAGTCTCGGAACGCGACGTTGATGGCCGCCACGATGTAGGTCAGCGCCAGCGTGAAGGTGAGCTGGATGACGACCACCACCGGGAAGAAGAGCGCGTGCCACGTGGGCCATTGCCCGTAGAGCACGATGCCCAGCGCCAGCATCAGCGGCAGCGACAGCACGTAGTTGCAGAGGTTGGTCACCACCACCGTCGTGGGCAGCACCTGCGCCGGGAAGCGGACCTTGGTCATCAAGTCGCGCCGGTCACTGATGGCGCTCGCGCCGCCGGTGATGGAGCTGGCGAACCAGATCCACGGCAACAGCCCCACGAACATGAAGAAGGCGTAGTGAGGGATGTTCTGCCTCATCACCACGGTGAACAGCATCGCGTACACCAGCATGTGCAGCGTCGGGTTCAGGAACGTCCACAAGAACCCGAGGAAGGAGCCGCGATAGCGGGCCTTCAGCTCGCGCTGGACGAGGCTGAGGAGCAGGCCTCGATACTGGTACAGCTCACGAATGAGGCGAATCATGGGGGGGCCCTTCATATAGCAGGGCCAAGCCCGGATGCGAGGCAGCCAGGAGCGACGGAGAGCCGCTTCCAGGGCCCACGGATGCCCGTCCGCCCTCGGGCCCGTCGGCCGGCCCCACGCCTCGTTTCATCGTGTTTCATCGCCGCTCGCGCCGCGAGCCCGCGCCTCTCTCTCGAGTCCGGCGATGGCGCGAAGCGCCAGGGGACGCGCTCCGGGCGGCCATGCGGCAGCGGCGGGCGCAGCGGCTCTTCCGGGGCCACCGCTTCCCGTGGCCCTGGAGCCGGAGCACGATGCGCCTGCCGGAAAAACGAAAAGGCCCCCTGGTTTCCCAGGAGGCCTTCGTTCTGGAGCGGGAAAAGGGATTTGAACCCTCGACCCTCGCCTTGGCAAGGCGATGCTCTACCGCTGAGCTATTCCCGCATCAGGTACTGCGACTGCGTTTGCGGCGTACTGAGTTGTTCTGGAGCGGGAAAAGGGATTTGAACCCTCGACCCTCGCCTTGGCAAGGCGATGCTCTACCGCTGAGCTATTCCCGCATCAGGTTACTGCTACTTGACTTTCGCCGCGCTTCAGCACCGCGCCGAAAGTGAGGCTGTGTATACAGAGCCCCTTCGGACCCGTCAAACACTTTTCGCACTGGTCTGCTCACTGCCCCGCCTGGCGAGCATCGCGAGGAATGCGCGGAAGTAGACGACGGCGCTCCACACGGAGAACGCGCCCGACAGGTAGACGAGCACCTTGCCCACGAGGTTGTAGTCGACGGGCACGGAGGTGGCGCCGATTTGCAGTGGGTGAACGTAGTGGACGCAGAGTGAAATGATGCCCACGAGCTGGAGGGACGTCTTCCACTTCCCCTCCTGGCCGGCGGCGATGACCATGCCCTCGCTGGCGGCGATGGTGCGCAGGCCGCTGACGATGAGCTCGCGCGCGAGCAGGACGATGACGACCCAGGCGGCGATGCGGCCCAGGCGGACCATCATCACCAGGGCGGCCATGGCGATGAGCTTGTCGGCCAGGGGGTCCATGAACTTGCCGACCACGGTGATGAGGTTCCACTTGCGCGCCAGGTAGCCGTCGATGACGTCGGTGATGGACGCCACGGCGAACACCAGGCCGGCCCAGAGGGAACTCAAGGGGTCCGCGTCGTACGTCAGCCACACGAAGAGCGGGATGAGGAAGATGCGGCCCAACGTGAGCATGTTGGGCAGGTTCCAGAACTCCTGCACCAGCACGCTGGGCTGCCGCTCCGCGCGTCGGCGCGCCCGCTCCTCGCGCTTCAGCTTCTTCCGGGTCGCTCGGTCCGAGGCCATGCGGGCACCTTCTAGCGGACCCCGAGGGCGATGAGGGCAAAACCTTCGCCCCCCAGCTCCACCGCTGTCCGGAGCACCTCACCCGTGGGGGACTTGAGCAGGGGGACGACACGGGGCGTGAGGTTGCCCTGCCAGCCCACCAGGGCCGTCAGCGGCACCGTCACCGGCTGTTCCGCGCGCACCGGCACCGAGCGCAGCGTCCCGGGCAGGCTGAGCAGCACCCTGCCCTGCCCGCGCAGGTGCACCAGGTCCAGGTCCGGGGCGATGTCGGACGGCACGCGTCCGTTCTCGAACATCACCGGTTCCTCGAAGGCGAAGACGCACTCGTCGCGGAAGTAGACGGAGTCCTCACCGAGGTCCACGGCCAGGAAGGAGCGCTTCTCGGGGGCCTCGATATAGAGGGTGCCCCGGCCCTTCGCGCGCACCATCCGGGCGGCGCCCTCGCCGAAGGACTTGTCCGTGGCGCGGCCCCGGAAGCGCTTCATCTCCGGCTGGAAGGTGAGCGAACCGCTGAAGGCCACCATCCCCTCGAGCCGGGTGAGCAGCTCCCCGTCGACCGCCACCGAGAACCCGCCCCGGCCGAGCGCGAAGGGGTGCTCCGCGTCCGCTCCCGCCAGCGCCACCGAGGGCGCCAGGTCCGACAGGGCCGTCACCGACGTGCCCCGTGCCCAGGCCGCGCCTTCGAAAAGGGCCGGAGGCGTCGTGACGCCGTGCGCGCCCTCGGGAGCCGGGAGGCCGGCCCCCACGTCCGTGGTGCCGAGGCCGCCGGCCGGAGCCGCGCCGCTGGGACGGCCCGCCTGCACCGTGGCGCCGAGACCGTCGGCTGGGACCGCGACGCCGGAGCCCCCCGCCACCGTGGCGCCGAGACCGCCCGTCGGGACCGCTGCCCCAGGCCCGCCCTGTTGCGCCGTCACACCGAGGCCGCCGCTCGGGGCCGTGGCGCCAGCACCCCCCGCCGAAGGCCGGGTGCCGAAGCCGCCAATCGGTGGGAGCGACGTCGTGGCCGGAGGGGTGGCCGCGCTCCCAGCTCCACCCGCCTGCGGGGTGGCCCCGAAGCCGCTGGCGGGTGCCGCGGCGCCGAGGCCGCCCGAGGGCGCCGTGCCCCCGGCTCCACCCGCCAGGGCCGAGGCCCCATGACCGCCAATGGGCGGGAGCGGATTCGCGGCGCCCAGGCCGCCGGACGGAGCCGCCGCTCCAGGCGTCGCGGCGGAGGACGCCTCGGTGGTAGCGGGCGTTCCCGCCCTGCCCCGCACCTCGGCCGCGGCCCGCGCCCGGGCCTGCGCGAGCTGGGCGCGCGTCAACGGCACCGGGGTCAGCGGCACGCTGGAGGCCAGCGCCGCCGAGGTCTCCTCGAAGGTAGATTCCGGAGGCGGCTCGTGTTGAGCCTCCATGGCCAGCTCCTCCGCGTCCTCGGGAGTGGCCGTGAGCACCGGCAGCTCCTCGCCTCCGGAGGTCAGGGCGCTGGGGCCCTCGTCCTCGGCGAGGCGGATCTCCTCCTCTTCGGGCTCCGCGCGCGCCGGGGGGGCCGCCGGACGTCCGGCGTCCAGGCCGAACTGCGCGCCCCAGTCACCCTCCCCGGCGGAGCGGGCCTGCGGGCGCGCGGGCTCGGGCGCCCTGGCGGTGGCGGGTGGAGTCGCGGGCGCGGACACCGGCTCGCCGCCCTGCTCGCGCACCACGTCGCTGCCCTCCAGCTCGGCGAAGCCGCGGGCGCGAGCGGGCTGCACGGGCGCGGGCCGGGTGAAGCCCTCGCCGGCGATGGCGCGCGTCATCTTCTCCGCCATGGCGTCGCTGCCCGCCAGCAGGAAGTGCTCGCGCGCGCGGCCGTACTCGCCCATCTGCGCGAGCGCCAGGCCCAGGTAGTTCTGCGCCTTCTGGTGCTCGGGCGCCAGGTCGGTGGCGGTCTCGAACTCGCGGGCCGCGCGCTGGAGCGCGTTCGTCTTCAGATAGACGAGGCCCAGGTTGACCCGCAGCGTCGGGTCCACCGGGTTGTCGCGCACCAGCGTCTCGTACAGCTCCGCGGCCCGGTCGAACAGGCCGAGCTTGAAGTAGCAGAGCCCCAGCAGGTTCTGCGACTTCTCGTTGCGGGGCTGGAGCTGGTGGGCGCGCTCCAGGAACTCCTTCGCCTCGATGACCTTTCCGGCGGCCAGCAGCTCGCCGCCGCGGTAGAGCTGCTGGAGGAACTCGTCGTCAGCGGGGCTCTTCTCCCCCCGCCCCTTCGCGCGCGTCGTCATTCTCGGTCGTGGGCTCGCGGGGGCCGCTGTCGTCGGCCCGCTCGCGCTCCTTGTAGTGGAAGTAGAGCTGGAGCACCTTGCGCACGTACCCCTGCGTCTCCTCGTAGGGGGGCACCTTGCCGCCGTAGCGCTTCACCGCCTCGGGGCCCGCGTTGTACGCGGCGACCATCTTCACCATGTCGCCGTCGAACATGTTGGCCAGCACGCGCAGGTAGCGCACGCCGCCCTCGATGTTGTCGCGCTCGTCGAAGATGTCCTTCACGTACATGTCCGACGCGGTGGCCGGCATGAGCTGCATCAGCCCGCTGGCGCCCTTGTGGCTGAGCGCGTTGGGGTTGAAGTTGCTCTCGGTGTGCATGATGGCGCGCACCAGCGCCGTGGGGATGCGGTAGCGCTTCGCCGCCGCCACGATGTGCGGGTCCAGCTCCGGAGGCGTGCGCTTGCGCCCCACCACCGGGGCCGTCTTCACCGGTGCGTTGGCGAACGAGCCCTTCATCCGCTTCGCCTTCTTGGCGCCGGAGTCGGTGGGCGGGACGTTCGTGTAGACGATGGTCCCGTCCTTCTCCACGTAGCGGTAGATGGACTCCGAGGCCCCCGCCGTGAGCGGCAGGGCCAGCAGGGCAGCGGCGGCGAGGAGCGCGGGAATGGCACGCATATTCGGCAGCCACCAACCTTAGACAAGCCCCGGAAAGTCCTCAAGAAAACGCCTTGTTTCCAGCACTTACCACCATTAAGGCTGTCCACCATGCCCCATCGGTTCGATTTCCTCGTCCTCGGCAGCGGCGTGGCGGGCCTCTCGTTCGCCCTCCAGGCGGCCCGGCATGGCACGGTGGCCGTCCTCGCGAAGCGGGAGCGCGCCGAGAGCAACACGGCCTACGCCCAGGGTGGCATCGCCAGCGTCCTCGCACCCACAGACACCTTCGATGCGCACATCGAGGACACGCTGGTGGCGGGCGCGGGCCTGTGCCACCGCGACGCGGTGGAAGTCACCGTGAAGGAGGGCCCGGGGCGCGTGCGCGAATTGGTGGAGCTGGGCGCGGAGTTCAACCGGCGCTCCACCGGCGAGTTCGACCTGACGCGCGAGGGCGGCCACTCCGCCCGCCGCATCATCCACTCGGGGGACATCACCGGCCGCGAGGTGCAGCGCGCGCTCCTGGCCGCCTGCGACGAGCAGCCCAACATCACCTTCTTCCCCCACACGGCCGCCATCGACCTCATCCTGGACCGGCGCACGCCCAACCCCGCCGCCCACCGGTGCCTGGGCGTGTACGCGCTCCTGGAGAACGGCGACATCGAGCGCTTCCTGGCGAAGGTGACGGTGCTGGCCACCGGCGGCGCGGGCAAGGTGTACCTGTACACGTCCAACCCGGACGTGGCCACGGGCGACGGCGTGGCCATGGCGTACCGCGCGGGCGCGCGGGTGGCGAACATGGAGTTCTACCAGTTCCACCCCACCTGCCTGTTCCACCCGGAGGCCAAGAGCTTCCTCATCAGCGAGGCGCTGCGCGGCGAGGGCGGCAAGCTGCGGCTCAAGGGCGGCGCCACCTTCATGGAGCGCTACCACCCGCTGGGCGCGCTCGCCCCGCGCGACGTGGTGGCGCGCGCCATCGACGCCGAGCTCAAGCGCACCGGTGACGAGTGCGTCTACCTGGACATGACGCACCTGGGCCGCGCCTTCCTCATGGAGCGCTTCCCCAACATCTACGCCACCTGCAGGGCCTTCAACATCGACATGGCCGTGCAGCCCATCCCCGTGGTGCCCGCGGCCCACTACATGTGCGGCGGCGTGGTGACGGACCTGGACGGGCGCACCACGGTGCCCGGCCTGTACGCCATTGGCGAAGTGGCCTGCACCGGCCTGCACGGCGCCAACCGGCTGGCGTCCAACTCGCTGCTGGAGGGCCTGGTGTTCGGCTACCGCGCGGTGAAGGTGGCCGTGGAGGAGCTGCGCACCCATGCGCCGCCGAAGGAGGAGCCGCCCGCGTGGGACTCGGGCAGCGCGGTGGAGTCCGACGAGAGCGTCGTCGTCACCCACAACTGGGACGAGATTCGCCGCCTCATGTGGAACTACGTGGGCATCGTCCGCACGGACAAGCGGCTGATGCGCGCCCGGCGCCGGCTGGAGCTGCTGCGCGAGGAGATTCGCGACTACTACTGGCGCTTCAAGGTGACTCGCGACGTCATCGAGCTGCGCAACATCGCCGAGGTGGCCTACCTCATCGTCGACTGCGCCAGCCGCCGCAAGGAGAGCCGCGGCCTGCACTTCACGCTCGACTACCCGCACACGGACGACCACCACTGGCTGCGCGACACCGTGCTCTCGCGAGAGCTGTGAGCCGCCATGGCGTCCGGTCCCCGCCGCAGCATCCTCGATGAGCTTCCGCCCGGCCCTCCGGGCGAAGCGCCGCCATCCGTGCCGCCGCTCGGCCTGCCCCGGCCCTGGGTGTGCTACGCGCTCGTGGCGGGCGCGGTCGCCCTGTTCATCGCGGAGCGCAACCTCCCCCTGTCCCGGCTCATCTTCGCGGACGGGGCCCCGGTGGGCCGCGTTCCCCCGCTGGCGCTGTACGGGCCCGCGGTCCAGGCCGGCCAGTACTGGCGGCTGGTGGGCGCGGTGCTGGAGCACGGCAACCTGCTGCACCTCGTCTTCAACATGTCCGTGGTGGTGACGCTGGGCTTCACGCTGGAGCGCGGCATCGGCAGCCTGCGCTTCTTCGGGCTGTCGCTCGTCACCGCGCTGGGTGCGTCCACCCTCTCGCTCCTCGTCGACTTCGACGTGCCCACGGTGGGCGCGTCCGGGATGATTCTGGGGTGGGCCGGCGCCATGCTGCCCATCTCCACCCGCCAGGGGCGGCAGGACCTGCTCATCTGGCTGGCGCAGGTGGCCGTCCTCAGCCTGCTGCCCTTCGTGAGCTGGGCGGGCCACCTGGGCGGCTTCCTCTTCGGGCTGCCCTGCGGGCTGGCCCTGCGGATGGGGCCCCAGGTGTACGCGCGCGCCCTGCCCATTCTCCTCTTCCTGAGCCTCGTGGTGGCGCTCTACGCGGCGCACCCCGAGCGGCGTGGAGGCCTGTGACATGGAAGTGCGAAGCGTCTGTGTGTTCTGCGGCTCGCGGCCCGGCAACCGGCCGGAGTACCTCGAGGCCGGCACGCGGCTGGGCACCGAGCTGGCCCGGCGCGGCCTCACGCTCGTCTACGGCGGGGCCAGCGTGGGCATCATGGGCGCGGTGGCGGACGCCGTGCTGGCCGCCGGTGGTCGCGTGGTGGGGGTGATTCCGGAGTTCATGAAGCCGAAGGAGATTGCCCACAAGGGCCTCACGGAGCAGCACTCCGTGGGCTCCATGCACGAGCGCAAGGCGCTGATGGCGGAGCGCGCGGACGCCTTCGTCGCCCTGCCCGGCGGCTTCGGCACCCTGGACGAGCTGTTCGAAATCGTCACCTGGGCGCAGCTCGGCCTGCACCGCAAGCCCATGGGGCTCCTGGACACGCGCGGCTTCTTCCAGCCACTGGTGGCCCTGGCGCGGCACCTGGCGGCGGAGGGCTTCGTCCCGGAGCCGCAGGCCGTGCCCTTCGCGGTGAGCGAGTCACCCTCGGAGCTGGTGGACCGGCTCATGGCCGGCCCCACCCTGCCGCCCGTGGAGAAGTGGCTGCGGCGCGGCAGCCAGACGTGAGGCCCCGGGCCTACTGCGCGGCCATCACCAGCTCGGCCTTGCCCAGCGACGAGGCCATGCGGAGCGTCACCTGCTGCGTGCCCGGCGGAATCACGGGCTGCCCGTTGGACAGCGTGGTGGGGAAGTGCACCTCCCAGCCCACCCAGAACATGCCTGTGTACGGGTAGTACGCGCGCGTCTCGAGGTCCGCCCGGCCCAGGCGCACGATGCGCGTCGGCGTCACCTCGCCGGCGGGCGTCACCAGCGCGAGCCGCCAGATGGTGCGCTTCAGGTCGAAGTCCGCGTAGCGGAAGTCATTGTGGTGCGTGCCCAGGAAGAACTTGTGCACCCGCGCGGCCTCGGCGCGCTCCTCGGCGAGCAGCTGCTCCACCTTGCTCTCCGGCAGCACCTGGAAGGCCGCGCGGCGCCGCACCCGCGCCTCGCGGAAGGCCAGGGTCTGCAGGGTGGCCCCCGCGAAGACGCGGGTGTCGAAGCCGTCGTAGATCTCCTTCCGGCCCGAGTACTTCGCCACGATGGACTGGTAGGCCTCCTCGGCCCGCTCATCCGGCAGCGTGGGCGCCTGCTCTCCAACGGTGGGCGGGGTGGTGACACAGCCGGACAGCAGGCCCAACAGCGCCACGGTGACGAGCGGCTTCTTCACGGGATGAAGTCCTTGCGGGTGAACAGGGTGAAGAGCCGGTGGCCCGCGGCCTCCACCGCCTCGCGGCCACCCTCCATCCGGTCCACCAGCGCGAAGGCGCCGAGGACCTTCAGGCCCTCCTGCTGCGCCCGCTCAATCGCCTTGAGCGTGGACGCGCCCGTGGTGACGACATCCTCGACGATGGCCACCGCCGCGCCCTGCCCCAGGCCGCTCAGGCCTTCAACCCACTGGCCGGTGCCGTGGCCCTTGGGCTCCTTGCGGACGATGAAGGCCGCGAGCGGGTGGCCCGACAGGTAGCCGGTGAGGCTCACCGCCGAGGCCAGCGGGTCCGCGCCGAGCGTCAGGCCGCCCACGCCCACCGCCTCGGGGGCATGCTGGAGGATGTCGCGCAAGAGCAGCCGGCCGATGAGGAAGTGGCCCTCGGCGAGCAGCGCCGTGCGCTTGCAGTCGATGTAGAAGTCCGACTCCTTGCCGGACGAGAGCACCACGCGCCGACGCTCGAAGGAGCGCTGCGTGAGCAGCTCCAGCAGCCGGGCCCGGTCGCGCGAGAGCGGTTCCACCATGGCCTACAGTCCCTCCAGATACGCCACCAGCTCCGACGAGTACCGCAACTGCATCAGCAGCTCCGCCTTGCGCGACTCGTCCAACGCGGCGAACACGTCCGCCAGCAGCGCCAGGTCCTGGTTGATGGCCCCGAGCCGCTGCGACACCTCCGCGGCCAGCTCGTCCGCGTCGATTTCCTCTTCCACACCCTCGGGCGCCAGGGTGTCCTCGGTGGCGAGCGCCTTCTCGAGCATGTCTCGCACCGCCGCGCTCAGCCGGCCCTGCGACTCCAGCTGCTCGCGCTTGGCCTCCAGCACCTCGGGTTCCACCGGCGTGGCGTGGATGGCCTCCGCCAGGGACATGAGGAGCGCGTCCTCGTCCGACAGGTGCGTGTGCACGCGGGCCTGCACCGCGTCCCGCTTGAGGAAGCGCAGCGCGGCCACGCGACGGAAGCCGCACACCAGCTGGTAGCGGTCCTCGCCCGCCGGACGCACGTCCACGGGGAAGAGCTGCCCCAGCCGCGCGATGTCCGTGGCCAGTCCGGACACGTCCCCTTCCGGGCGCAGCCGGAACGAGGTGTCATCCACCAGCTTCTCCAGCGGCAGCAGCACCAGTGTCACCCGTCCCGCCAGGCGCTCCTCGGGCGCGGCCAGGTTCTCCAGCTCGCCCTCCTCGTCGCCCGCCTCCTCGGATTCATCCCGCTCGGCCCCTTCCTCGGAGCCGCCCTGCTCGGCGCCAGCCTGGGCGCCCTCGGAGGCCACCTCGCGCGGCGCCTCACCGCCGCCCTGCTCGGCGCCAGCCTGGGCGCCCTCGGAGGCCGCCTCGCGCGGCGCCTCGCCGCCGCCCTGTCCGGACTCACCGGCCGGGGACCCGGCTCCGCCCTCGGCGCGGTGCTCGCCGCCGTTGGGGTGCTCTCCACCCTCGGGGCGATGCTCGCCGCCGTTGGAGTGCTCTCCACCCTGGCCGTGCCCACCCTCGGCGCGGTGCTCGCCGCCGTTGGAGTGCTCGCCCTGCTGGCCACCCTCGGCGCGGTGCTCTCCGGGCGCACCCTCCTGGGGCGAGCCCTCACCGTGGCCACCTTCCCCGGAACGGGGCTGCCCCTCGGTCGGCTCGGACGACGACGGCGAGCCACCCTCGGGCGCGTTGCCCTGCATCCCTTCCTGTCCGTCAACCCTGTGCTCGGCGTCCATGGCGGCACCCCTGGTCTGACCACCCCCGCGCCACCGACTCCGGTGGCGCGGGCGATGCGCTCTAGCGGGCCTTCTTCTTCACCACGACCTTCTTCTTCGCGCCAGCACCCACGACGGGGGGCGTTGGCGGCTCGGCACCGCCCGTCTGGTCGGCCGGCGCGGGGGCCGGACGGGCCTCCACGCGCGTGGGCGGCGGAGGCGGAGGCGTCGGCCTGGCCACCGGACGGG
>NZ_JABBJJ010000263.1 GCF_012933655.1 Pyxidicoccus fallax | reverse complement strand
GGCTGCGGTGGTGGCGGGTGCAGCAACTAGGAGGGGGACGATGATGCGAACACTCAGGGGCGTGGGAATCGGCTGGCGCAGGGAGCTGGCGCTGTTCATCGACCGGGCCCCGGACCTCGGCTTCGTGGAGGTGCTGGCGGAGCACCTGCCCGCCTCCGGCCCGCTGCCCCGGTCCTTGGAGCGCCTACGCGACCGGGGCGTGCCGATGGTGCTGCACGGGGTGTCGCTGGGACTGGGCGGCGCGGAGCCTCCCGACCCGCGGCGGCTGGAGCGCCTGGCGCGGCTGGCCGAGGCGCTGGGCGCGGTGTGCGTGAGCGAGCATCTGGCCTTCGTGCGCGCGGGAGGGCTGGAGTCCGGGCACCTGCTGCCGGTGGCCCGCACGGAGGAGTCCCTGGAGGTGCTGGCGGAGAACATCCGGCGGGCCGAGGCGGCGCTGCCCGTCCCCCTCGCGCTGGAGAACGTGGCCTCCCTCTTCGAGTGGCCGGACCCGGCCTTCTCCGAGGCGGAGCTGCTGGCCGGGGTGCTCGCGCGCACCGGGGCCTCGCTGCTCCTGGACGTGTCCAACCTGCACGCCCACGCGCTCAACCACGGCACGGACGCGGCGGCGGTGCTGGCCACCGTGCCTCGCGAGAGGCTGGCCTATGTGCACGTGGCCGGAGGCGTGCACCGGGACGGGCTGTACCACGACACCCACGCGCACCCAGTGCCGGAGGGCCCCGTCGCGCTGCTCGCGGAGCTCACGCGCCGGCTGGGCCCGGTGCCGGTGCTGCTGGAGCGGGATGACCACTTCCCTCCTCCGGACGAGCTCACGCGCGAGCTGGCGTCGCTGCGCGCGGTGCTCACCCCCGCGGCCCCGAGGTGGACGGAGGCGCGGTCATGAGCGCGAGGGAGCGGCTGGCCCGGGCGCAAGAGGCGCTCGTCCGGGCGCTGGGCACGGGCGCGCCGGTGCCGGAGGGCTTCGATGCCGAGCGGGTGCGGGTCGCAGCCCGGGCGCTGGTGGACAAGCGGCGGCGGTGGGTGGAGCGCAAGTGGCCCACGCTCGTGTCGGCGCTCGGCGCGGACTTCGCGTCGCGCTTCGAGTCCTGGGCCCGGGAGCATCCGATGACGGTGGAGCCCAACGCGCTCGCGGACGGCCGCCGCTTCGCGGAGTCCCTGCGCGAGGCGGGTCAGCTGCCAGCCGCGTTGAAGGGCCCGCTGCAGGACTTCGACCTGCGCTGGCGGGTGACGGGCGATGGCGAGCTCGTCCCCCGCCGGGGCCTCACGCTCTCCGTGGCGCAGGCGGGCACGCCCTTCGGATTCAGGTTCGCCGTCAAGCTTCCGGGAGGCCGCCTTCTTGCGTGGTGAGTGGCAAGAGCATCCAGATGTCAAGCTTTGACGGCGGATGACCTTTCTGCTCAAAGGCACCCACGCTCGCGCCCTGGAGATGAAATGCGCCGCAATCGCTTTGCAATCAAAGCATTCCTATTCCTTTCACTCACCGCCTGCGGCGACTCGCGCGAGGAGTTCAGCGGGAACTATGGCTTCACGGGCGAGTTCAAGGTGGGCCATGGCGCGAACCAGGAGACGCTCCGGGCCCAGGGCCAGCTGGACGTCATCGCCGACCACTTCGACGACGAGCGGCTCTTCCTAAACTGGGACTGCGGGATGAACGGAAAGATGGAGGACGAGACCATGACGCTCGTCCGGAAGAACTGCCCGCCGTTCCGGAGCGCGGACTGCGTCTTGACCTACAAGTACGATGTGGGAAACGCGAACATCGACGGCAAGACGCTGAAGTTCACCACCACTGGCACCGTCGCCGTGCGGTGTGACGATGGCGCGGCTGGCAGCGCCCCCTTCACGCTGACGCTCGAGGGCGAGCGTGGAAAGATGATGCCCATTCCCATGCCCGGACAGCAGGACCTGGGCGGGGAGCCCGGGCCCGCGGCCTTCCACGACAGCGGCCTGCGGGACGCCCTCCTGCGGTCCATCCAGCCTTCGCCTGGGGGGGAATGATTTCTCCCGGCCATCTCGACTAGCGTGTGCGCCTCTTCTCTTGTGAAGGGGGGCTCATGCACGTCGTGCCGTCCATCCTGGATGCCGTCACCGTCCATGCGGAGGGTGCGCTCTGCACCCGCGTCGCCACGGTGATGGCGGCGGGAGGTCGACTTCCCACGCAGGTCCGCATCAACGGCCTGCCGCTGTCGCTGCGCACCGGCTCGCTGCGAGCGTCCGTGCTGCAGGGCCCTCCGGGGCTCGCGGTGCGCGACCTCCGGGCCGCGTTCGATGTCCAGCTCCCCCCCGAGGTGGACGTCCCCGCCGAGCAGCGCGCGCTGGAAGAGGCCCAGGCCCGGCTCGACGACGTAGCGGCGGCGCTGAATGGCGTGACGCGCGAGCTGAACGCGGTGAAGAAGCTCTCGTTCGCCTTTCCCCCGCGCAAGAAGGACGACTTCCAGCCCCGGGGCGCCCCGCTGACCGCGATGCTGTCGCTCACGTCCCTGGTGGACGCGGAGACGGCCGCCCTCCACGAGCGCAAGCTCGACCTGGAGCGCCAGAAGCGCGATGCCGAGGCGGAGGTGGAGCTTCGCCGGCAGCGGCTGAACGAGGCCTCCACGGCGGTGCGGGGCCAGCGGGCCCGCGTGTACCGGGCCGCCGTCCTCACCCTGTCGGACGCCATGGCCGGCGAGCAGGGCGTGAAGCTCGCGCTCGAGTACGCCGTGTCAGGGGCGCGGTGGGTGCCCACGTATGACTTGAAGCTTCCGCGCACGCTGGAGGAAGGCACGCTGCGGATGCGCGCCTCCGTCCTCCAGCGCACCGGCGAGGACTGGACGGGGGTGAAGCTGTCGGTCTCCACCGCGGACCTGGAGCGGCGCGCGGAGGTGCCGGAGCTGAAGGCGCTGCGCATCGGCCGCCGACAGGTTCCCCCCGCGCGCTCCGGCTGGCGCGAGCCCCCGCCCGGCCTGGACGAGCTGTTCTCCGGCTACGACGCCACGCGGCGCCCCACACCGAAGCCCGAGCCACTTCCCGCGCCGATGCCACAGATGGAAGCGGCGCCCGCGGAAGTGGACGAAGTCCTGATGGAGTCCTACGCCGAGCGCCGGCCCGCCCGGGACGACCTGATGTCGACGACGGGCTCGTTCCCGACCGTTCCTTCGACGCCCGCCAGTGCGCCACCCCGCCCCTCGGCCCCGGCCTCCTCGTCCCGGGCCCCCAGCCGCTCGCGAGGCGGACTCCCGGCCCGAGAGGCGCCGAAGCTGAAGCGCAGGTCGATGGACCTCCTCGGAGAGGAGGAGGCCGAGCCGTCCGCCGATGACATGGATGCCAGCTTCGGCGCGGCCCCGGGCGGCGGAGGCGCGGCGGAGGCGCGGCAGCTCCCGCGGCTGGAGCCGTCCGACACGCTGCTCGACTATGACCGGCTGGAGCTGGCGCCCGCGGATGACCCGAGCTCCCGCGGCCGCCTGCGCTCGCGCCCCACCCTGGTCACCCGCGAGCTGCTGGCGCTGGCGGCGGTGCACGTGCACATCGACGTGGCCGCGCTCGTCGCGGTGAGCGAGCAGGAGGTGTCCACCGCCTGGAAGGCTCCGTCGCCCGCGTGGACCGTGCCCCCGCGCCAGTCCTCGCCCCACTTCGACGCCCGCTTCGACGTGGAGTCCCGCGCGGACGTGCCCGCGGATGGGGCCTGGCACACGGTGCCGGTGCTGTCCGTGCCGGTGGGCCTGTCCGCCGAGTACGTCTGCGTGCCGTCCGTGGAGCCCCGCGCCTTCCGCACGGTGCGCGTGGAGAACCGGACGCCCTACCCACTGCTGGCGGGGCCGGTGGACGTCACGCTCGGCGACGAGTTCCTGATGACGTCGCCCCTGCCCACCATGGCGCCCGGAGCGACGCAGCGGCTGGGCCTGGGCGTGGAGGAGTCCATCAAGGTCGCGCGCAACACGCGCTTCGACGAGGCCACCGGCGGCATCTTCGGCGGCGCCACGATGCTGACGCACCAGGTGTCGGTGGAGCTGGCCAACCGGCTGTCCAACCGCGTGCTGGTGGAGGTCTGCGAGCGCGTGCCCGCGGTGCCCACGGGCTCGGAGAAGGACATCAAGGTGGAGGAGATGGAGGTGGCCCCGGTATGGCAGAAGCGCACGCCGCTGCCCGGTGAGACTCAGGTGGAGGGCGAGCGCGCGTGGCGCGTGGTGCTCCAGCCGGGTGAGGCGCAGACGCTGAAGGCGACGTGGACCGTGAGAATCCCCGCGAGCAAGATGCTCAACGGCGGAAACCGGAGGACCTGATGAGCGCCCCCCTTTCCCTGCCCGTGGTCAAGGTCACGGTCCTTGAGGACCGGGCGCTCGTCGAGCGGCGTGGCGAGGTGCCCCTCGTCGCCGGTGCGCAGCGGGTCGTCATCGAAGGGCTGTCGCCGCTCGCGGTGGACCGGTCGCTCCAGGCGAAGCTGTCCGGCGGCACCGTGTCCCAGGCGCGCATCCGCCGCGCCATGAAGCCCTTCCGCCCCGAGGCCCTGCGCGAGCACCGCACGGAGCTGGGCCGGCGCCTGGCGGAATTGGAGCAGGCGCTGCGGCGCGCGGAGGCGGAGGCGGACCGGCGGCGGCACCGGCACACGCTCCTCATGCAGGCCCACGAGGACGTGTTCCGCGCCATCTCCGAGGACGCGGGCAGCGGCCAGGACCGCCCGGAGCTGTGGCGGCAGCAGCTGGCCACCGTCCGGCGTGAACTGGACGCGGCGGACACGGCGCTCCGCGAGGCGGGCCGCGAGGTCGCCCGGGTACGGCAGCGGCACCAGGAGGCCCAGTCCGCGCTGGCGGTCACGGAGCGCGAGGAGCCAAGGCTCGATGTGCACGCCGAGCTGGAGGTGGGCCATCCCGCGGGCGGCTCGGCCACGCTGTCCCTCACGTACCTGGTGCCCTGCGCGGCGTGGCGCCCGGCGTACCGCGCCCTGTTGGAGCGCGGGGACAAGGGCGACACGGTGACGCTGGAGTGCGAGGCCGTGGTGTGGCAACGCACGGAGGAGGAGTGGAAGGACGTGGAGCTGGCGTTCTCCACGGCGCGGCCCACGCTGGGCGCGTCGCCGCCGAGGCTGGTGGAGGACTGGCTGTGGCTGCGCGACAAGACGGAGCGCGAGAAGCAGGTGGTGGAGGTGGCCATGCGCGAGGAGGTCATCCAGACCACCGGCGAGGGCGGGACGACGCGGCGCGAGGAGGCGCTGCCCGGCATGGACGACGGCGGCGAGCCCTTGACGCTGGCGGCGCGGCACCGTGCCACGGTGCCGGCGGATGGTGAGTCGCACCGCGTGCCGCTGTTCCGCTTCAGCGCGCCCGCCACGTCCGAGCTGGTGGCGTATCCGGAGCAGTCGCAGCTGGTGCACCGGGTGGCGCGCTTCGACAACACGGGCCCGGCGGTGCTGCTGGCGGGGCCGGTGGACCTGGTGCGCTCCAGCGGCTACGTGGGCCGGGCGCAGCTGCGCTTCACCGGCAGGAACGAGCGGGTGAAGCTGGGCTTCGGCAGCGAGGACGCGCTGCGCGTCGCGCGCAAGGCGGAGGAGGAGGTGGAGACGAGCCGCCTCACGGGCCGCCGGGTGCGGACGCAGCGGGTGAAGCTGTTCCTGTCCAACATGGGCGCGAAGCCGGAGGCGGTGGCGCTGGAGGAGCGGATGCCCGTGTCCGAGGTGGAGTCCGTGGAGGTGATGCTGCAGAGGGAGGGCACGAAGCCAGCGCCGGCCCGGGTCAGCGAGGACGGCATCATCCGCTTCGAGCTGACCGCCCCACCCCGCTCGCAGCAGGAGCTTTCACTGGCCTACACGGTGACGAGCGCCTCGAAGGTGGCGGGGCTCTGACGGGGGGCCATCCTTCCACCGGGCAACAGCCGTTTGGGATGGCCCTTCCTCCGTGGTACGGGCCATGAGCATTCCCACGGGAGGAGGAACCCCCATGAGACTCACCGCCGTGATGCGCTCCCTCGGGCTGCTGGTTTCGCTCGGCCTGTCCTCGTCGGCCCTGGCCCAGGAGGTGCCTGGAGACGAGGCCCCGCGCCGCTCGCCGCAGCTCGCGGTGGAGGTGGGCGGCTCGCTGGCGCGGATGAACCATCCGAGCACGTTCGTTCCCACGACGCGGAACATGACGCGGGAGGTGGAGTCGCGGGCCAGCGCGGTGCGGCTGACGGGCGGCCTCCACTTCAACCTGCGGCGGGGCGCGGGGAGGAATGACTTGTGGTGGGTCAACGGCGTCGACTGGTACCTCGGCGACGACGTGGACGTGCTCGCGTTCCGGCCGGGGCTGGAGAAGCGCTTCGTCCTGGCGCGGCGGCTGACGCTCGGGGTGGCGGCGTACGGCAGCGCGGCCGAGGTCTCCGTGCCCACGGGGCAGATCAACCAGGACCCGGGAGGCGGGCCCACGATGGGAGACTCCTTCTACGAGGGCCGGGCGCGGAAGTGGATTTTTGGCGCGGGGGGCATGGCGTCGCTGCAGTTCGCCATCACCCGCGTCCTCTACACGCGCCTCCAGGGCGGCTATACGCAGTTCTTCAAGAAGGCGGAGGACTTCAACGTGGGCACGGAGGGCTTCGCCGTGTCACTCAGCGGGCCGTTCGCGGCGGCGCTGGTGGGTGTGAGCTTCTGACGTCCTGGTGGGTGCGCTCACGCGGCGGAGCGCACCAGGTCCCGCACGCCGCGGGCAGCGAGTGACGAAGGGACGAGCCGGAAGAGCGCGTCCCGCATGAAGCGGGCGGTGGGGCTCTCCAGTTGGGCGAGCTGCCCCAGGCGCCAGGAGCGGGACACCATCTGGTTGGCGCGCTCGCGGCGGCGCTGCTCGTAGGTGGCGAGGGCGGCCTCCACGGGGGCGCCGCTGGCGAGACACTCGGAGAGGACCACGGCGTCCTCGATGGCCTGACAACCGCCCTGCCCCAGGTTGGGCGTCATGGGGTGCGCGGCGTCGCCGAGCAGTGTCACCCTGCCCCGGCTCCAGCGATTCACGGGTGGGCGGTCGTGGATGTCGGTGCGAACGATGGCGTCGTCGGGTGTGGCGGCGAGGAGGTCCGGGATGGGGGCATGCCAGCCGCCGAAGATTTCCCGCAGCCGGGTGCGCGCGGCGCCGGGGGTGTCCTGGCCGCCCGGTGGTGCGTTGAGTGTGGCGTACCAGTAGACCTGCCCCGAGCCGATGGGGACGACACCGAAGCGCGCGCCGGGGCCCCAGGTCTCGGAGACGTGGCCGGGCCGAGCGCTGGGGACCTCCGGAGAGATGCCGCGCCAGCTCGTGTAGCCGGAGTACCGGAGCGGCGCGTCGCCGAGCAGCCCACTGCGCACGGCCGAGCGCAGGCCATCCGCGCCCACGAGCACGTCTCCGGTGACGGAGCTTCCGTCGGACAGCGTCGCTGTGACCTGGTGGCCATCGTCCTTGAAGCCCGTCACCGCGCGACCGAGTCGAACGTGCTCGGGGCCGGCGTGCTCCAGGAGCACGGACTGGAGCCGCGCGCGGTGGATGCAGACCATGGGAGTGCCGAGTTCCTGTTGCATCTGCTGGACGGGCAACCGGGTGATGGTCGCGCCCGAAGGCTGGAGGATGGCGCTGTCGGTGGGGCTGGCGCCGGCCGCGGCCACCGCGTCACACAGGCCGATACGGCGCAGGGCCACGGCCGCGTTCATCTGGACGGTGATGCCGGCGCCGACCCAGCGCAGTGCGTCCGCACGCTCGAAGACGGTGGCGGTGAGGCCCGCGCGACGGAGCGCACAGGCCAGGGTCAGGCCGCCGATGCCGGCACCGGCGATGAGGACGTGTCTGGAGGTCTCGAGTATCACCAATCGCTGTTGTACACCGAGCGACGCATCAAGCCATCCGTCACGTGCTCCAAATCGAATCTTCCTCGCGCAACAGCTATCTTCGATGCTTCCCCTAACAGGAGGCACCGATGCGGCGTACTTTCGTTGCATTGCTATTCACCCTTGGGCTCTCGGCGTGCGGCGGCGTGGTGGAGGAATCCGCGCCTTCGGATGAGACCGGAGTGCAGACATCCGAGAGTGGCCCGACCGCCATGGAGTGGTGCATCGAGGGTGATACGCATTGCGACAACATCAACGGGCAGCCATGTCAGCGCACTGGAAGCACTACCATCTGCTGCCTGGACAAACGGGAGACGTGTACCTGTCGAAATAGCAAGTGGCTGTGCCCCATCCTCGCGGATTAGGGCGTATCGCGCTTGCATGGACACCTCCAGGCCAGAAGCCTGGAGGTGTGGCACTGCCCCTGAGGCTCAGCGCTGCACGACCGCCGTGTAGTTCCCGTACCGCGTCTGGATTTCCGACACGTACTTCACCGGCTCCGAGCCGCGGCAGTACCCGTGGCGCGCGCGCTTGTAGAACTTCGGCTTCTCCAGCAGGAGCATGGTCTTCTCCACGTTGCCGAACCACCGATTCGGGTCCAGCCCCTGCTCCTGCGCGAGCCGGCGCGCGTCGAGCACATGGCCCAGGCCCGCGTTGTACGCGGCGAGCGCGAAGCGCAGGCGCTGCTTGAAGGGAATCTCCGGCGCGATGCGCCCGATGAGCTGATGCATGTACTTCACACCGGCGTGGATGCCCTCCTCCGGGTCCTCCAGCTTCTTGAAGCCCATCTCCTTGCCCGTCGCCGGCATCACCTGGAAGAGCCCCTGCGCGCCCACCCAGCTGCGCGCCTTGGGGTCGAAGCGGCTCTCCTGGAACATCTGCGCCACCATCAGCCGCCAGTCCAACCCGTAGCGCGCCGAGTACGACTGCACCAGCGGGTCATACGGGGAGATGGCCCCGACCGCCGCCGCTGCCTCCGCCGTGGCGGGCGCCTCGCTCCGGCGGCCCTCGAAATAGCGCCGCCGCGCCATGTTGTAGTCGATGCCGCGATACGTCTTCTGCACGAAGCCGTCGAGGAACGCCTTCAGCTTCGGGTTCTCCTGCCGCACCGCGAAGGCGATGCCGTGGTGCCCGTCCTTCCCCGCCGGAGTCCCCTGCCCCGGCACCGTCAGCGCCTCCTCCACGTCATCGCGATACACCCGCTCCGCCGCGAGGATGTGGCTGTCCGTCACCGTGTACGGAATCTCCCCGCGCGCCACGCGGTCGATGAGCGTCTCGGTGTCCATGTCCTCGGGCTCCTCGACGAGCGAGAACCCGTGCTCCGTCGCCAGCGCGCTCAGCGTCGCGAAGTGGCTGGACGACTTGCGCAGGTGGATGGCCTTGCCCTTCAGCTCCGCCAGCGACGCGGGCTTCGGCGCACCAGTCTTCTGCACCAGCACCTCGTCCACGTAGAGGTAGGGCTTGCTGAACGCCACCTGCTTCGCGCGCTCGCCCGTGGCGGTGAGCGCGGCCGCGATGACGTCTCCACGCCCCTCCTTCAGCCACGGAATGAGCTGGTCGTACGTGGGCGGCACCACGATCTCCAGCCGCACCTTGAGCGCCTCCGCCGCCAGCTTCGCCATCTGGTAGTCGAAGCCGGCCTGCTCGCCGCGGTGCAGGAAGTACGTCACCGGGCTGTTGCGCGTGAGCACGCGCAGCACGCCGCGCTTCTTGATGCCGTCCAGGTCCGCCGTGACGAGCCTGTCCCGGTGCTCGTTGAGGGCGCGCTCCACGAGGAACGCATCCAGCGCGGCGCGCAGCGCGGGGTTCTCCAGGCGCACGGCCCACGCGAGCTGCCGCCCCTCCGCGATGGGGAACAGCCCCTCCACGTCCGGGTTGTACGTCTCGATGGCCGCGAGCAGGTGGCTGTCCACCACCGTCAGCGGACGCTCACCGCGAGACACCTGCCACGCGAGCTCCTCCGGGTCGCTCGTCTCCGGCGCCGGCTCGATGACGAGCCCCGGCGCCTTGCCCTTCGCCAGCACCTGCAGCGACGCCGCGAACGTGGAGCTGGCACGCACGTGCACGGCGCGGCCGGCCAGCTCCTCCGGCTTGCGCGGCAGGCCCTGCGCGCCGCGCTTGCCCACGAGGACCTCGTTCACCCGGGCCAGCGGACGGGTGAAGGCAATCTCCTTCGCGCGCTCCGGCGTCACCGTCAGGTCCGCGGCGATGATGTCCCCACGTCCCTCGCGCAGCATGGGCATCAGCTGGTCGAAGCTCTGCACGGCGATGAACTCCACCGACATGCCGTGCTTCTCACCGAAGCGCTCCAGCAGCGCCCGGTCCTGCTCCTTGGGCAGGCCCTGGCGCGGGAGGGAGTCCTCTTCGGTGCCATCGATGAGCACGCGCAGCGTGCCCCGCTTGCTCAGCGCGGCGAGGTCCCCGGTGAAGGGCGGCTCGGGAGGACGCGCGGGCTCGGCCTGGGCGCTCGCGGGCGCCTCGGGCTGGGGCAGCAGCTCCTCGGGGAACGGCAGGTCCTCCGGCTCCACGGCGGCGCTCGGCTGCGCGGGCGGCGGCGTGGGCTTCGCGGCGGGCTCCCGCTTGCAGGCGGTGACACAAACGAGCAGCGCGGCGGCGAGCAGCCACCGCGAGGACGACAGATTCCAGCGGAACGCAGGTACCACGATGACTCCCCCTCCTCGGTGCCCCCAAGGCCCGTCCGGAGACGGGGCGCGAGGACACCCTTGGAGCCACATCTATCCGATTTCGTGGGGAGGAATCATCCCCACCTGGAGTGCGGGCCCGCCGGAGACCCGGCCCAGGTATACCGTGACCTCCCGAGGTGCCGACGCATGAAGACCAAGGCCGCGCCGCCCATTTCCCTCATCCAGGGCCGCAAGACGCTCCCGCTCATCGAGACCTACTTCGAGCTGAACCACCTGAAGCAACTCTTCCGCCAGGGCTGGCTGCGGGTCGGCATCCCCTCGGAGCGCTGCGAGAGCGTGGCCGAGCACTCGCTCTTCGTCGCGCTGCTTGGCCTGTTCATCGCCGAGGGCTACTTCCCCCAGGCGGATGCCTCCAAGGTCGTCCGCATCGCGCTGCTGCACGACCTGGGCGAGGCGTACGCGGGCGACATCACCCCGCATGACGGCGTGGACCGCGAGGCCAAGCACGCGCTGGAGCGGCGCGCGGTGGAGACCATTCTCGGCAAGCTGCCCCGGGGCGCGGATTACCTGGCGCTGTGGGACGAGTACGAGCACGGCACCTCGTTCGAGGCGCGGCTGGTGCGACAGCTCGACCGGCTGGAGATGGGACTGCAGGCCTGCGTGTACGAGCACCAGGGCGCGGGCGACCTCTCCCAGTTCTTCGTCTCCGTGGAGAAGGCGCTGGAGTCCCCCGAGCTGCGCGCCGTGCTCGCGGAAATCGAAGCCCTGCGGCCGGAGTGAGCCGCGCCGCGCTCAGCCGAACCAGCGGCCCGAGGCCGGCGCGAAGACGCGGACGCGCTCATAAAGAGACGGAGGAAGGCGGGCGCGGATGGTGGCCTGCACCTCCTCCGGCCCATGCGACTGGCTGAAGTGCATCAGCACCAGGGCCTCGCCGGTGAAGCGCTCGGCGCGCGCGGCGACTTCATCCAGGTGGAGGTGCCACCGCTCCTGCGCGTCCTGCACGGTATGGCGCGAGTCGACGAAGGTGCACTCCAGGATGAGGACGCGCGAGTCCAGGAGCGACGGCTCCGTGTCCAGCACGCGCGCGAGCGTGTCGGTGGCATAGGCCAACTCCAGGCGCTCCACCTCGTCGAAGAGGTCCTCCCCCGCCTGCCGGCGCCGGGCAATCTCCGGAGGCGGCAGGCCGCGGTGCTCGGGCCGCAGCTTGGAGATACGGCGGAGGAACTGGTAGCCGAGCGACGGCACCGGGTGGTGCGTGCGGAAGGCGCGCACGAACAGCCCATGTCCGAGCGCATGGACATCTCCCGGACGCAGGGGGACGGTGTGCACCTCCATGGAGGTGTGGTGCAGGCGGGACAGCACCGCGAGGGCTTCCTGGACGTTCGCCTCGATTTCCGCGGGGAGGAAGACGTGCGGCGCGCCCTTGCCGATGAGCCGGCGGATGCCGAGCAACGAGCCGAGGCCGCTGGCATGGTCCGGGTGCGCGTGGCTCAGGAAGATGCGGTCCGTTCCCGCGAACGAGCGGATGGGCACGCCCACGTCGAGCACGGAGTCCAGCTCCGGGACCTGGAGCGAGGTGTACACGCCGCCGACGGAGATGCCGCGGACGGTATAGGGACCGGCCTGAACCTCGGTGAGCATCCCCGGGCTTATGGCTCGACGGGCTGGCAGCCGCAACCACAGTCGTTGAAGAACGGCTGTTGCCCGGCCTCGCAGAAGAACCGGATGGCCGCGCACTGGTCCGGGTCCTTCGACACGTATTGCTGGTCCGGGTTGTTGTAGTCGCAGCCCTTCTTGTCCTGCCCGGTGCCATCGCCGCGTTGGGTCTCATCCTGCTCGGCGGCGATGGAGCAGATGCCCGCGCAGTCGGCGCCACCGGCATTCGGGTCGCAGTCGTCCTGGGGGTTGTCCACGCAGGAATAGCCTTCGGGACAGGTGACGCCGGCAATGCCACCACAGGCGGCGCCCTCCGGAGCGATGGGCTCGGGCTCCTGGGCGGTGGCGATGCCCATGGGCATGGCGAGCAAGGCTGCGGTCAGGAAGGCGAGCGGCTTCGCGCGGGAGGGCATTCGGTTCTCCTTGGTGGGCATCAAAGGAGTGATGTCCCCGCACGCACGAGGGGAGTGGCCGCGGCTCGGAAGTGCCCTCCTGCCTGCTGTCTTGACACCCGTCCCTTCGCGCTCAGTGGGCGCCGGGGAATCAATCGCGGGCGCGCGCGTACTGAGGGGGCCACTTCACGTCCGCCCGCAGCTTGCGGGCCGCGCGCAGGGGCCAGTACGGATCTCGAAGCAGCTCGCGAGCGAGGATGACGAGGTCCGCCTGCTGCGTGCGGACGATGTGCTCGGCCTGCAGCTCGGAGCGGATGAGGCCCACGGCGCCGGTGAGGATGCCCACCTCGCGGCGGATGCGCTCGGCGAAGGGCGTCTGGTAGCCGGGACCGGAGGGAATCTTCACGCCCGGGACGACGCCACCCGACGAGCAGTCGATGAGCTCCACGCCCTCCTTCATGAGGATGCGCGCGAGGGCAATGGAGTCCTCGATGCTCCAGCCACCTTCCACCCAGTCGGTGCACGACAGGCGCACGATGATGGGGAGGTCCTCCGGCCACCGCTCGCGCACGGCGCGGACCACCTCGAGCGTGAGGCGGATGCGGTTCTCGAACGAGCCTCCGTACTCGTCCTTCCGCTTGTTGGAGAGGGGCGAGAGGAACTGGTGGAGCAGGTAGCCGTGGGCGGCGTGGACCTCGATGACGCGGAAGCCGGCGGTGCGGGCGCGCGTGGTGGCGTCGGCGAAGGCGCGGACCACGCGCGCGACGCCCGCGGTGTCGAGGGCCTCGGGCTCGGGGTAGCCAACGTCGAATGGCAGGGAGCTCGGGCCGACGGTGCGCCAGCCTCCGTTCTCGGGGGGCACGGGGCCTTCGCCCTCCCAGGGGCGGTGGGTGGAGGCCTTGCGGCCGGCGTGGGCGAGCTGGATGCCGGCCACGGCGCCGTGCTGCTCGATGAAGCGGATGATGCGGGCGAGCGGCTCGACGTGGGCGTCCTTCCACAGTCCGAGGTCCGCTGGGGAGATTCGACCGATGTCCTCGACGCCGGTGGCCTCGAAGATGACGAGCGCCGCGCCCCCGATTGCCCGGCTGCCCAGGTGGACGAAGTGCCAGTCGTTCGCGAAGCCGTCCTCGCTGGAGTACTGGCACATGGGCGAGACGACGATGCGGTTGTGGAGGTGGACGCCGCGCAGGGCCAGGGGGCTGAAGAGGAGGCTGCTCATCCGGGGTCTCTGATATGGGGCTCGCGCCCGGTGGACAGAGGAGGCGCTCGTGCCGTTGAGGGGCTCTCGGTGGGGACAGTGGGTGCTCGCACCGTGGATGGTGCTCATGGTGGCCTGCGCCGGCACCCCGGACCGGAGTCCACGGGGGCCGTACCGGCTGGACTCGGCCACGCAGGCGTGCACGAAGCGCCCGGAGTTGTGCGCACGCATGGTGGGCGAGGAGGCTCTCGTGCCCACGGCTCGGACCGTGGGCGTGGTGGCCTCCGCCGCGAAGACTGGCGTTGTGGTGCTCCGGGTGCTGGATGTGGCCACCCGGGACAGGGTCGAGGAGGCGCTCGTGAACTGTGCCGAGTACGCACGCTCGAAGGTCCTTCTCGACCATCTGAACGGCGTGCCTCCGACGGCGAAGCAGTGTGGTGAGTTCGTGGAGGACCCGGCGTCAGGCCGACGCATCACCCGGGCCATGCTGCTCGGGTGCCTCATGCACGAGGAGGCCCTGGCGTGTACCCGTGAGGCCCTGGATGAGCGGCTCCCGAGGAGGTTCAGCCTGGAGCAGCGGTACCGCTACGATCCTGCTTCTGGCGCCGTGCATCCGGTCAGCGCGGAGGAGGCACACTCCCTTCTTCGCAGGGGATGTGGCTACGAGCTGAAAGGAACGCTGGTGCCCGACGTCGTCATCCATCTGGGCGAGCCTCACCAGGTGCAATCCATCTATGACTTCAAGTTCCCCTGCGTGAGCAGCGACGACATTCCTCGCTGGCGGGAGTATGAAGCGGGCCACCCCTACTATCCGTTCAACCAGGGGAACATGTACGAGAAGGCGTTCGGCTCCGAGGTCTTCCGAGTCGTTCCGCGGATCGGAATCGTCCGATGAGTTCTAGCTACCCGAGGATTCGCGTCCAGGCTGAGAACGGATACACGCTGGCAAGAGAAGCACTCCAGCTCTGCTTCTACATTTCCCGGCCGCACCACGAAATCGCGCGGGATGTCCTCCAATGCCTGGAGCTGTATCGGCGAGCGATTGGCCCTCAGACCCTGGGACGCTACGCGAGTGCCGATGGTGAGTGGCACGACCTGGACGAGTCAGGCTGGGATTTCATCCGAAAGCATCTCCTCGAAGATGGAGCGGGGAACACCCACCTCCGTGATGCTTCGAGAGGAAAGCTCTACGCCTTCGACTATTTCGGGAAGCCAGCCGATGCGCCCATCCTGAAGCACCTGCCTGGCGCGGTATGCGCGGCGACCTTCAAGTTCCCCACGGAGTATCTGGAGGAGCGCGGTCCCGAGCAGGTACGAGCGCTCGCGCTGCAGCTGGCGGCGCTGCTCCCCTTCTCTTCCGGACACGCGGGACTCGCGGTCTGCGGTGACCTCGACCTATCAGGTGTGATGCGAAGGGTTCTCGAATATTGCCTGCGATACCCGGGGCTGGATCTCCAGGAGGACGGGTACGGCGCGATGCACATCGGCAAGCGGGTTCGCGGCCCCGCCTGGCTCACCTTCCTGGGCCAGCCCGCGTTGAACGAGCTCGGGGGTATCGCCGGGCTGCGAAGCCAATTGCACTCGCAGGGCACCACCGTCGAGCCGCTGGACAGCCAGCGTGCGGTCATCACGCTTGGCACCTGGCCCGAGGCCGGCGACCTGGAACAGGGAAGAACACTCCCCGCGTATCGTGAGCTGGCACGTGTCCTGGAGCCCTGGCTCTACCACGAGGAGAAGGGATTACGGGGCCTCCCTCCTGACGAAGCCGAACGCTGGAAGCGCCGCTTCCTGGACTGACTCCCGGCGCCCTACCCCTTCCGCTCGGGCAGCCCCAGCGCCGCGCGCACCTCCGCGGTGGTGCGGCCCGCGTGGAAGCGGCGGTGGTTCTCCGCCGTGGTGAAGCTCCGCGTCTCCATCCGGTCCACGTAGAGCGTGCCGTCCAGGTGATCCAGCTCGTGCTGGAGGATTCGCGCATACCAGCCCCGCGCGCTCACCGTCACCGGCTCGCCGTGCTCGTTCAGCGCCTCCACCCGCACGCCACGGGCCCGCGAGACCAATGCCGCGAAGCCGCTCACGCTGAGGCACCCCTCGTGGAACTCCATGGGCGTCGGGTCCTCCACCACGAGCCTCGGGTTGATGAGCACGTGGAAGGCCACAGGCACCCGCTCGCGTGAGGCCAGGTCCTGGGCGGACACGCCAGCCTGGTACTCGGCCCGGTCCTCCACCACCACCAGCCGCAAGCCCACGCCCACCTGTGGCGCCGCCAGCCCCACGCCGGGCGCGTCGCGCATCGTGTCTCGCATCAGCTCGATGAGCCGCTTCACCTCGGGGCTGGCAATCTCCTCCGGAGTGAGGTCTCGCGCCTTCTGCCGGAGCACCGGCTCCCCTGCCTGGACGATCTTGAGCACCATGCCCGTCACCGTAGCAGGGACTCCGGCCTACGCGCGCCCCGCGCTTCGGCGCTCCAGCCACTGCCTCCCCGGCCCGGTGTCCACTCCAAAGCGCTCCAGCCCCGGGAAGACCACGTCTCGCAGCGCCTTCACGAAGGTGTCCCGCTTGCGGGTGTGCGGCAGCACGCCGTGCTTCAGCAGCGTGGGGCTCTCCTCCTCCGGCGTCCCCCGCTCGAAGAGCCGGGGCGACACGCTGCCCTCCAGCATCGCGGGCACATGGCGCGCCAGGAACCCCGCCGCGCCTTCCGCGTGCTCGCGGGACAGCCACGCCCAGCCGAGCCGGCTGTGCGCCACCTCGTCACGGAGGATGTCTCGCAACACCGCGCGCACCCGGGGCGCCCCTTCCGGCACCAGCAGCGTCGTCAGCACCGCGGTGCTCTCCGTCTCGGTGATGCAGCAGGCCGCGACCAGCTCGTAGAGCACCCGCTCGCGGAAGGCCATGCCCTCCGGGGCCACCTCCTCCACGGCCTCCGGGGGTGGAGGCAGCGCCTCCTGTCCGTAGGCCCGCGCGAGCATCTCGCACATTCCCGCATGGCGCCGCTCGTCCTCCGCCGCGCGCAGGGCCAGTGAGACGAGCGGCTCGGGTGCGCTCAATCGCTGGAGATGCTCGGCCAATCGCGCGAAGCGCAGCTCCGCGTCCAGCTCCACCTGCCGGCGGAACGTCCAGGCCTCGGCGACGAGCCGCCGCACCTGAGCGTCCAGCAGCTCGGAAGGGGCTTCAATCATCGGGCCCTCCCGCGTGCCTCGACGACACGTCCGACCGCCCACGAGTGGAATCGCTTCCAGTCGACCATCGCGGCCCTGAACCTTTCCGGGCGGCAGACGCCCCATGCACAGGGTGCAGCGTCGACAAGGATACTCCAGGAGCCTCATGGCCCGCTGCGGGGGCACGTTCCATTTCCAGAACGTTCTTGCCAGCGGGCGGCGGCCGGCGGGGATGGAGCGTCAGGCATTGCACGCATGCCCCCATGCTCGCTGGCGGAAAACCCATGCAATGCCCCAACGCTCGAGGCGTAGGAGTCGTCGCGAAGCTCCCTCGGAACGTATGATGCCGGGGAGCGAAGAAGGGCCGGCGCGACGCCCGCCAGCGGTCGGGGCGAGGTGCTTCAGGGAGCGTGGGAGTAGCAATGCGGCGGTTTCGACGCTTCGGGTGGGCCGCCCTGGCCTCACTCGTCATCCACGTGGCGTTGCTCGCGCTCCTCTGGGGGCTGGAGCCTCCGCGTCGCTCGACCGCACCCCAGTCCTCGCAGGTGCCGCTTCAGGTGGAGATCATCTCCCGCCCGACGCCCGCACCGCCGCCGCTCCTGACCGAACGACCCGCGAGACCGACACCCCGCGTTCGTCGCAGTCCGCCCAGGCCCGCGGAGCCACCCGCGAAGGTCGATGCGCCGCCCCCCGCCCCGACCACGGCAGCGCCTCCACCTTCGGAGCCCAGTCCAGACGTCGGCGACACCATGGCCTCCGCCGCTCCACAGCAGGAGACGTCGGCACCTCCGGGTGAGGCACCACCTCTCGCGCCTGATACGCCCGTCACATCCCCCTCCGAGGCCCCTCCGGCCGTCGCGTCCGAGGACCTCCCC
>NZ_JABBJJ010000262.1 GCF_012933655.1 Pyxidicoccus fallax | reverse complement strand
GAGCCCGCCCCGGCCGCCCTCCACCGCCGAACACTGAGGTGCCCCGGGGGAGCCCCTGGGGGGGAGCCGTGCCCTCCCGCCCGGGGAGCGGCCGGGGTGCCCTTCCGGAGGGCCCCTGGACTCATGGCCGCCATGCCCTCGGCTGAATTCCGGGTGAATTCGTCCTTTCAGGCCATGGGGATTTGTGCTGTGACTCCGCACCCATGGCGAACACCCGCACTGTCACGATCATCAATGGCGATGGCATCGGCCCCGAGGTGATGGCGGCCACCGTGCGCGTCCTCGAGGCGCTCAAGGTTCCCCTGGAGTTCGAGTACAAGGACGCCGGCACGGAGGTGGTGGCCAAGTTCGGCACCAACCTGCCCCACGAGACGGTGGAGGCGGTGCTGCGCAACGGCGTGGCGCTCAAGGGCCCCACGGGCACGGTGGTGGGCGGTGGCCTGCCGTCGGCCAACGTGGGCCTGCGCAAGCGGCTGGACCTGTACTCGTCGCTGCGGCCCGTGAAGAGCGTGCCGAACGTGAAGACGCGCTACGAGAACGTGGACCTCATCGTGGTGCGCGAGAACACGGAGGACCTGTACGCCGGCCTGGAGCACATCATCGTCCCGGGCGTGGTGGAGTCGCTGAAGATCATCACCGAGAAGGCGTCCACGCGCATCGCGCGCTTCGCCTTCGACTACGCCAAGAAGAACGGGCGCAAGAAGGTGTCGGCCGTCCACAAGGCCAACATCATGAAGCTGTCGGACGGTCTGTTCCTGGACTGCTGCCGCAAGGTGGGCCGTGAGTTCCCGGAGATCACCTACGAGGAGGTCATCGTCGACAACCTCTGCATGCAGCTGGTGAAGGACCCGACGCGCTTCGACGTGCTTGTGACGGAGAACCTGTACGGCGACATCGTCAGCGACCTGTGCGCGGGTCTGGTGGGCGGCCTGGGCCTGGTGCCGGGCGCGAACATCGGCGAGCGCACGGCGGTGTTCGAGGCGGTGCACGGCACGGCGCCGGACATCGCGGGCAAGGGCATCGCGAACCCGACGGCGCTGATGATGTCGGCGGTGATGATGCTGGACTGGCTGGACATGCGCGAGGCGGCCCGCCGCATGGAGGGCGCCATCCAGAAGGTGTACGGCAACGGCCAGGTGCGCACCGGCGACCTGGGCGGCGGCTCCACCACCCGCGAGTTCACCGACGCCATCATCGCGGCGCTGTAGTCACCAGCGCGAGCTGAAGGACCCACGGGCCCGGGACGCCTTCGCGGCGACCCGGGCCTGTTGCGTTTCAGCCGACCGTCACCTTGCGCACGCCCCGCGCCTCCAGGAGCGCGGGGAGCCGCTCGCGCTGGTCGCCCTGGAGAACGAGCGTGTCGTCCTCCACCGTGCCGCCGCAGCCCAGCGAGTTCTTCAGCGCCTTGAGCCACACCTCGCGCTGATTCGCGGGCAGCTCCAGGTGCTCCACCACCGTCACTTCCTTGCCGCCGCGGCCCTTGCGCTCCATGCGCACCACGGCGCGCGCGGGGCCCTTCGGCTCGGGCTTCGCGGCGGGCGCGGCCACCTTTACCGCCGGGGCCTGGGGCAGCGACTCCCGCTGCGCGGACAGCGCGGCGAACGGGTTGTTGAACGGCGCCGCCGGTGCCGCCGGCGCCTCGTCCTTCTTGTCGCGCTTGCCCATCGCGTCCCGCCTCGTCAGTGGTTGTGGCCCGCGTGGTCGTCATGCCCCATGGGCATGGGACGCGGCGGCGGCAGCATGTCGAAGGCCGGGGCGCTCGGGTTGCCGTCCGCCATCACCAGCGCCAGCAGCAGCGGCGCCGACGGCGGGGCCTGACGGCCATTCACCAGCACCAGCGGCGTGCCGGAAATCTGGTGCCGCATCGCGTACGCCGAGTCCTCCTGCAGCTTCGCCGCCGTCTCCGGGCTCGACATGCAGGCGTCCAGCTGCATCCGCGACATCGAGCCGGACGAGGCAATCTCCATCACCCGCTCCGTGTCCAGGATGGCCTGCGCCGCGAAGAGCCTCTCGCGCAGCTCCCAGAAGTCCTTCGCGCCCTCCAGGCAGATCTGCGCCTTGGCCGCCACGCACCGCACGCTCGGCGCGTCCGGACCGCGCCGCGGAAGCGCCGGGTTGCACGTGCCATCCAGCGGGAACTGGCGCGCCTCCAGCGACATCTTCCCTTCCGGCACGCGCTTCTTCAGCACCGCCAGCTCCTCCACCAGCGACTTGCAGTGGGGGCACTTGCTGTCCGTCCACTCGACAATCTTCACCGGCGCGTCCGGCGGGCCATACAGCTTGCGCGCGGGCGCGAAGGCCGGCTGCGGCGTGCCCCGGCGGTACTGCGCCAGCCCGTCCGCGATGAACTGCTGCTGGTCGCGGCTGAGGCCGCGCAGGAACTCCTCCAGCGACGCGGGCGGAGGCGGAATCTGCTTCTGGGCCGAGGAGCTCACCGACGCCGCGGGCAGCAGCGAGCCGCCCACCGGCGTGGACGCCGACGGCGTGGCCCGTCCGGGCAGCAGCATCGCCACGAAGGCGGCCACCGTCATGCCCACCGTCCACTTCAGCGCCGGGCCCCATGCGCCCGCCGCCGGCTCGCGCGGCAGCCCAAACAGGGCCACGCCCGCGAAGGCCGCCACCAGCGCGTAGGTGCCCAGACACGTGGGACACACCGCGCCCGCGTTCGCGCTGGCGATGGCGAAGACGACGCTGGACGCCACACCCGCGACGCCCGTCAGCTTCAGGCCCAGGGCCGCCGGGGCCACCGGCCGGCCCGAGCGCGCCCACGCGAGGTACAGCGCGGACAGGCCCACCGCGACCAGGCCCCACACGAGGCCCAGGCCGGCCACGGGGACGCCGAGCAGCTCGTGGATGCGGCTGGCGAAGGGCGAGTTCCACACCGTCTCGCAGTTCACCGTCTCGGACACGCCGCACACGGTGGCGCCGCCACCGCGCAGGGTGAGCAGCTGCATCCACTGGAAGATGGCGAGGCCGCTCTCGGCGAGGCCCAGCACCAGCAGCGCCAGTGCGCCACGGGCCGGCACCGGGGAGGGCGTGGAGGCCTTGGCCTGGGGGGCCTTGGAGGAGGACTTCGAACTCATGCGTGCTCCGGGGGCGGGGTCATCAGAACGAGAAGGCGGGCGGAGTCCGGACCGTCGTTGGCGACGCCGTGCTCGGCACCCGCGGGGGCGAAGATGGAGGCGCCAGGGCCGTGGACTTCCTCCTCGGCGCCGACGCGGAAGCGGCAACGGCCCTCCAGCACGACATACACCTTGTCCGAGGTGGCATGGCGGTGGGGCTTCTGGGCCTGCCCGGGCGCGAGGCAGTAGACGTCGAGGAAGAAGCGCCCGGACTGAAAGACGTTGTGCTTCCGGAGCTTCTCCGGGGAGAAGTCCTGGAAGGACGACAGGTGCTTCACATCCATCGTGGCATTCGCTCCTTCGCCTCTATATAGCGACGGACATGGAACCGCTGTCTCTGCATTTTCTTCACGAGGCGACGGGCGCCCGCTTCATGGACGTGGGCGGCCGGGAGGCCGTGGCCGGGTATGGCGACGGGGAGGGAGAGTACCGGGCGGCACGCGAGGCCGTCGCCCTCCATGACGCCTCCTACCGCGAAATCCTCCGCATAACGGGGGAGGACCGGGCCTCCTTCCTGCACGGCATGGTCACCCAGGAGGTGAAGAACCTGCCCGTCGGTTCGGCGGCCTATGCCGCCATGGTGAACGCCAAGGGAGCCATGGTGGCGGACGCCCGCATCCTCAAGCGGGAGGCGGACATCCTCCTGGACCTGGAGCCCGGCACCGGCGCCAAGGTGCGGGACTTCCTGGAGAAATACCTCATCTCCGAGGACGCCGAGCTGCATGACGCGACGGGCGAACAGGCCCTCCTCCGGCTGCTGGGCCCCCGCACGGCCGACGTGCTGTCCGCCGCCCTGGGCGCCCCCCATGCGCCCCTGGCGCAGCACGCGACGCGGACGGCCTCGCTCGCCGGGCAGCCGGTCTGCCTCGTGGGGAGCACCGCGGTGGAGCCCCATGGGGTGGACGTGTGGGTGCCGCGCGCCGGACTGGAGCCGGTGTGGCGGGCCCTGACCGAGGCCGGCGCCGCGCACGGGCTGAAGCCCCTGGGCTTCGAGACGCTGGAGCTCCTGCGCGTGGAGGCCGGGGTGCCCCGCTACGGGAAGGACATGGTGGACACCACCATCCCCCTGGAGGCGAACCTCGCGAGCGCCATCTCCTACAACAAGGGCTGCTACATCGGGCAGGAGGTCATCGCCCGGGCCACGTTCCGCGGGCACATGAACCGCAAGCTGACGGGCCTGCTCCTGGGCGACGCGGACGTCGCGCCGGGCACGGAGCTGCGCCGGGGCGAGAAGAAGGTGGGCTGGCTCACCAGCGTGGTGCGCTCGCCGGCGAAGGGTCAGCGCGTGGCGCTGGGCTACGTGCACCGCGACTCGCTGGACGCGGGCACGGAGCTGACGCTGGCGGAAGGCCCGGCCACCGCGAAGGTGGCGCCCCTGCCCTTCACCTCCTGAGCGCCAGGGCCTCCCTGGCGCTCGGAGCGTCCGTTCGGGCACAGTAGAGCGCGGTCGCCGGAAAGCCACCCTCCGGCGAGAATGGAAGGACCTCCATGGCCCCGCGCCTCACGCCCCGCCCTCCGTGGCTGCTCGCCACGCTGTGCCTGCTGACGCTGACCGGCTGCTTCGACGTCACCCAGGAGCTGTGGTTCGAGCCGGACGGCACGGCGCGCGTGGTGGTGGACCTCGCGGTGCCCAAGTCCGTGGGCACGCTGGCGAAGCTCACCGGCGGCAAGGAGCTGACGGCGCTGATTGAAGAGCAGCGCCAGCAGGCCCGGGCGGCCGTGGCCCAGGACCCGAACGTCGTGGACCTCACCCTGCGGCAGCACGAGGAAGGCGCGTTCCTCCACCTCGTGCAGGAGCTGAAGGTGAAGGACGCCACGAAGCTCCCGGAGCTGTTCCGGAAGATTGCCGACAGCGCGGCGAGCCAGCAGCGCGAGGCCCAGGGCACCTGGGACTTCCGCATCGAGCGCAACGGCGGCAACTACGTCTTCACGCAGCGCTTCGTCCCCGACAAGGCCTTCGCTGGAGCGAACGGCTTCGACCCGGCCGAGCGGGCCGGAGAGGCCATCGCGAAGGAGCTGATGAAGAGCCTGCTCGCGAAGAACTTCATCACCCTGCGCGTGCACGGGCCGGGCATCGTCGAGGCGAACGGCACGGTGAACGAGAAGAAGGACACCGTGGAGTGGAAGGTCAGCCTGGCGGAGTTGCTGGACGCGCCTCCGGAGGGCCGCGAGTTCCGCGCGGTGGTGGACGCCGGAGAGCCCCTGTGGCTGTGGCCGGTGGTCATCGGCGTCCCGCTCGCGGTGCTGGGGCTGGCCATCTCCGCGGCGCGGAGGCGGCGCTCGTTCGGCGGATAGACTGGAGCCCTCCATGAATGCCCTGCTGAAGAACCTCGCGGTCACCGCCGTCGTCGCCACCGCCGCCGTGCGGCTCGTCGCCTGTACGTCCGAGGCGTGCACCCATGAGGCCCAGGACGTCACCTTCGACGTGCGCGAGAACACCTGCGGCGCGACGGGCACCCTGCGCGTGAGCACGCCGATGAACGAGTGCGCCCTCACCGTCACCGTGGCGGAGAACACGGGCCTGCCGGGCGCCGGAGACACCGACGGAGACAGCATCGACGTGCGCGGAGGGGGCTGGTACCTGCACGACCCGGACATCACCCTCCACCTGGGGCCGGATGGTGGCGTCGTGTCGGCGGACGCCGGCAGCGTGACGACGGTCGCCGGAAACCGCAGCTGCGACGCGGAGCCCGAGGGGAATGACCTGGTGCTGCGCTGCAAGGACCGGCCGAGAGACCTGTCCGGGAGCGTGCTGCGCACCTGCTCGGCGCGGCTCACCGCGCGCTGAGTCCTCCGGCCAGCAGCATTCCCGCCACGCCTCCGCCCAGCACCAGCCAGGCGGAGTTGACGCGGAAGCGGATGAGCAGCACCGCGGACACCCCGGCGAGCCCCACCGTCCACGCGTCCACCAGCGCCGCGCGCCCGAGCTGCCACGTCACCACGACCATCAGCGCCAGCGACGCCACATTGACGCCGTCCAGGAAGGCGCCCGCCACCCACGAGCGGCGCAGGCGCGGCACCAGCGGCCCGCTGAGCGCGACGAAGACGAAGGCGGGCAGGAAGATGCCCACCGTGGCCAGCACCGCGCCGGACGCGCCGCCCAGCACGTAGCCGATGAAGGTGGCCGTGGTGAAGACGGGCCCGGGCGTCACCTGCCCCACCGCCACCGCGTCCAGGAGCTGCGCCTCCGTGAGCCAGCCGTAGCGCTCCACCAGGTCCGAGCGCAGGAAGGCCAGCAGCACGTAGCCGCTGCCGTACAGCACCGAGCCCACCTTGAGAAGAGGCCGGACAGCGTGAAGGGCACCGCCGCCGCGACAGCGCCCGTCACGGGCAGCGGCCACAGCGGGAGCATGGCGGTGGTGTGCAGCCCGTTCCCTGCTCCTGAAGTGCGCTGCGCAGCCGACGTTCCCTGGCGTCCACAACCGCCTAGTAGCCCAGCCAGCAGCAGAAAGAGCGCATGAATACTGGGGATGCGTGCCACCAACATGGTCACGCTACTGATGGGAATCGAACGTACAAAACTGGAGGGACCGCTCTTTACCTCTACCAGCTCAGCAGAGGCTTGGCCGCCCCATAGCCACATTGCCACACAAGTAAGCATCAGGCCTACACTTCAGATACTAGAGGGACGCCATGCCTCGGGCCGGAATGCAAGTTGCTGAAATGATTAGGGAATTCGGCTGCCGCCCGAGCAGTTCTCTTGACGAAGAGGCAGTATCATATGATACTGTGCTCGGGGTTGATTCCATGATGAAGTGCCTACATTTGCCTACCTGACTATTGGTCGTGCCCCTACAGTCCGTGGAAATGACGGATCTCACCAGAACCAAGAGAGCCCCTCATGGGAGACAACCTCGACGCCATACGGCGAGAACTCATCCGCCTATCGGGTTCAAGTCGAACTCGACGCGTACCGAGAACGCCTTCGCTTCCCTGTGACTGGCGACCGCATCAAACCCGTGATCCTCGAACGGGTGACCTCTTCACAGAAGCGGGCGCATGGGAGTTTATCGTCGAAAGACTCGACTCAGGCGAATTGCTTGAGCGCATCCTATTAGAAAAGCCACCGGGGAAATTCGGCTACGTCATCAAAGCAGTCCATAGCAAAGACTCCCCCTTAATATACATCAAACTCCAAATTGGAACAGGCGAAGTATTTGGCCGAAGCTTCCACTACAGCAATTACATATAAATTTAAAACCACAGGGGGCCGAAATGGAATACACGCCTAGCAACCAACTCAACTCAACTGACTCTCGCGAGTGCATTGAGTGCGGCCACAATGAATTCACAGTCACGACTGAAACACAAACATTCCTATACGGTGACACAGGAAAGGAGGTCGAGCTTACCGCACACGTCCCAGTATGGTCGTGCACGAACTGCGGCTTCTCCTATACGGATGAGGCGGGAGAGATCATACGGCATGAAGCAGTATGCGCTCACTTAGGAGTGCTCACCCCCGCACAAATAAAAGAATTGCGCAAGCGGACCAAGCTTTCTCAAGCTGACTTTGCGAAACTTACGGGCTTCGGCGAGGCATCTATAAAGCGTTGGGAAACGGGTGCGCTCGTGCAGAATACCTCCGCAGATCGTTTCATGCGGCTTCTCTTGCACTTCTACCCTCATTCAATTCAGGCCCTGCAGGCTGCCAGTCAAAACTTGACGGCAAGAGACACAAGCCTTTCCCAAACCAAAAGACCACGTTTCAGAACATCCCTATCCCAAGAATCCCTGAGCGCCTCACATCATTTCCAGTTAAGGCAAGTTATCAACTAGCGAGCCGCCGATGCACATTGTCACCTTCTATTCTTTCAAGGGCGGTGTTGGCAGAACCATGGCGCTCGCCAATGTCGCATTTGAACTCATTAGGCGTGGCCGCCGAGTACTCGTTGTAGATTTCGATCTTGAGGCGCCCGGCCTTCCAACATTTGACTTGTTTTCATCGGCTACCGACCAAGACGGCATCGTCGATTACGTCGCCAAATATCTTGAGACATCAGAAGCCCCTCCCGTCGAAGACTTTACAACAGATTGCACAGCCGAAAGCATGGCTCCTGGCCGACTATGGGTCATGCCTTCTGGACGCCAGAATTCGACATACACAACAAGACTAAACTCAATAGACTGGCAACGACTATACTCCGAGAGAGACGGCTTCCTCTTGTTTGAGGATATGAAATCTCAATGGCTTGATGCATTTCAGCCAGATTATGTATTAATCGATTCTCGAACTGGCCACACTGACGTCGGCGGCATTTGCACAAGACAACTGCCCAACGCCGTCGTAGCCATGTTTTTCCCAAACGAACAAAACATTGCTGGCCTCGCAAAAGTCGTCAAGGAAATCAGGCGAGAAGCACTCCCTCCTAGAGAAAAGGCAATAGACATCCACTTCGTCATTTCAAACGTACCAGAACTCGACGACGAAGAAGGAATCCTTCAGCGCAGACTCGAACACGCGCAACGCGCACTGACCTATCAAGAAGCAAATGTCGTCATACATCATTACAACAGCCTATCACTGCTCAACCAAGCGCTCTTCACAAAAGAACGACCCAGAAGTAGACTCGCGCGTGAGTATGTTGCGCTAGCCGATGTCATTATCGCGAACAACCCTCAAGATCGAGAAGGTGCCGTCTCCTACCTTCGAAAGCTGCACGTCTCGCTTGTTCAGCCAAGCTCTGAGCGAGGTCCCGCCGAACTCAATGCAATCGAGGATCGGCTTGAATCCATTGGTGCCCACCATCCCCGCGACGGAGAGATCCTCGCCCTAATGGCAGGGGTCAAGGAACGCATCTTCGAACCGGAAAGTGCGATTCTATTGCTAAACGCAGCTGCCGAGTCTGGCTACAACAAGCCCGATCTACTTGTGCGTCGGGCGGTGATGCACCGTGCCCTATCGCAAAATGACGCTGCGGTTGCCGATCTGAAGTCAGCCCTTCGTTCCAGCAACTTGGATGCTCAAGATGCTTACTTCGCAGTTCGCCTGCTAGGTGATCTGAGCCCAGAAGCTTTTTATGAATTGGGAAACTTCCCCTCTCTCCAAATCCTAAGTCCCTCATCGAAGTTTTTGATCGCAAACGAAATGCTGGCGACGCGCCAAGCACTACCTATAGGCGAGCAGATCCTTCGAGACATTTTGACATCAAAGATAACTTCCCCACTAGAGAAAAAGCTTGCACGCAGCCAACTCTCGCTAAATCTCATTGGCCAACGGCGTTTCGAAGAAGCCGTAAACCTAATCAAAGAAGGCTGGAGAACCCCTGCAACCATCGACGATGTCGCGAGCGCATTCAACTTTGCAATTGCTTCATGGGGAATGACCGGACATCCCGACTCCAACCTATTCGCCCATGCCTTGGCACTCACAGGGAAGAGGGCACTTGCGGACGCAAATTGGTTTCAGTGCCTTGCCATTTCATACCTGGTTACAGGACAGCCGCGACAGGCCCACGACTCTATCGACAAGGCTAGACAAGCGCTTCGGTCTGCTCCTCGGCGGGTATTTAGCGCTTGGCGCTTCCTAAGTGTTGCACCACCCGAGTTTTCAGATGATTTGGACGCCATTGAGCGCCTCACGCGAGGAGAGAGTGAGACTCCGCGATTTCTCTCAGAGCAGTGATGGCAGGGCAATTAAGCCCACTCTCGTGGCTTTCGACGATTGCATAGCAAACATTATCACACACATCAACCCAGTGAAGCGCGTCTCAGTGCAAATCAACACACAAACAAAATAAACTTTGAGGCAATCCCGACATTGGACGAGCCCCTCGCGCCGCAGCAGTGCTCCCAGTTTCTCACCGGTGAGCCCCTGGACGCCGCCAGAACGCGAAGATTCCCTTCGGGGCGTCCACTTCTTGGGGGCGGATCGGCTTCTTCTCTTCAGGCAGAGGCGTCCTGGCCGCCAGCCTATTCGCCTCGCGCCGATACTGCGACAACGTCGGCAGAAAGACTCCCACCAGACGGGCAAACGCTGCAGAGTTCACTGCGCATGGGATCCTCATCCGTTTCACCATCTGCGCCTTGAATGCATCTGGGTAAGGCACTGCGTCCTGCCTGCTCTCCCTCCTGCGTGTCATCAGCTCGGCATGCCTGCCGAGGCGACCACTTCCCGGACAAGGGGGATCAGCTACACCTTAGAACAAAGAGAGTGCAGCCAAGCTCGCGACACGCCCTAGGTCATTCCTAGTCCTCCGGCCAGCAGCATTCCCGCCACGCCTCCGCCCAGCACCAGCCAGGCGGAGTTGACGCGGAAGCGGATGAGCAGCACCGCGGACACCCCGGCGAGCCCCACCGTCCACGCGTCCACCAGCGCCGCGCGCCCGAGCTGCCACGTCACCACGACCATCAGCGCCAGCGACGCCACATTGACGCCGTCCAGGAAGGCGCCCGCCACCCACGAGCGGCGCAGGCGCGGCACCAGCGGCCCGCTGAGCGCGACGAAGACGAAGGCGGGCAGGAAGATGCCCACCGTGGCCAGCACCGCGCCGGACGCGCCGCCCAGCACGTAGCCGATGAAGGTGGCCGTGGTGAAGACGGGCCCGGGCGTCACCTGCCCCACCGCCACCGCGTCCAGCAGCTGCGCCTCCGTGAGCCAGCCGTAGCGCTCCACCAGGTCCGAGCGCAGGAAGGCCAACAGCACGTAGCCGCTGCCGTACAGCACCGAGCCCACCTTGACGAAGAAGAAGAAGAGGCCGGACAGCGTGAAGGGCGCCGCCGCCGCGACAGCGCCCGTCACGGGCAGCGGCCACAGGGGGAGCATGGTGGCCGCCAACGTCCCGGACGGAGGTTCCCGCCGCCGCTCCACCGCGCGCCACAGCAGCACGGCGAGCCCGGCCAGCACCAGGAGAAGCAGCTCGTGGACGCCCAGGAAGGACGCCACCACGGCGGCCACGCCCACGACGGCGGCCAGCGGCGTCTTCACCACGGTGCGCAACAGGCCCCACAGCGCCTGGAGCACCACCGCGATGATGACGGCCTTCACGCCGTACAGCAGCGCATCCACGCGGGGCAGGCTGCCGAAGCGCGCGTACGCCCAGCCGATGGCGCCGACGATGAGGAACGCCGGGAGGATGAAGCACGTCCCCGCCACCACCAGCCCGGGCCACCCGCCCCGCTTGTGGCCGATGTGGATGGCCAGCTCCGTGGAGTTGGGACCGGGGATGAGGTTGACGGCCCCGAGCAGGTCCACGAACTCGTCTCGCGTGAGCCACTTCCGGCGCCGGACGACCTCGTCCTCCATCATCGCGATGTGGGCCGCGGGGCCGCCGAAGGCGGTGGTGCCCAACCGGAGGAACAGCAGCGCCAGCTCCTTCAGCGCGGTGGACCGGTCCGAAGCGGTGGGAACGGAGGGCTGGGACTCCATGGCCTCACCCTACCGCGTGAGGCCCGGAGCGCATGCAACGTCTCGAAGACACGTCCAGCAGCGGGCTTCGGGCTAGATGCGCCCCTGGGCCTGCTGCTGGCGCTCGATGCTCTCGAACAGGGCGCGGAAGTTGCCGCCACCGAAGCCCTGGTCGCCCTTGCGCTGGATGATTTCGTAGAAGAACGGGCCGGCCGACGGCTCCTTGTAGAGGCTGGCCGCGTCCTTCATGAAAATCTGGAGCAGGTAGCTGTGCTCCTTGTCGCCGTCGATGAGGATCTCCAGGTCGCGCAGCGTCTGGATGTCTTCATCAATCTTCTTGATGCCCATGCGCTGGATGCGCTCGGGCAGCGCGTCGTAGTACGTGCCCGGCGTGGGCATGAACTCCAGGCCCGCGCCCTGGCGCATGTCCTTCACCGCCGTGAGGATGTCCTTCACCGTGAGCGCCAGGTGCTGCACGCCATCGCCGCGGTGGTCCTCGTTGAAGAGGTTGATTTGCGAGGCCTTGAAGAAGGGCCGGTAGGGCTCGTTGTTGGCGAACTTCACGCCGCTCTTCGGGTCCCACATCACCTCGGACTTCAGGCCGCTGCCGTGCGCCCGCTTCTCCTTCGACGCCACGTCCTCGGTGTGGAACTCGATGTGCCAGAACTTCTCGAAGCCCATGACGTGCTCCATCCACAGGAGCATGGGCCGCATCGTCTGGAAGTTGGACGTGACGTGGTCCACCCGGCCGAAGCCGTACTTGTTCTTCCCACCCTTCGGCGTCGCGTGGCGGATGTAGCCCGGGTACAGGTCGCTGTACCCGTCGCGCTGGATGAAGCGGAACGTCGTGTCACCGAAGGGCGTGGTGATGGAGAACATCGCCAGCTTCCCGCCGCGCGCGTCCGAGAAGCGCTGGATGTCGGTGATGAAGGTGGCCCCCCGCTCTTCCAGCAGGCGGAAGGCCTTCTCCGCGTCCGCCACCTCGAAGTTGAGGGTGCCCACCCCATCCGGGTGCTTGCGCAGCCAGCGCGACGCGCGGCCACCCTCGCCCAGGGGCTGGCTCACCATCAGCACGATGTCGCCCGCCTGGAACACCGCCGACTTCTGCTTGCCCCGCGTGTCCAGCTCCGGCGACGACACGCCCAGCTCCGCGAAGTCCAGGGCCTTCGTGTAGAAGTTCCGGCTGCGCTCCAGGTCGTGCACGTACCAATGCACGCTCTCCAGCGTCTTGATGCCCAGTGACTCCAGCCTGGCCATGTCGTGCCTCCGTGAGCCTGCGAGTGTCAGGCCGGCGCCGCGTCGGGCTGCCGGTCCGGGTGTGCCGCCTGGAAGGCGGGCAGCTCGTTGCACGCCGCCTCGATGCGCAAGAGCGTGGGATACGGCGTCAGGTCTACCCCGAAACGCCGGGCCCCGTAGAGCTGGGGCACGAGGCAGATGTCCGCGAACGACACCTCGTCTCCCACACTGTAACGGCCCGCCAGCGGCTTCACCGCCGCCTCCAACGCTTCAAGCCCCCGGGCATTCCAGTAGGCGCTCCACGCCTTGTCGTCCGCCTTCAGCTCGGACTTGATGCGCTGCATCACCGACAGGTTCTGCAGCGGCTGGATGCCGGAGTTGACCATCTCCGCCAGCATCCGCGCCTTGGCCTGGAGGTACGTGTCCTTCGGCAGCAGGGCCGGAGCCGGGAAGCGCGCCTCCAGGTACTCCAGGATGGCGAGCGACTGGGACAGCCTGCGCTGGGAGCCGTCCTCCTCGGTCCACTCCAGCGTGGGCAGGGTGCGCATGGGGTTGAGCGCCCGGTACGCCTCGGAGTGGTGCTGCCCGCCGTCCTTGAGCAGGTGCACCGCCACGTACTCGAACGGCAGACCCTTGAAGTGCAGTCCCACGCGCACGCGCCACGAGGCGGACGAGCGCCAGTAGCTGTGCAGCCGGAGCGCCTTCATACCTTCTTCACCGTCTGGGAGATGCGCCCGAAGACGCTGTTGCCCTCCGCGTCCAGCATCTCGATGTCGATGGTGTCGCCGGGCTTCATGAAGGGCGTCTTCGGCTTGCCCTCTTCAATCGTCTCAATCATGCGCCGCTCGGCGAGGCAGGAGATGCCCCGGGCGCGGTCCGCGTTGGACACGGTGCCACTGCCGAGGATGGTGCCCGCGGTGTAGCTGCGCGTCTTGCAGATGTGCTGGATGAGGTCGAAGAAGGAGAAGTGCATCTCCGGGCCGGCGTCGGTGTCACCCACCTGGACGCCATTGAGCACGGACTGGAGGCGCAGGTGGATGCGGCCGTCGTGCCAGGCCGGGCCGAGCTCGTCCGGCGTCACCGCGAAGGGGCTGAAGGCGGTGGCGGGCTTGCTCTGGAAGAAGCCGAAGCCCTTGGCCAGCTCGTCGGGGATGAGGTTTCGCAGGGACACGTCGTTGGCCAGCATCAGCAGCTTGACGTGCGTCCCCGCGTCCTGGGCCTTGGTGCCCTGGGGCGTGTCGCCGAGGATGGCGCAGACCTCGCTCTCGAAGTCCAGGCCCCAGGCCTCGTCGGCCAGGGGGATGTCGGCGGTGGGCGCGAGGAAGTCACCGGAGCCGCCCTGGTAGACGAGCGGGTCCGTCTTGAGCGTGGGCGGCGGCTCCGCGTTGCGGGCCTTGCGCACGAGGATGACGTGGTTGAGGTAGGCGCTGCCGTCAATCCACTCGTAGGCACGCGGCAGCGGGGCGTGGAGGCCGCGCACGTCGAGCGGGCGGCTCTGCACCGTGCCCGCCTCCAGCTGCGAGGCCAGCGCGCGCAATTGCGGCTCCTTGGCCTCCCAGTCGTCCAGCGCGGCTTGCAGCGTCAGCGCCACGTTGGTGGCCAGCGCGTAGGCCGAGTTGTCCCGCTTGACGACGATGAGCCGGCCGTCACGGGTTCCGTCCTTGAGCGTCGCGAGCTTCAATTCCGGGCTCCCCGGCGGCCCATGGGGTGAACGACGGGGCCGCCTTCATGTGGCCCGGCTTTTCCGCCGGGGAACCGGGGGTGTCAAGCGCGACCATGCGCCGACACGCCGACTAAGGGATTACCAGCAGGAGGTGTGAGCCGGCAGCCGCGTGAAGTAGTTCGCGCCGCCGTTGCTGTCCCACTGGCCGTTGGCCACCGCGGCCACCTCGATGTCCCACGCGTTCATGTAGCCATTCTGGTCCCAGCCGTACAGGAAGAGGTGGCTCTCCTGGGCCGTGGGCTGCTCGCACACCCAGACGCCCTCCTGGCCACCCGCGGCGAAGTGCGCGTTGCACAGCGGCGTGTTCATGTACGTGAAGCACTTGGTGCAGTTGCGCTGCCCGGCGTTCAGGTAGATGTACGCGTCGTTGTTCGTGCCCGAGCTGGCCTGGAACGTCGCGTACTGACCATTGAGCTTCACGAAGATGCTGATCTGGTTGTCCGGGTACAGGTTGCGCAGGAAGCCCCGGTAGGCCACCGTCAGCGTGGACTGGCGGCCCGGCAGCCGCGTGGTGCGGCGGATGACCTCGAAGGGGCCCGTCGTCTTCGTGTCGGACGAGTTGCAGATGGCGTAGTCCGGCGGGTAGTCCGAGGCCTCGGCGGCCGCGGTGGGCAGGAGCAACGCGAGCGAGAGCGCGGCGACGAACGTCTTCAGGAGCTTCATGGGGAGTGTGTCCTCGTGGTGTGGCCCGGCGACTGGCTGGGGAGCACCGCGGTCTCCGGGCGGGCTCCGCGGCGCTCTTGGCCCCCGTGCTCTCGTATCACGCTCCTTCCATGGAAGTCCTGGCCTGCCCGTGCCGGAGCCCGTGCTTCGATGAACGGAAGACCTTCAGGAGCCAGGTCACGACTTCCCGTCCCACGCTGTTCCCCCGGGTGCCTCCTCTGGCCACGTTGGAGGGCACACTGGGGTCACATGGCGGCCCCTTTCGCGGGAGCCCGGTCACTGCGTGGCGGGCTGCATGAGGCCGGCCCTGGACAGCAGCTCGCGCACACGACGCGCCAGCGCCACGTGCTCAGGGTTGGCCACCGTGAAGCGCTCAGGCGTCAGGACGATGAGCGTGCCTTTGTCCTCCACCGGTTCGATGCGCACCGGAGCAGGCAACGGTGGCACTGAGCCAATGCGGCGCGAGAGGTACGTGATCCAACCCAGGGAAAAGGGTGCCGAGTCGGGCTCCCGGTACTGCATCCTGTAGGCGCTGGAGCCTGCCAACGCCCAATCCGGAACCCAAGAGGACACCATGCTGCGCACAACATCCGTTAGCACTGGCGTCGTGAGCAGCCGGTCCGCATTTGACCCTTTCGATGGCAGGGAAAGTGCGCAGTGGTTGGAAACGGCTTCTGAATACATGCCGCCATTGATGCGCAGACTCGCGTAATCATCACCGCTCCCACCGTTGTCGAAGGAGAAGCGAAAGCCCAGTTGCTCAATGGCCGGCCCTCCCTTCTCACGGTTGACGCCTCGCCGGAACAGCTCGGTCAAGGTGGGCACATCAGGCGGAATGAGGGGCACACTGCGCGCGTCCTTACGAGACCTGGCGGGCTTGTACCACTGGGCCAGAAGGGGGTCGCACGAAGCCAGGAGGTTGAGGAAGGTTGCCGTTCGCCGAGCACACTCCTCAGGTGACTCCTTACGCGGGCCCCAGTAAGCGCCCGCATTGTAGGTTTCAGGGTAGGTCTCAGGCTCGGACTTACCGGTCACGATGTTCTCTCCTCAGAGCGCCGGGGTGTGGATGACCTTGATTCCTTTGACTTCCGCGTCCTCAATCAGCTTCCGGATGGCATTCGCGGCATGCTTCTCGGCGACGTGCCACTCGATGGGGATGCCCATACCCCGAACCTTGTCGCTCTGTCGTTGGGCTTGGTCAATGAGCCCTTGTGCTCCCGAGTGCCGGAACCACTCCTTGGGCTCCAGCCCCTCGAAGAACCTCGCGTAACCGGGCCCCTTGGCCTCCAGCAGCACGCTGTCCTTGAAGCCGTCGAACTTCACGCCACCGGCCTGCGTGCTCATGCCACCGACCCAGTAGGCATCATTGGCGGAGTGTCCCGTGATCTGCTCCTGATAGCGCCGGGCGGGCGGCGTCATGGACTCCTTCGCGGGTCCCCACTGTCCCGGCCCGTCAGCAGGTGCCGGGCCCTTCGTCACCGTGTTGGCGCGGTGGAGGATGATTGCCGCTCCGGGTCCGCCACTGAGCACCGACGCGGCCTGTCCCACAGGCACGGCGATGCGCTCCATCACCAACGCCCCCTCGGCAGAGAGGGACAGCACCGGCACAGTGGCCTCGGCACCGGCCATCAATCCTCCCAGCGTTCGCGTCGTGACCGAAGCCGCGCCCCAGGTCGCGATGAGGTTCGTCGTCAGCTTGGCGACGACCTTCATCTGCTCGCCTGCCGTCATGTACCGGAAGCGCTCCCAATATTCGGGCGAGGAGGCAATGAGGGCCGCCACTCCTGCCGGGAGGTTGCGCAGCGCCGTGATGCTGTCCAGCGGATGCGTCAAGAGCTGACCCAGCGCGTGGTACAGCTCGATGAACGCCTCTTCCGCTCCGTCCAACGTGCGGCCGATGACATCCGCGTCGTCGTACACCTCGACGAACACCGCGCCTTCGACAGGCTCCAGCCGCTCGTCCGCGAGCTGGAAGACGAAGCCGTTGCTCACGTAGAAGCGCCCCAGCTCGAAGGGGCCCGCCCGGAAGGCGCCGTCCCTCCACTCCACGGGCGCGGCCTTCTGCTGCGTGCGGCCGTTGCGCGCCCAAGCCAGGTAGCCGTCCGGCCGCAGCACCGCCACCCGGGCGAAGCGCTCCACGCGGCGCAGCAGCTCGTCTCGGGACACCTCGCCTTCCTCCAGCACCTCGCGCAGCAGCTGGCCCACGGCCATTCGCGGCGGGAAGGTGCCCAGCGTCACCGGTTTACGGAGCAGCGCCCCCAGAAGCCGTGCCGCCTGCGTGGGAGAGAGCGTGCCACTCATGGGCCGCTCGTCTCGCTCTTCCAGCCCGGCGTCCGTCAGCAGCTTCTCCCACGCATCCTCCCGCGCGGTGCCACGCGCAACGGCTCCCGCCACACTTCCGGGGCTTGCGCCGGTCGCAACCTCACGGGAACCCCGACGGCGGCTCAGCCGCTCCGGCACCTCGGGGCCCGCGACGGATGGCGGCAGGGCGGCGGAGGGGCGCGGGTGTGCCTCGCTCGGCGCCGGCGCCAAAGCGGGGCCGGTGGCACCTCGCGTCGTGTAGCTCAGGCTCCTGCCCCGGCCGGGTGCTGGCGTCAGCGACGCGCAGCCGGTAGCGAGCAAGGCCACGCACAGCAGCAAGGCGTTAGCGCGCATTGTCCACCCCCAGGCCCACCGAAGCGAAGGCCCCCGGCCGCAGCGGGCCATCCCCTTGAGGGAACAGCAGCGTGCCGCCCGTCCCGAGTGCGTAGAGGCGGCCTCCCAGGACGCGCCATCGCACCTCCGCCGCCCCCAGGTAACGCGCCCCGGGCTGCCC
>NZ_JABBJJ010000261.1 GCF_012933655.1 Pyxidicoccus fallax | reverse complement strand
GTGGGGGGGCTCGCCGACTCCGCGCTTTCGAGCATCAAGACGTACCCGCGCCCGGGCGTCGAGCTGGATGGGAAGCTCTACTTCGTCGCGGAACCCAACGCGTACGCGGGAGACATCCTGTTTCGCAGCGACGGCACCTCCGCTGGGACGGTCGCGGTGGGCGGCACCACCTCTCTGCGGCAACCCACCCATCTGACCCGGCTCGGAGGACGGCTTCTCGTGGCCGCCAGCGACAACGACACGGGAGCGCGGGCGCTGTGGAGCGTGGACCCGAGCGCGGAGGCCCCCCGGGTGCTCGCGCCCGTCCGGCTCTGGACGGACGATCCGGAGCGGCCCATCGTCACCGCGGGCACGGAGGCCTGGTTCATCTACCCGGAGGATGCGGAGGGGGAATCGCTGTGGAAGACGGACGGGACGCCCGAGGGCACGAGGCGGGTCCGAGGCCTGCGGTCCATCCGGTGGCGCCCGCGGCTGCCCGTCGTGCTGGGCACCCGGCTCTACTTCGCGGCGGCCAGCTCGGCCTGGAGTGGCGAGGAACTCTGGACGAGCGACGGCACCGATGCGGGCACGCGGAAGCTGGTGGCCCTGGACGCACCCGAGGCGTTCGTCTCCTTCTACGACATGGTGACGATGAATGGCCGCCTCTACTTCTGGGCCAGTACGGACGCACTCGGAATCCAGCTCTGGACGAGTGATGGAACGGCGGCGGGAACGCGCGCCCTCGGCCCCGTACCGTCCGAGAGCGGCACGGAGCTTCGTCAGAGGAACACGGCCATCGTGAATGGGACGCTCTTCTTCCCCGTGCATCCCGCGGGGAGGGCACCCGAGCTCTGGAAGAGCGACGGCGGGGCGCCGGTGAGGGTTCGGACGTTTGGCACCTCGGCGCGGGTGGGGCCGCCCATCCACCTCACGGCCGCGGGGGACACGCTGCTGTTCGTCGCGGATGACGGGACGCACGGCTACCAGCCATGGCGCAGTGATGGGACGGCGGAGGGCACGGGGATGTTGAAGAACCTCCGTCCGGACGGCGGGCCCGCCGCGGGCTCGCCGGGGGACTTCTTCCCGCTGGGGACGGATGGCACGTTCGTGTTCGCCGCGTCGGATGGCCTGTCCGGGCAGGAGCTGTGGCGGACGGATGGGACGGCGGCGGGCACCGTGCGCGTGGCGGACATTGCTCCGGGCGTGGCCTCGTCGTCGCCGCTGTGGATGGTGCCCGCGGGTGAGCATCTGTTCTTCCCGGCCTGGAGCGCGGGCTCGGGCACCGAGCTGTGGGCGATGCGCCTGGAGGAGGCCGACATGGAGGCTCCGGTGCTGACCTGCCCTGGGCCCCAGGTGGTCGAGGCGGTGAGCGCACAGGGCGCGCCGGTGAGCTACCCGTTGGCGAGGGTGACGGATGACAAGGACCCGAATCCCAAGGTGACGTACAGCCATGCCTCGGGCGCGGTCTTCATGCTGGGAGTCACCGACGCGAGTGTCACCGCCACGGACGCGGCGGGTAACGCCACGATGTGCCAGTTCGCCGTCCACGTGCGTGACACGACGGCGCCGGCCCTGGAGTGCCCGCCCTCGCAGTCCGCGGTGGCGACGTCCAGCGCGGGTGTTGCCGTGGTGTGGCCGGAGGCGCAGGCGTCGGACGCGGTCTCTCGCCCCGTGACGGTGACCTACGCGCCAGCCAGGGGGAGCGTGTTCCCCGTGGGCACCACCGAGGTGACGGCCACGGCCACGGACTCGAGCGGCAACCCCCGGAGCTGCACGTTCGAGGTGCGGGTGAGCGGCTCGGACACGCCGGACGGCGGAGGGGGGACGAGCCCGCCGCCTCCGGAGGACTCGAGCGGCTGTGGCTGCCAGCAGTCCGGCGGCGCGGGCCTGGGGATGTTCGGGCTGGCGCTGCTGGGCCTGCTGTCCGCGCGGCGCAGGCGCTCCGTGGACACCACGGCCCCGTGAGGCATCGGAGATGAGGCCCTGGCCTCTTCGCGGGCATGGAAGATGGCGTTGAACAACGCCGCGAACGCCAGGGCCCAGATGAACACGAACAGGGCCCCTTCGAGCACGAAGCCCAGGCCGAAGAGCCACAGCAGACCCAGGTACACGAGGCACGCGAGCCCCCAGGCACCGAGCGCGTGCCAGGGGTGCTCCCGGAGCAACAGCATGGGGATGCCAAAGCTCACGCAGGCGAGCGCCGCGTAGCGCCACCCGTGACGGTCGCCGTTCCGGTCGTCATTCATCCGGTGGCGATGTGTTGCACACGGTGGACCACTTCTCCGTCTACACGAGCCAGGGCGCGACGAACGGCTGAGCCGCCTTCACGGCCCCACGCCTGACAGCGTGTCGCCGATGGCTCGCTGGCCGTGACAGCCTGGCACGGTGGAGGTGCACGCTGTCCGGCGAGCCCGGCGGACGAAGGCAGGCACGCACCTTGAAGAGTGGGGTGCCATGCGAAAGACACCCTCCATCCCCTGGGAGCTCGCCCTCTTCGTGGCCGTGGTGCTCGCGGTGCTGGGATACGTGTCGTCGCACATCAAGCTCATCCAGATGCCCGACGGCCATTGGCTGTTCACCCGGACGCCAGGACGCGTCGAATGGAATGGGCGCGGCTTCCGCTACCTTGTCTGGGGCGTCGACACCGTCGTCCGCGTGGAAATCGATACCGACGGGGACGGCGACTATGACCTCCGTGGCGATGACTGGCAGCGGGACCCGCCACGGTGGTGCTGGCAACGGAGCGGTTGGACGTGGGAACCCGTGCCACCCGCGCGTTGCGTGGAAGGCGCGGGCCGCGACTGAGACGGGGAGCCACGAACGTGGGCATCCAGGGCGTCCCAGGGGGAGTCTCACGCGCCGGAGGGCGGCTTCCTCCGGAGCCGGTCCACGAGCTGGTGCCGGATGGGGCGAGACTCATCCGGCGCCACGTGCCGGGCCGCGCTTCGCAGCGTGTGGTGGAGGAGGTCGAAGCGCTTGAGGGTGCCATTCACCCGGTCGGCCACCCGGTTCATCAGGGGCGGCGGCACGGCCGCGGCGACCTCGGCGAGCAGCCGTGCTTCCATCCTGTGCGCCTCGCCCTCGCGGATGCGCAGCGAGCGCCCCGGGTCCAGCGCCAGGGTGGCGTGCTTGTTGCTCAGGTACGAGAGCAGCAGCAGCCGCTCCGCCAGCCGCAGCGTGTGCGTCATCGAGTCCGAGCGCCGCCGGTACAGGAAGAGCGGCTCCGGGATGACCATGCCCGTCAGGCCACGCTCCGCCATGCGCGAGAACACGTCCCAGTCCTCGAACGCCGTGAGCCACTCGTCATAGCCGCCCAGCGCCTCCAGGAGCCGGCGCTCCATCAGCGCCGTGCAGGTGGAGGCCGCGTTGACGACCCACAGCGCGTCGCGGTCGAGGCCCGAGGGAATCCAGCCGCCCACCACGTTCTCCGGTGACTCGCGGAAGTAGGCGACCAGGGACGTGACGTAGCCGAGCCCGGGCGTGGCCTCCATCACCGCCACCGCCTTCTCCAGGAAGGTGGGCTCGATGAGGTCGTCCGGGTCCAGCGGCAGGATGTAGCGTCCCCGCGCCACTCGCAGCCCCGCGTTGCGCGCCGAGCTGAGTCCCCCGTTGCGCTTGCGGACGATGCGCAGGTCCGGCGCGTGGAGCGTGTCCAGCAGCGCCCGGCTCTCCGAGTCCGTGGAGCCGTCGTCCACGAGGACGATTTCGTAGTCCGTGAGGGTCTGCGCGCGGATGGAGCGCAGCGTCTCCGGCAGGTAGCGCCCCATGTTGTAGTAGGGCACCAGGAACGACACGAGCGGCGCGTCCGAGCCCGGGGCGCGTGCCGCCGGCTTCGGTGGGCCCTGGTAGCGCTTCGGGGCGGCGTCGGCCACCGCGGCCTCGACCTGCCTCACGATGCTCGCGGGATGGCAGTATGCGGCGATGCGTGCGCGGGCGTGCTCGCGCGTGGCCTCGCGCGGGGCCGGCGTGCCGAGCGCCTTCTCCAGCACGTCCGTCAGGTGCGCCACGTCACCGGAGCGGAAGAGGAGCCCGCTCCGGCCCTCCTCGATGACCTCCGTCAGTCCGCCCGCGTCGCTGGCCACCACGAGGCAACCGGCGGCCAGGGCACCGAGGCCCTCGTAGGGGAGGTTGTCCCAGAGGGATGGGACGCAGCACACGGCCGCGGTGGCGATGGCGCGCTCGGTGTCGGCGCGGTGCGGCTCGAAGTGGAAGCGCTCGCTCCAGGCGGGGTCGATGCGCCGCTTCAGCCACTGGAGCAGCGAGCCTCCTCCGGGGCCCGTCGGCGTGTCATCGCCGATGAGCCGCACCTGCGCGCGGAGCCCGCGTGCGAAGAGGGCCTGCATGGCGTCGATGAGCAGGTGGACGCCCTTCCGGTACTCCAGCGGCCCGAGGTACAGCACCGAGGGCCGCGGGTGCACCGCGGCGGACTCCGTGGGGAGCGCGAGCGGGTAGGGGACCACGACGCCGCTGTGCCCCGGTCCGAGCCGCTCCAGCAGCGCGCGAGTCGGGGAGAGGACCAGGTCCGCCTCGCGGATGGAGGCGGCCTCGAAGAACTCCTGCTGCGCGGAGTCCTGCGTCAGCGTGGCCACGCGGTTGAGCTTCAGGAGCTCGGCGGTGGGCGTGTGCAGGCGCACCGCGAGCACGGCCGAGGCGAAGTGGCCCAGCGTGCGCTTCGCGCGCAGGGCGAAGAACCCTTCACACTCGCGCTCGGGGAACTCGATGAAGTCGAAGGAATGCCGCGCGTGGAGCGTCTTCAGCGTCGTGTAGACGGCCATCGCGTGACGGAGGGGCGGGTGCGCGAAGGCGCCCGCGAAGCCGCCCTGGAGCTCCTCCACGGCGTGGATGCGCACGCCCGGCGGCTCCGTCAGCCCCCCCGCGACGAGGCCCGCCCGCGGCGCGGTGAGGACGTGGACCTCGTGGCCGGCCTCCGCGAAGGCGCGCGCCATGCGTGAGACATACGTGCCGATGTCTCCCCCGGTGACAGGCGAGAGCGCCTTGGAGACGAGACAGATTCGCAAGGAGAGGACCTCGCCAGGGAGGCGGGCCGCGCCCGCGTGGCAGAAGGTCTCTAGCAAATCGCCCGGCGAGAAGCCTCATCGGGCGGGGTCTCATCCAGACCGGAAGCCCCCCGCTCAAGCGTGGGAAGGCGCCGAGAGGGCCTCCCCCTCCGGAAGCTCCCGCTCCGCCCGGTGCTGCCTCGCGATGAGCATGTAGAGGGATGGCACCACGAAGAGCGTGAACAGGGTACCGATGGACATGCCGCCCACCAGCACGTAGCCGATGCTATTGCGGGCCTCGGCTCCGGGGCCGGAGGCGAAGGTCAGCGGGAGGTGGCCGGCCACCGTGGCGGCGGTGGTCATCAGGATGGGGCGGAAGCGGATCCGCGCCGCCTCCCGGATGGCTTCGAGCTTGCCGAGGCCCGCGAGCTGCTGGACGTTGGCGAACTCCACCATGAGGATTCCGTTCTTGGCGATGAGCCCCACCAGGGTCACCAGCCCCACCTGCGAGTAGATGTTGAGGGTGGTGGTCCAACCCTCCGTGAGAGAGAACCTCAGCCCGGGCGGTCCCTGGAACTTCAGGAACAGGAAGATGAGCGCGCCGAACATGCTGAGGGGCACGGAGCCCGCGAGGATGACGAAGGGATCCCTGAACGAATTGAACTGGGCCGCCAGCACCAGGAAGATGAGCACCAGCGCCAGCCCCATCGCGGGCAGGAACCTCCCGGCCTCTTCTCGCAGCTGCCGCGCCTCGCCGGTGTAGTCCACGCGGAAGCCCTCCGGGAGCAGGCGTGCCGCCGAGTCCTCGAGGACGCTCAGGGCCCCATCGAGAGAACGGGTGAAGACCCCTGAAATCTTGATGGAGTTGAGCTGCTGGAAGCGGTTGAGCGTCCGTGGCTCGATGTCGCGCTGGAGCGTGGCGATGGAGCGCAGCGGCAACAGCTCCCCCTTGGGGCCCCTCACCCGGAGGTCGGCGAGCTGCGACTCGTCCAGCCGGGCCGCGCGCTCCACCTGCGGAATGACCTTGTAGCTGCGCCCTTCGAGGTTGAAGCGGTTGACGTAGTCCCCACTGAGCAACGCGGAGAGGTCCGCGCCGACCTGCTGCATGGTCAACCCCAGCGCCGCGGCCTTGTCGCGGTCGATGACCACCTCGTGGCGCGCCTGGTCGATACGCACGTCGACGATGGGCGGAAACGCGAACTGCCCGCTCGCCACCGCCTCCTGGACGATCTGATCGCCCAGGCGCACCAGCTCCTCATGCTCACGCGTCGAGGCAATGACGAACTCGACCGGGAACTGGCCGGCGCTCGGCAGCGATGGCGGCAGGAACACCGGGGCCCGGATTCCCGTCACCGTGGCGAGCTTCTGGTTCAGCTCCGCTTCCATGTCGAAGACGGTGCGCTCGCGCTCCGTCCAGGGCTTCACCAGCATCCCCCCGAAGCCTCCACTCGGGAAGGTGATCTGGAAGCTGTGCATGAACTCCGGCGTGCTCTTGAAGTGTGCATGGACCTGGTCGGTATAGAAGCTGACCTGCTCCAGCGAGGCGTTCGCTGGAGCCTCGATGGCGCCGAACACCACGCCCTGGTCCTCCAGCGGGGCCAGCTCCTTGGGCGCGAACAGGTACATCGGGACCACCAGGAGCGACAGGAGGATCCACACCGCGTAGACCGCGGGCCGCAGCCCCAGCGTCGCATCGAGCGCGCGCAGGTAGCCGCGCCTGACGGCCTCGAAACCCCGGTCGAGCAGCTCGCCCACCCGTCCCCGGCCGTGCTCGGGGCGGATGAGCTTCGAGGACATCATGGGCGAGAGCGTGAGCGCGACGAAGCCCGAGACGAACACCGCGCCCGCCAGGGTGAAGGCGAACTCCCGGAAGAGCGCGCCGCTCAGCCCGCCCTGGAGACCGATGGGCGCATACACGGCGGCGAGGGTGATGGTGATGGCAATCAGCGGCCGCACCAGCTCCCGTGCGCCCAGCAACGCGGCCTTCAGGGGCGTCTCACCGAGCCGCACACGGCGCTCGACGTTCTCCACCACGACGATGGCATCGTCGACGACCAGCCCCACCGACAGCACGATGGCGAGCAGCGTGAGCAGGTTCAGCGTGAAGCCCAGCAGCTGCATCAGGAACACGCCGCCCACCAGCGAGAGCGGAATGGCAATCACCGGGACGAGCGAGGTCCTCAGCGAGCCGAGGAACAGCAGGATGACGAGGATGACGATGAGGATGGTCTCGCTGAGCGTCTTGAGGACTTCGTTCAGCGCGTCGTCGATGTAGGTGGTGGCGTCATAGGCGATATGGGCCTGCATCCCGCTGGGAAGCTCGCGCCGGACGAGTTCCATCTCCTCGCGCACGCTGCGGATGACGTCGAGGGAGTTGGCGGTGGGGAGCACCCAGATGCCCATGAAGACGGCGCGCTCTCCCGAGAAGCGGACGGCCTCGTCGTAGCTCTCCGCGCCGAGGACCACGTCCGCCACGTCCTCCAGGCGGACCACCGCGCCGTTCCGCTCGCGGACGATGAGCTTCTTGAACTGGTCGGCCGAGCGCAGGTCCGTGGTCGCGGTGATGTTGGCCTGGACCAGCGCGCCCTTGGTCTGCCCGACGGCGGTGAGCGCGTTGTTCGAGGCGAGCGCCTGCCGGACCTCCGAGGGGCTCACGTTGAAGGCGGCCAGGCGCTCCGGCTTGAGCCAGGCCCTGAGCGCGAAGGTACGGCCGCCGAGGAGGTCCGCGCGCTGGACGCCGTCGATGGCGGAGAGCCGGGGCTGGACGATTCGGATGAGGTAGTCGGTGACCTGATTGTCGTCGAGGATGTCCGAGCCGAAGCTCAGATACATCGCCGCCACGGCGGCGTCCGAGGGTTCTATCTGGATGGACGGGACTTCGGCCTCGGGCGGCAGGTCGGTGCGGACCTGGTTCACCCGCGAGGAGATGTCGGCCAGGGCATCGGCGGCGTTGAAGTTGAGCTTCAGGCGCACGTTGATGGTCGACAGCCCCTGGACGCTCTGCGACTCGATGTAGTCGATGCCGCCCGCGGCCGCGACGGCCCGCTCGATGGGCGTGGTGATGAAGCCGCGCACCAGGTCGGCGCTGGCGCCCAGGTAGACGGTGCGAATCGTCACCGTGGCGCTCTCGACCTTCGGGTACTGCCGGACGCTCAGCGTGCGGATGGCCTGGAGGCCGCCAATCACCACGAAGAGGTTGACGACGATGGCCAGCACGGGCCGGCGCACGAAGATGTCGGTCAGTGCCATGTCACCGGTTCTCGGGCTTGGGGTCGCGCTCGGGTCGCGGCATGGCGGAGTCGTCCACGACCACGGGCGTGCCGTTGCGGAGCTTGAACGCGCCCGCGGTCACCACCCTCGCGCCCGGCTCCAGGCCTTGCAGGATGGAGACGAAGTCGCCGCGTGCCGATCCCAGGCGCACGAACTGCTGGCGTGCGATGTGGACCGGCTTCCCGTCGGGGGTCCGGTCCATGCCCGGAGTGCCCGGCTTCTTCTCTTCGATGACGAACACGGAGTCGCCGTACGCGGCGTGCACGACGGACGTGGCGGGGACCGTGACGACGTCGAGCTTCTCCGGCGTCACCACGGTCACATCGACGAACATGCCGGGTTTCAGCCGCCCGTCCGGTTGGGTGACCCGGGCCCGGAGTGCCAGGTTGCGCGTGGCCACGTCGACCGTCGGCTCCACGGCGAGCAACTTCGCGGCGAGCTCGGTCCTGGGGGACGCACTGAAGCCGACCCGGACCGGCATGCCCGACTGGACCCTCGACACGTCCTGCTGGGGCAAGGAGAAGTCCACCAGGAGGTCGTCGACGGCATCGAGCACCACGAGTTGCGTGCCGGGATTCAGGAACTGACCGACGCTGACGTTGCGGATGCCCAGGCGCCCGGTGAAGGGGGCGCGGATGATCTTCTGATGGAGTCGCGCCTCGAGCGCGGAGACCTCGCCCGCGGCGATGTTGTAGGCGGCTTCCGCGTCATCCAGGGCGGACGGGGTCAGCACTCCCCCCTTCTGAAGGGCCCTGGCGCGGTGCAGGTCCGCCTGGGCGTCGGCGAGCCGCGCCCGTGCGGTCCGGAGCTGCGCGCGCTCGATGCGGGCGTCGAGTTCGAAGAGCACCGCGCCCTCCTGCGCCCGCGCGCCGGAGCTGAAGGCAATCCGCTCGACCACCCCCGGCACCTCGTTGCGAATCGCGACGCTCTCGATGCTGGTCACGGTGCCCACGGCCTGAAGCGTCCTCTCCCAGGTGTCGGCCTGGGCCACCGCCGAGCCGACCGCTTCCGGCGGCGGCCCCAGGGCCTCCATCTGCTGGCCGTAAGCGATGAGCTGGGAGATCTGGAGGAACTTGATACCGGCGAGGCCTCCGACGAAAACGAGCAGGCCCACGCCCACCAGCGCATACCGCCGAGCCCTTCTCCACCGGGTGATTGAGTCGTGGCCCACCTTCGGGTCCTCTCACGCCCACCAACCACGGGCGAGGTCGATGTCGCCCGCCCAAGCTGCGCACGTGGCTCCGGAGATGAAGCGAGACCCGAGCCCCGTGCATGTGCCGAACGCTCAACAGCGCCTGGCTCACCCGTGACAATGTCGGGTCCTTGAACGCGGGCCTGGACTCTTGTTGGATCAACCGGAGGGCCTGCCCGTACCGGCCCACTTGCCCGAACCCCGTTTCACACTTCAATCCGTCGCGGAGCTGCCCGCGCTGCTCGCGGCTCGAACGGCTAGGACGCGCTGAACCATGAACCGTCAAATCCTGGGCATCGCGGCACTCGCGCTCATGTCGTGTGTGGGCACGGTCTCGGGTTGCCTGGAGTACCGCAGCGCGTCCCTGCTCACGCGGGTGGGGGTTCCGGAGACGGGGGTGGTGGTGGGCCGCGATTGGACGGGTGGCAAGTCCACCAGCTACTTCCTCGATGTCCGGCTCTCGGAGGACAGCGTGCAGCCGCACCTGGAGTCACGCATCGAGGTGGGCCAGGGGCACTACAACCAATACGCCGAGGGCTCCACCGTGAAGGTGCTGGTGGATCCGCGCCCGGGGAAGACGGCGATGATCCTCGCGAGCCACCCCGGCGCGACGGAGAAGCCATTGTTCACCATGTTGAGCCTCGGCCTGCTGTGCGCGGTGTGCGTGACGCTCCTGGTGGTACGGCTGCGCGGAAGGACCGTGTCCTGAAGCACGGCCCCTCGCACGACGAGATGGGAGCGCTGTCTTCCAGCCCACGGGTTCGTGCGGAAGCGACTGGCAAGCGACGGCGTATCAGCCATCTGGGGCAATAGTCAGAACCTGCCTCCTGCTCGTTCAATGCGCGGCCAGATCGAACAAAGGGGGCCTTATCAAAAAGGCATTCACTCAGTTGATGTTGTCGCTCACCGTGGCGTTGCTGGTGGGCTGCGCTGACTCTCCTTCCGATTCGGGTTCGGCCCGATTCGCAGTCTCCGCGCCTCAATCCCTCTCATCCAGCATCGCCCGCGTCCTCATCATCTCCGGCGGTCCGGACATCCGGTCCGTGGGAGTGGACCTCGTGCAGACGAACGGGGTGTGGGGCGGCACCATCGGCAACCTCCCCGTGGGCACCGACCGTGCCTTCGCGGCGCGGGCCTTCGATGCCTCGGGCACGCTGCTGTTCGCGGGCTCCGCCGCCGGCGTCACCATCTCCGCCGACCAGACGACCCTCGTCGCCATCACCCTCCAGCAGGTCGACCCGCCGCCTCCTTTCGAGAACGAAGCCCCCGTCATCGATTCCCTGGTGACCTCTTCCACCTCCGTGTTCCCGGGCGGCTTCATCTTCCTGACGGCCACGGCGCATGACCCCAACCCCGACGACACGCTCACGTACACCTGGAGCGCCACCGCGGGTACCTTCTCCTCGCCCTCCGAGGCCTTCACCACGTGGATGGCGCCCGAGTCCATGGGCATCCAGAAGCTGACCTTCACCGTGACGGACTCGCGGGGCCTGTCGTCCAGCATCACCCTGGCCGTCAACGTCGTCTTCGACGAGGTGGGAGAGGCGGAGCTGGCCATCTCTTTCAATAGCTCCCCCCGGGTGGACACCATGGAGGCCACGCCCACGTGGCTCGTGGTGGGGCAGCCCGCCCTCGTCTCCGTCTCCGCTTCCGACCCGGATGGGGACAGCCTCTCCTATTCCTGGAGCGCCACCTGCGCGGGTTCCTTCAGCGACGCCTGGTCCAACACCACCCAGTTCACTCCCGCGATCCTGCCCGCTGGCGCTTGCAACAACTGCCGCCTGACGGTCTCTGTCTCGGACGGGCGGGGAGGACAGACCACGGGCACCGTCGCCCTGTGTGTCAGCAACGCGCCCGAGACGCAGCGCTTCGAGCCCGCCATTCTCCGCTCCTACCGTTCCTCGGACACGGCGACCCCGGGACAGGTGCTCACCTTCGAAGTGTTCGCCAGCGATCCGCAGGGCGCGCCCCTCTATTTCGCTTGGGAGGCCAATTCAGGCTGGCCAGGCACACCGACCCGGGACGGCTCCCGCAGCCGCATCACCTGGACGGCTCCCGCCTGTGTCAGTGCCCCACCTTCCATCACCGTCACCGTGAGGAACACCTTTGGCCTGACGGCGACGCGGAGCTTCACGGTGGCCGGGCTGCCGGCCTGTCCCCCCGTGGGGAGCTGGGAGCCGACGGGCTCCATGACCCAGACCCGCCACGACCACACGGCCACGTTGCTGACCGACGGCACGGTCCTCGTCAGCGGGGGAGTGGTCGACGATGACATCTGGGAGCCTGGAGGGGATGTCGCGTACAAGACGGCGGAGGTGTACGACCCGGTCACGGGCACCTGGAGCGTCACCGGCTCCATGGCAGAGGGGCGCGCCAATCACACGGCGACGCGGCTGCCCGACGGCAGGGTTCTCGTCGTGGGGGGCAGCAGCGACCACCTCCCGACAGCGGAGCTGTATGACCCGGCCACGGGCACCTGGAGCGCCACCGGCTCCATGGCCGAGCATCGCGAAGAGCACACGGCGACGCGGCTGCCCGACGGCAGGGTCCTCATCGTCGGAGGCTGGAGCGGCTCCGGCCATCTCGCGACGGCGGAGGTGTATGACCCGGCCACGGGCACCTTCAGCCCCACCGGCTCCATGGCCGCGCCTCGTGAAGAGCACACGGCGACGCTGCTGCCCGACGGCAAGGTCCTCGTCGTCGGGGGCTGGAGCGGCTCCGGCCATCTCGTGACGGCGGAGGTGTATGACCCGGCCACGGGCACCTTCAGCCCCACTGGATCCATGGCCGAGCCGCGCGAAGCGCACACGGCGACGCTGCTGCTCAACGGCAAGGTCCTCGTCGCGGGGGGAGCCCTCGGCCAGCTCCCGACAGCGGAGCTGTATGACCCGGCCACGGGCACCTTCAGCCCCACCGGCTCCATGGCCGAAGGCCATGACTCCCACACGGCGACGCTGCTGCCCGACGGCAGAGTCCTCGTCGCGGGGGGATTCGGCGACATGCTCTATGGTGCCCATGAGCTGGCGGAGGTGTACGACCCGGCCTCGGGTACCTGGAGTTCTGCCGGCGCCATGGCCACGCGTCGCGGAAGCCACACGGCGGTGCTGCTGCTCAACGGCAAGGTGCTCGTCGCGGGGGGATACACCCCGGATGGCAACTACCAGTACGCGGAGGCGGAGCTGTACACGGCCTGGAGCCCGTGAGTCATTGGGAGTTGGCCACACCGGGCGAGGCGCTGGAGCCTGAAAGCACAGGGGCTGGAAACCGCTGGGAGTTCAGCGGCTTCCGGCCCCTGCCGCCTGGGAGGCGGCGCTGACCGTCAACGACGGTGGGTGATGAGTGTGTCCTGCGCCGCGCAGGCGGGCCGCACCTGGAGCCGCTGCCGCTCCGGCGTCCGCCGCCCTAACTGCTCCCTCCTTGTCGAGGTCCTTCTCAGACAAGGGGGGAACATGTCCGGGTATCGCTTCATCTCAGGGCTCGTGGGGCTGGGAATCCTGCTGGGCTTCTCCCAGCCCGTCGAGGCCGCGTGCACCTACGCGGCCTGCACCTCACTGTCGTCCGTCGACCACACCTTCACCTCGGGCACGCGGTGGACCTTCTCCGTCCAGAACTGCCCGTGTGAGGGGTTGACCATCAGGAATGCCTACTTCACGCCCCGGGGAGGCACGTCGCGCCTGGTGCTCTCACAGGCGGCCATCGCGGAGATTCACGTCCCCTACCTCGTGGGCACGCCCCGGCTCCTGGACGTCACCCGGGATTCCGAGGGGCTGGGCGTCAGGGCCCTCCAGCTGAACCAGGCGGAATGCGCGGGAGGCACGCGCCTGGCCAGCAACCGCATCTGCATGAACGTCGAGGACCGCGGCTACGCCTGGAAGATGTCGACCAGCTTCCAGCTGGGCGAGCTCGTCTCGGTGAGCATGGCCTCGCAGCTCGGCACGTACATGTACATCAACCGGTGGGAGTTCCACGATGATGGAACCCTCCAGCCCATGCTGGGGATGACGGGCCGGCTCGCGTATTACGGGACGACCGCGGCCCATGCGCCCTATGGCAGCCGTGTGGACGCCGTGGCGAACCCGACGCCGTCCTATGGGCTCACCCACATGCACAACGTCTACTACCGGCTGGACTTCGACCTCGGTGGGTCCTCGAACGATGCCATCGCACGGATGACCCTCCAGCCGTCCATGGCCCCGTCTCCCGATAGCACCTGCTCCACGCCGGGAACGTGCTGGACGAACGTGGAAACGCCCATCCTGACCGAAGCCGCCCACAACATCGTCGCCGAGAACTATTCGACGTGGCACATCTACGACAAGCAACTCACCAACAGCGACGGGCGCAACGTGGGCTATGAGCTCGTCCCCAAGCTCGACGGACTGTGGACCGGACAGGTCACCACCGCTGAGCCCTGGTCCGAGCACGAGGTCTGGGTCACCCGGTTCAACGACTGCGAGACGCTCGCGGCGAGGAACGTCCCGCCCCACATCCGGCCGACCTGTACCTCCGCTCCCGCGCACGTGGGCGCCATGGTCGACGGTCAATCCGTGGATGGACAGGACCTGGTGGTCTGGTACGTCAACCGGCACCTGCACACGCCTCGTGACGAGGACGAGGTCAACATGCCCACCGAGTGGATGTCCTTCGTGCTCAAGCCGAGGAGCTTCCACTACCGGAACCCGCTCGAGCCCTGAGCGCGGGCCGGAAGCGGGACGCGTTGACCGGACACCAGGCGCACCTGATTCGGTGTCTGGCCTCGAACGGCGGGGGAAGAGCCACCGCCAGCCAGTCCATCGAGTGCGGTATGGAAGCGAACGGCGGCTTTCTCAACCTCATGCTCACGGAGTAGCAATCATGCCCAGCAAGCTCGCACCGTTTCTCTGGTTCAACGACAACGCGGAAGAAGCCGCTGAGTTCTACCTCGGCGTCTTTCCGCATGCGCGCAAGGTGAAGGAGCTGCGCTCGAAGGGCGTCGGGCCCTGGCCGGAAGGGAAGATCGCGACCATCGTCATCGAGCTCGAGGGCCAGGAGATGACGTTCATGAACGGCGGGCCCGCGCACCAGCTCACGCCTGCGTTCTCGTTCTTCGTGCGTTGCGATTCGCAAAAGGAGCTCGACTCGTACTGGGAGAAGCTGATGGCGGGGGGTGGCAAGCCCATGGCCTGTGGCTGGCTGACCGACCGCTTCGGCCTGTGCTGGCAGGTGGTGCCACGCAATGTCGAGGATCTGGTGAGCCATCCCAAGGCCATGCAGGCCATGATGGGCATGATCAAGATGGACATCGCGGCGCTGGAAGCCGCGGCGCGCGAGAGCTGAGCACTCCCTGGTTCGCGCTCAGCCCGTCCGCATGTTGGACTCCAGAGGGGCCGCCCCGTTACGTTCCTGGCGCCTGTAATCGAGAGGCATCTACGGGGTGCGTGATGGCATACATGCTGTTGATCATGGAAGAGGGCGGGCGGAAACAGAGCCGGACGGCGGAGCAGGGGCGTCGCGAGATGGAGCGGATGGTGCGCTTCGTGGAAGACCTCAAGGCCCGAGGGATATGGAAGGCCAGCGACTCGCTCCGTTCCGCTTCGGAAGGGGTGCGGATCGAGGTCCGCGGCGGCAAGCGCACCCTGCTCGATGGGCCGTTCACCGAGTCCAAGGAGATCGTCGGGGGATTCATCCTCTTCGATTGCCAAGGCCGGGAGGAGGCGCTCGCAATCGCGAGCGCGTGTCCCGCGGCCGAGTGGTCGACGGTCGAGTTGCGTGAGATCGGCGTCTGCTATGACGGGGACTGAAGAGCCGTCGCTAGAATGGACAGGGGCGAGGGCTGCTCGCCATCGCTCGTCACCAGGAACGGGCGGGGCCCATGCGTCCACGCCCGCTCAGACCTGCTGGAGCATCTGCCGCAAGGAGACGGTCCGGGGTGATGGCTCGCGGTCGGTCAGTCCTCGGAGGAACGTCAGCGACGCCGGGAGCGTCCGCGAGAGGTGCCAGGAGTTTGTTTCACGGAGGCCGTGTCAACAGTCGGGCCCGGCTTTGCTGTCGACGTCTCCGCGGGGACGGGAGCAGCCTCCCGTCCCCGTGAGGCCGCGGCTTCGATGCGTGCCAGCCGGTGGTCCAATTCCTGTCGCCACAGCGCCTGCGTGCGCACGTGCTCCCGCTGCACGTCGTGGATGGTGGCGAGCGCGTCGAGGATGGACTCGTTGAACTCCACCTGCTTGCGCAGCACCTCGTTGATGAACGGCTGGAACACACCCCGGAAGGCCCGCTTGGACACGACGAGCGCCAGCCCCACGAGCCCGCCCCGGTGCGACGTCGCCGGCTCGGCGTAGCGGCTGTCCATCTTCCCGCGCGCCTCCTGAAGCAGCGCCGGCCACGGCGCGGGCGTCGCGGGCTTGGACGCGACCTCCAGCGAGCGGCGCAGCGACTCACGCGCCTCCTCCGACGGCTGGGGCAGCTTTTGTGTCTCACGCACCACGTCCTCGGCCGACGGCGCGCGGGTGAGCAGATCTTCAGGTCGCACGAGTCACTCCTCCCAGCAGGGCACGCACGGCATCCGCGGAACGCGACGGCTCCAGCACCACCAACCGTTGCCCCAATTGCTGACGAGCCTGCTCGATGGAGGGCCCCGAGAGCGAGGATTCATACGCCCCCCAGGCCCGCTCCTTCACGTGGGGCAGCACCGCTCGCGCAACCTCCGTGTCCACGCCCAGCAACACCACCGGAGCCGAGGACACCCGCACCGCCGTCTCCAGCGATGATGAACCGGGCAGCGACGCGGGCGCACGTCCCGGCGGCTGATCCGCGGTGAAGTGCCACACGGGCACGCCACCCACGTTCTCCGGCCCCAGCTCCAACGAAGGCTCCGCCCCACGGGGCCGCAGCGCGAGGATGCGAGCCCCTGGCAGCTTCTCCGCGAGGCTCCGCACCAATCGCGACGCCGGCGCATCGGGCCGCACTGTGAACCCGGGGCACACCAGCTCCACCGACGCGGCCGAAGCCTCCGACGACGCGGAAGGCGCGCTCCGTCCGGAGAGCATGTCCTCGAACGCCGCCCGCACCTGCTCGGCCACCGCGTCCTGCGACAGCGACGCCAGCCGAGCCCGCTGCGCCGCGATGACCTGCCCGCGCAGCGCCACGTTGCGCTCCATCACCGCGAGCAGCTCCGCCACCTCCGCCGGGTCATCCGACAGCGTGGTCAGTCCCGCACCGCCCATCGTCTCCGGCACGGCCGCGGCGCCGTACGCCACCACGGGCACGCCCCGGTACATCGCCTCCAGCAGCGGCACCCCGAAGCCCTCGTGCCGGCTCATGGACAGGTACGTGGTGGCCGTGGCGAAGCACGCGGACAGCTGCGCCGCGCTCACCCTGCCGAGGAAGCGCACCCGGTCCGCGCCGAGCACGTCCTTCAGCCCGTGCAGGTACGCGCCATACGCGCCGTCTCGGTGCAGGTACCCCGCCACCACCAGCCGGCTCATCGGCTGGTACAGCTTCTGGTACGCGGTGAAGACGCGCAGCACGTCGTCCACCTTCTTGCTCGGCACCGCGCGCCCCACGAAGAGCACGTTGGCGCAGCCGTCCCCCAGCTCCGCGTGGAGCGCCGGGTCCGGCGGCGTGTCGAACGCCTTCCAGTCGATGGCGAAGGGCAGCACCGACACGTTCCGGTATCCCGCCGCCACCAGCTCCTCCGCGCTGAAGCGCGAATAGGCGAACGCGCGCTCCACATGCGGCCGCAGCGCCAGCAGTTCGTCCCGGGCGCCGTCGCACGCGGCGGCCACCTTCCGCTCGAACCCCTCGAACAGCCGAGCAGGCGTCACGTTGTGGTACACGAGCACCTTGCGGCCGGGCGCCCGGGCGATGAACGGCACCAGGCGCGACTCGAAGCTGTGGTGCACCACCAGCACCGCGTCCCTGCCTGCTTCGCGCGCGTAGTCACGCACCGGCCGCACCTGGTCCTTGCAGGCGTCGTCCCACGTCTCCGCGAAGATGTCCGACGCATGCCCCCAGCGGCGCAGCAGGCCCTGGAGGTAGCGCACCTGGTTGCCCACCGCGTCGCCCCAGGCGAGCCGGGGGAGAATCTGGTGGATGGGGGAGCCTCGTCCGTCAGCACTCACGGCCGGACCCCTTACAGCCGCGAGGGGCGAGCACACAAGCCCGAGCCCCCGCCGCCTTGACGGTACCGGACCCCTCCTATACGCAGACACCCTCTCCAAGCATTCAAGGTCGGCGGGTCATGAACGTACTGGTGACAGGAGGCTGTGGCTTCATCGGCTCCAATCTCGTGAAGTACCTGCGGCGCGAGCGGCCGGATTGGACGGTGGTCAACCTCGACAAGCTCACGTACGCGGGCAACCTCGAGAACCTCTCCGAGCTGGAGGGTGACCCCCGCCACGTCTTCGTGCGCGGCGACATCGGCAACCGCGAGCTCGTCGAGCACCTGATGGCGGTGCACTCCATCGACGCCGTCATGCACCTGGCCGCCGAGAGCCACGTGGACCGCTCCATCC
>NZ_JABBJJ010000260.1 GCF_012933655.1 Pyxidicoccus fallax | reverse complement strand
TTTCCCACCACCCCCACCACCTGCCCTCCGAAGCGACCCAGGCCGAAGTTGACGCCAATCTCCACGGTACGGCCGATGGGGTCCTCCCCGGGCCAGATGCGCCGGGCCGCCTCTTCGCTGACGAGCACGGCGCGCGTGCCCTCCTCCACGCCGTCCTGGGCCGTGAGGAGCCGGCCGCGCACGAGCGGGATGCGCAGCGTCTCCAGGGCGCCAGGGGTGACGATGCGCACATCCGTGCGCTTCTCCTCCCCCGGGCTCGGCGGCGGCCTGGACAGGTCCCGTATCGTCGAGGTCATGGAGCCTCCAGCCAGGGGCACGTGGAACGCCGCGCCCGCCTGCTTCACCCCTGGCAGGCTCCGCACCCGCTCCAACAGCGTGTCATAGAAGGTCTGCACCGCCGGGCTGGCCCAGGGATACGTGGTCTCCGGGAGTGCCAGGTCGAGCGCCAGCACATGGTCCGCCTTGAAGCCCGGGTCCACCTGCTGGAGCCGGATGAAGCTCTTCATCAGCAGCCCCGCGCCCACCAGCAGCACCACCGCCAGCGCCGTCTCCGTCACGACGAGCAGGTGGCGCGTCCGGTGGCCGCCACCGCCGCCGCCCTTGCCGCTCTCACGCAGGACGCGATTGAGCTCCACGCGGGACGTCTGCAGCGCCGGAACGAGGCCGAAGAGGAAGGAGGTCGCCAGCCCGAGGACGAACGTGAATGCGAGCACCCGGCCATCGATGGAGACCTCCTCCAGCCGGGGGAGGTCGCGAGGAGCCAGCATCACGAGGAGGTCCAGCCCCCAGGCGGCCAGCAGCAGCCCGCCACCGGCCCCCACCAGCGCCAATACCAGGCTCTCCAGCAACAACTGGCGGATGATGCGGCCGCGGCTGGCGCCTAGCGCCAGGCGCACGGAAATCTCTCCCTCGCGGCTCACCGCGCGCGCCAGCAGGAGGTTGGAGAGGTTGGCGCAGGCGATGAGGAGCACCACGCCCACGGCGCTGAGCAACACGAGGAGCGCTGGCTCCACGTCACCCACCAGCTCCTCGCGCAGGGGCTTCAGCTGGGTCGTCAGGCCGGTGTGGGATTCGGGGTACTGCTCCTCCAGGCGCTTCGAAATGGCGCGCAGGTCCGCATCCGCCTGCTCCCGCGTGACGCCGGGCTTCAGCCGACCATAGGCGCTGAGGAAGTGGCCGCCACGGTTCATCGGGTCGATGGCCGAGCCCTCCCAGATGAGCGGAATCCAGAGCTGCGCCTGAGAAGGGAAGGCGAAGCCGGGGCGCGCCACGCCCACCACGGTGTAGGGCTCGCCGCCCACGGTGATGGTGCGCCCCAGGATGCCCGGGTCGCCGCCGTAGCGGCGCTTCCACAGCGTGTGTCCCAGCACCACCACCTTGCTCCTGCCGGGCTGGTCCTCGTCCGCCTGGAATCCCCGGCCGAGCTGGGGCTGCACGCCCAGCACCTGGAAGAACCCCGCAGTCACTTGCGCGCCCTGTAGCCGCTCGGGGTCTCCCCCCGGGCCCGTGAGGCTGAGGTCGGTGGGATCCACGCCGGCCATGCCGCTGAAGGAGCGGTTCTGTGCCTGCATGTCGAGGAAGTCGAGCCCCGAGGACGGCATGGAGCCGCCGCGCTGGCTCACGTGGAGCACGCGCACCAGGTTGTCCGCGTCAGCGAAGGGCAGGGCGCGGAGCAGCACCGCGTTCACCACGCTGAAGATGGCGGTGTTGGCACCCAGGCCCAGCGACAGGGTGAGGACCGCGATACACAGGAAGCCCGGGCTCTTGAGCAGCTTGCGGAAGGCCTGACGGAGATCCTGCCCGACGGTGTCCATGACGGCTCCAGGTGAAGTCGCGAGCACCGCGGGCGCGGGCTCGCCATGGGGCGCCCGGAGAGCAAAGCGGATGCCACCGTCTCCTAGCCGCCGGAGGGGCTCGGCTCAAGGGGAGGGAGACGGTGGACGGCACCTGGGTGTCACGAGGGTTTGACCGGGCCTGGGAATGCCGGTCCCACTTCCGGGAAGGTCGGCCGAGGGCCACCTGGAGAAAAGAGGACCCGGACTGCCAGGGTTCGCGGGTGGGTCCGAATGACGCTAGAGGGCATGGCGAAGCACGGGCCTTCGACTGACGTTCCAGGAAGGGTGTTCATGAAGAAGGTCCGTGTGCCGATGAAGCACGTCCAGGCGGCAGCGCAGCTCGGCTCCATGGCCCTGATGGCGGGTTGGTCGCTGGAGTCGGTGACGGAGGCGACGGACACCCGGCCCTATCAGCTCGTCTGGGTCACCGATGAAGAGGATGAACCGAGCATCATCCGCTTCATCGACGACTTCATGATTGAGGTGCCGTACGCCTACATCGAGAGCGAGACGCCCGAGCACTTCGTCCGCGTCCTCCGGGAGTTCGTGGACGTGTACTCCCAGGAGGAAATCCAGAAGCTGGCGGACTCGGCGGCAACGGCGGAGCAGCTCCAGCTGGCCGTGCGCCTCATGTCGCTGACCGCGCCGCCTGAGTTCGACGCGGCCTTCTTCGAGTTCTTCCGCAAGTGCCTGACGTTCGCGGACGCCATGGTGCAGCGCAAGGCCATCCTCGCCATCGGCTACGTGGGCTGGAAGGAGCTGCTTCCCGTACTGGAGCAGCTCGCGAAGGGCGACCCGGATTCAGAGGTGCGCGACCTGGCGCGAATCGCGCTGGAGGGCTTCGCGAAGCACGGGACCCGCAACTGACGCTCCCGGGTCCGTCAGGAGCGTGGTGCCCTGGAGCGCTGCGATAGCTGGTACTGCCGAGCCTTGAACACGAAGGTCCGCAGCGGCATGCCGATGAGCTGTGCAGCGCGTGTCTGCACTCCCCCGGTGGTCTCCAGGGCCTCCAACATCCTCTGCCGCTCCAGCTCGCGGAGCTCCTCGGAGATGGGACGGAAGGGACGGGGCGCGGGCTCGGTGTCCGCCTGCTCTCCGCTGTTCCGTGCCTCGCGCAGTGACTCGGGCAGAGACGAGGGTTCGAGGATGGGCCCGTTGGAAGTGGCGGCGGCGTACTCCATCGCGTTCTTCAGCTCTCGCACGTTGCCGGGCCAGGAATGGGCGCTCAGCACGCCCATGGTGGCGGCGGAGAGCCGGGGCGCGGGCTGGCCCGCCCGCTCACACGCCTCTTTCAGGAAACGGGTGGCCAGCAGGGGCAGCTCGCGGGGACGGTCTCTCAGGGGTGGCAGCTTCCGTACCCAGCCGGGGCGGCACCGGATCAAGCTCATCGACCCCACCGGCCTCCCGACGCTCGAGATGATGTCCACGGCGTTCGGGCCGAAGCTGGCCAAGGATGACGGCCTCATCAACCTGAAGAAGTGAGCGGGTGACACCGGCGCTTCTCTTCGCGGGAAGTACGGGACGTAGACGGCTCCGAGGCGGCGGGCGGCGAACTCAGAGCCCTTCAGGTACCAGGCCATGTCGGACCAGGAGCTCGCGAATCCGCGCCTCATCCTTCAGGACGATGCGGTACAGCGCCCGGTAGTGGTCGTTCACCCAGAAGTCGAGCACGCGCGTCGCGGTGTCCCGTCCCGCGACGCGCTGCATGGCTGCGTACTCGAGCGCATTGACGAGGACGTGGAGATAGGACGACTCCAGGTCCCTGGCTCCGTCAGGAAAGCCGACGGGCAATGTCGGATAGAGCTCACGCAGCTCGGCCATCGCACGCTGCGTCGCCTCGGCTCTCTCATCGAGGAACCAGTGCATCTCCTCGTGCACGAAGGTCGAGAGCAACTGCATGTCCTGTGCGAGATGCCGTGTGTGCAGTGTCAACACGGGATGACTGTGTGGAATGGCCCGCTCGTCGATCTGGATGGTCCGCGTGTAGAGCCACGGGCTGACATCGAACTGCTCCAACAAACGGCGGAGTTGCTCGCGCGTCTGTTGCTCCGGTACCGAGTCATGCACCAGCGCGATGTCGATTGCAGCCGTCCGCCGCGCTGGGGGCGCGGACCTGCAGCCGAGGCCAATCACCATGAACAGCATCAGGAGTGAGCGCATGGTGGCGCATCATTCCACGAGCCCGAACCGGTTCAATCGCGGTGGGACGGGCAGACCCCTGTCGGACAGATCGACATGACGATTGAACCCATCCGGGAAGCCCAGCTCCAGGCCCGTGCCCACCTTCAGTTGAAGGTCCTGGCGTCAGCCCGTCAGGACGCCGGCGAGCGTTGCGATATGCCGCTCATCGGTGCCACAGCACCCGCCGAGCAGGCGCGTGCCGAGCTCCGCGTGCACGCGGGCCATCTCCCGCGCGAAGGCGTCCGAGGGCTCGCTGTCGAGCTCCGCCCGCCCGTCGAGCTCCTCGGGTGAGAGGCGGGAGGTGTTGGCCTGCAAGCCCACCACGCGCTCGCCGAGTGAGGGCCAGGTCGCCAGCTGGCGCGACATTCCCTCGCGAAAGATGGCGGGGTGGACGCAGTTCACCATGTACGCCGTCGGGCGCGCTCCGGGCAGGGCGTCGATGCGCGCCACGGCCTCGCCCAGCGGTGTGCCGTCGAGCAGCGTCCCGGTGGGGCGCAGGACGAAGCTCAGCAGGAACGGCGCGCCCGTGCGTGCCATCGCCAGGGCGAGGCCCTCGGCCTCCGAGAGGGCTGGAAGCGCCTGGGCCACGAGGAAGTCCACGCCAGCACGCGCGAGCGCCTCCACGTGCGGCGCGTGGAAGACCGCCGCTTCCCCGCGCGGCAGGGCCTCCGCGGGCTGGTAGGCGTCCCCGCGACACCCGACGAGGCCGCCGAGGAAGACGCCTGCGCCCCGGTCGCCGGCCTCGTCGCGCAGGCCCGCCAGCAGTCCCACCGCCTCGCCAAAGACGTCCCGGCCGGCGAGGCCCGCGCGCGCGAGCCGCTCCGCGTTCGCGCGCCACGTGGGCGTGAGGAGGAGGGTGGGCAGGCCATGGCGCAGGCCGATATCGCGGTAGTCGCGGTAGATGCCGGCGAGCGCCTCGCGCCCCTCCGGCCTGAAGAGGAGACCCGCGTTGGCCACGTGAGGGTCCAGCAGTCCCGCGGGGTGGCGGCGCAGGCGCTCGACCACGGAGCCTTCGGCGAGCAGCAGCGGCGCCTCGTGCAGGGCGCGAAGGAACGGTGTCGGCATCATCATCCAAGGGTCAGCTGTACTTGTTGCGTCCCGCCATGACGCCGCCGTCGACATCCCAGATGGCGCCGGTGACCCACGAGGTCTCGTTCGATAGCAGATGGGCGATGGTTTGCGCGACATCCTCCGCGCGACCCACGCGGCCGATTGGATGGAAGCCGTTGAACCCCTGGATCGCACTGTGGACCTGCTCCTTCGGGATGAAGCCTTCGTAGATTGGCGTCTCGACGACCGCTGGCGAAACCGCGTTGACGCGGATGCCATGGCCGGCCAGCTCCATCGCCAGGTGCTGGGTCAGCGAGTGAAGTCCCGCCTTGGCCATCGAATAGGCCGAGGAGGGAGTGGCCTGGATGGCCTGCCTGGCCCACATCGACCCGATGTTGACGATGGCGCCCCCCTTGCCCAGCGCGACCATGGACCTGGCGACGGCCTGCGTGATGAAGAAGATGGCCTTGTTGAGGTCGAGATACAGGTCGTAATCGCCTTCGTCGTGCTCCAGGAAGGCCTTCGGCAGGAAGACGCCCGCGGCGTTGACCAGCAGCGTCGCGTCCGCGTGGTCCCTTTGAAGCCGGGCCAACAGGGCCTGTCTCTCAGGGCCAGAGGTGATGTCCGCTCGCAGGCCGTCCACGGGCCCGAGCGCGGCCAGCTCCGCTACCGCGGCTTGGACCTTGTCGTCTCGATGCCCGATGACGACCGCCCGCCCTCCCTCTTCAAGGACGATTCGGGCTACGGCCTTCCCCATGCCGCTCGTACCGCCCACGACGATGACCTTCTGATTTGTGAATCGCGCACGCATTGAAAGCTCCCGGTTGACGGGTGTTGGGTGGATGTCGGGCTGCCGCGGTCGGCGACGGCCCGACGCGGAAGGTCTCAGGCGGCCTGATAGATGCGGACGTCCGGGGCGGCGTCGAGGAGCGGCTTGAGCGCGGTCACGACGTCGGCGGTGAACAGGCCGGTCTCGAGGTAGGCGCTGGCCTGCTGGGCCGTGTCGAACCCGTGCAGCACCTGCACGTCCTCGTCGCGGACGAGGAGTTCCTTCGACTTCGCGCCGGCGATCGTCTCGAGGAAGGGCGCCTTGTAGCGCTGGTACACGCCAGCGGCGGCGGGGCGGTTGGCGGGAGAAATCTTCAGGGTGATTTGCAGGTAGACCATGGGTGTCCTCCGTCGCTGCTTCTGTGCTACGTGAAAGCTCAGCTATCCCGTCGGCGCAGCTTCGACGGGCATCCTTCAGCCCTGGTATCGTCCCGAGCACGCGCCGCCGCAATCGAGAGTTTCTTGGCCTGCGGCAAAGGAAATCTTGACCGCCCATGAGCGCACCCGAACACCTCAACGCCCTGCGTGCCTTCGAGGCGGCGGCCAGGCACGAGAGCTTTTCCGCCGCGGCCGCCGAGCTCCACGTGACCCCGGCGGCGGTCGGACAGCTCGTGCGAAGCCTCGAGGAGTCGCTCGGCACGCCGCTGTTCCACCGGGGGGCGAGCGGGCGCAAACGGCTCGTCCTCACCGAGGCGGCCCAGCGGGCGCTGCCGGACATCCGTGCGGGATTCGAGCGGCTGAGTGCCGGCGTCGCGCGGCTGAAGGAGGGCTCTTCGACGGGCGTGCTGACCGTGACCGTCAGTCCCGCGTTCGCGGCCAAGTGGATCCTGCCGCGGCTCGAACGGTTCCAGGCCGCGTGGCCGGAACTGGACGTACGGCTCGACGTGTCCACCGAGCTGCTCGACTTCGCCGCGCGCGGCATCGATATCGGCGTGCGCTACGGAGCCGGGGTCTGGCCCGGGCTGACCGCCGAGAAGCTCCTGGGCGAAGAGGTCTACCCCGTCTGCTCGCCCGCGCTCCTGCGACAGAGCCGCCGGATGCGCCGGCCGTCGGACCTGAGTGGCTTGCGGCTCATCCACGACCGGTCCGTGGATGCCCGCTCGGGATTCGCCACGTGGGAGGCCTGGCTCGAGAAGGCGGGCGCGAGGGAAGTCGAGACGAAGCGGGGCTTGCGTATCAACAACTCCGCGGCGGTGCTGCAGGCGGCCATCGACGGGCAGGGCGTGGCGCTGGCCCGCAGCATCATGGTGCGTGACGACCTCGCGGCCGGACGGCTGGTGCGCCTGTTCCCGGAGGTCGAGTTCTCCTCCGTGCTCTCCTACTACGTGGTCTATCGACCCGAGTGCGCCACGCTCCCCAAGCTCGTTGCGTTTCGTGACTGGCTCGTCCGCGAAGCTCGTGAGGCGCAACCCGAATGAGCTGACGACACAGCCCTCCCCGGAGCGATGGGGTCCTGAGCCAGCCCGCTTTTCTGGCGTGGTATGACATGCCGGAAATCAGGGCCGGGAGTGCTGCATGTTGCTGAGATGGCTGTTCCTCCTCGTGTGGGTGGTCCTGCCGGGGTGCAGCGGGCCCACCCGGGTGGTGCGTCTCGACACGGGCCGGAGCTCGCCCGTCGTCCACGTTCCCCGCTCGGAGCAGGCCTCCGAGCCGGTGGAGTTGGATGAGGATGACGTGAAGGAGGCTGTGGCGCGGTTGGCCCGGACTCTTCGCCCGTCTCAGCGGCCCGAGGAGGCGGCGCGGCGCCTGTTCGAGGTGGACTCCCGGAGCGGCTCGTACCTCTTCGACGTGAGGAGCCGGCGCATCACCCCGCTCAGGCCTGGTGAGCACCTGGCTCCCGAGCTGCCCCGGTCCGAAGTCGAGCTGACGCGCTCCTACCTGCGCTGGTGTGAGCGGACCGGGCGCAGCGGAGACTGTCTGGGCCTGCTGAAGGAAGGCCCCGTTGTCATGGGGGATGCGCGCTTCACGCTCGCCCTGGCCCTGGCGAAGGGCGCGGTGCTGGACGAGCTGTGGGAGGCCGTGAAGGACATGGCCCACCCGGAGGCGCTGATGCAGGCGGCGCTCTGGACGGCGGCCACCTACGCGTTGCTCTGGACGGTGCCGGAACCCGCGACCAAAGGCGTGGCGGCGGTGCTCACGGCGGCGCTCATCATCTACGTGGGAGTGGACACGTTCTGGGGGCTCATCCAGGGCTTCCGGCAGTTGATGGCGGAGAGCGACCGGGCCGTGACGTTCGATGAGCTGCGCGAGGCGGGGGAGCGCTTCGGAAAGGTGATGGGCCGGAACGCGGCGCGGGCGTTCGTGATGCTGGCGACCGCGGCCATCGGGAGTACGGGTGCCACGCTGGGGACGACGGTGCGGGGATTGCCCGGAGCTGCGCAGGCCGCAGTGAGGGCCGAGGCTCAAGCCGGCGTGGTGTACACGGCGGTGGGGCAGGTCGAGACGGTTGCCGTCGCCGCGGACGGCTTCACATTCGCCCTCGCACCTGGGGCCGTGGCGATGTCATCGAGTGGCACGGGCACGGCATGGGCTGCGACAGGCACGCGGCCGGCTTCATTCCACGCATGGAAGTCCATGAGTGGCTTCAAGTATGCAATGGGCGCAGCCGGCCCTGGAAAGCAGTGGCATCACATTGTCGAGCAGACGCCTGGCAACGTGCGGCGATTTGGGCCAGAGGCATTGCATAACACTGAAAACGTCATCCCCCTGGATGAGGCATTGCACACGCGTGTGAGCGCCTTCTACTCGTCCAAACAGCCTGAACTCCTCGGCACCTCGAGTCTCACCGTGCGACAGTGGCTGAGCACGCAGTCATACCAGGCTCAACGGGAATTCGGCCTATTGGCTATTGAGAATATTCAAAAGGGCATCTGGAAATGACCTTGGAGGAACTTGTAAATCAGTTTGCAGAAAATGTGGCGGCTCAGACGGATGCAATCTGGCGCGGAGATGCCAAGACTGGAAACAAGCACGCAAGGAAGTATATCTCCGCGTTCGACAAGCTCCGCGATCATGGAGATAACGGCCGTGAGGCTCTGACGGTGCTATTCAATCATCCGCGCATGGATGTTCGTGTCATGGCTGCCGCCTACCTACTTCGCTACCGGACGAATGAGGCCATCGCTGTCTTGGCTGAGGCAGCCAAGGGCGAGGGGTTCGTACCTTTCAAGGCAGGGCAGGCCCTGAAACGCTGGGAGGAGGGCACCTGGGCCCTCGATCCGGAGTAGCGCGTTGGCCGTATTCGTCGCGGCCCCAGGGGCATGCCCACGCTCGATGACTTCCCGGTCGCATGTTACGTTCGGGATACCAGCCAATCCTCCCTGGCCACCCGGACGACTCCCGGGTTCTTCTCGTCATGGCTCGACCTCACCATCCCCCCGGCCCTTCCATGGCCTCGCTGATCTGGCACATGGTGACCAGCGGCGGGGACCTCGACAGCTTCCTCTGGCGCTCGTTTCAGCGGTACGGAGACGTCGTCCTGTTGCCGTTCCCGGGCAGGCCGCACTACCTGCTCAGCAACCCCGACGTCATCAAGCACGTCCTGGTCGACCAGGGGGTGACGAACTATCCCAAGCCCGCTGCCCCCCGGGGCGCCCTCTTTGGCGAGGCACTGACGACCAGCAGCGGGGCCACCTGGAAGCGGCTGCGCCGGATGACCCAGCCGGCCTTCCTCCGTGGGCGGCTGCTGTCCCAGGTCCCCCGGATGGTGGAGACGCTGCAGCGGGTGCTCGACCAACGCTGGGAGCCGTACCTGCGCAGCGGAGCACCCATGGATGTCGTCCGCGAGATGTCGTGGGTCCTCATCTCCGTCATGGGCCAGCTGGTCTTCTCCGAGGAGCCACCGGAGGACATCCGCGAGGCGGTGTGGGACCTCACGGCGTCGTCCATCGCACCCCGCCCGCTGCTGGCGCATCTGCCCTTCGTCCCCCCGTCGCTGATGCGCTGGGACCACCGCCGACGGCACCCGCGGGCGCGGTCGGCGGTGCTCCGCGTCAACGACTTCGCCTGGGAGACGGTCCGCCGGCGGATGGCGCAGCCGGCGCAGCAGGAGGACATGCTCGGCGTGCTGATCGACGAGCGCGACGACAAGGGCGAGCGGCTGAACGAGCGGGAGCTGCATGACGAGTTCGTCGACCTCTTCGTCGCGGGACACTCCTCGGCGGGCATCGGCATCGCGTGGATGTGGTACTGCCTGGCGCAGCACCCGGAGATTGCCTCGCGGACGGCGGCCACGGTGGAGCGGGTCCTGGGAGGACGGACTCCCACGGCCGAGGACCTGCCCGGCCTCCAGTACGTGAGCCAGGTCTTCAGCGAGACGATGCGCGTCCACTCCGTGGCCACGGACATCAGCCGCGTCGCCATCAAGGAAGACTCGATTGGTGGCTTCGACATCCCGGTCGGCACCTCGGTGACCATCAGCCCCGCCCTCATGCACCGGCTGCCGAAGTACTGGAGGAACCCGGACGCCTTCGACCCGGAGCACTTCTCCGACGAACAGGTGCAGGCACGGCCACGGTTCGTCTACATGGCCTTCAGCGCCGGGCAGCGCGTGTGCATCGGGGCGATGCTGGCCTCCACCATTGCCACGCTCTTCGCGGCGCTGGTGCTCCAGCGCTACCGGCTGGAGCTGGTTCCCGGCAAGAAGGTCGTCCCCTCCACGGGCGGCACGCACTACCCGAAGAACCTCTGGATGCGGGTGCTGGCCAAGCCCGCGGCCAGCACCCCTTGAATCATCCAGCCAGCAGCGCCGCGAGGTGCTCCGCCAGCACGTGCACGCCCGGTTCGCGCAGCAGGCTGTAGTGGTTGCCGGGCACCTCCTGTAGCCGCAGCCCGCCCGTGGCGAGGGCCGCCCAGCCGCGGTCCACAGCCCGGGCGGGGTTCCCCGCGTCTTCCGTGGCGCGGAGCATCGTGACGCGGCCGGCGAAGGGGCCGGGCACGTAGCGCGCCAGGGCGCGGAGGTTGCCGGCGAAGACCTCGAAGAGGGTGCGCAGCTGCGGCAGGCCGACCTCGGGGACGAGCAGGCCCGCCTCGCGGCCCGCGTCCAGCAGGCGCTGGAGCATGGTGTCCACGTCCTGGCGGCCCTGCGGCTCGTCCGGGCTCCACGCGTCCCTCGCGGCGAGCCCCGCCATGTCCCTGGCGAAGTGCGCCACCAGCTGGGCGGCATCCTCCGTGTCCACCCGCACGCGGTCCGCCGTGGCCGGGCTGGGGTCGATCAAGGCCAGCAGCTCCACGGCTTCTCCGCGGGCATGGAGCTGGCGGGCCATCTCGAAGGCCACCACCGCGCCCATGGACCAGCCGCCGAGCCGGTACGGCCCCCGGGGTTGGATGGCGCGGATTGCCTCGAGGTAGAGCGCGGCCATCTCCTCGATGGATTCCAGCGAGGGCTGCTGCCCGTCGAGCCCTTGGGACTGAAGGCCATACACCGGCTGGTCCGGGCCGAGCCGCCGGGCGAGCCGCGCATAGCCGAGGACATTGCCTCCCACGGGGTGGACGAGGAAGAGCGGCCGCTGGCTGCCGTCCCCCTGGATGGGGACCAGGGGCGAGAAGGGCGCGGGAAGCTGCCGCAGCAGGGAGGCAAGCCCCTCCACGGTGGGGGCCTGGAACAACGAGGCCAGCGGCAACGTGCGCCCGGTGCGCTCGCGGATTCGGGCCATGAGCTGCACGGCGAGCAGCGAGTGGCCGCCCAGCTCGAAGAAGTTGCCGCGGATGCCCACGGGCTGGATGCCGAGCAGCTCCTCCCAGATTCCGGCCAGCATGTGCTCGAGCACGTCGCGCGGAGCGGTGGTGTCGTGCCGCGCGGTGACGAGGACGCGGTCGGGAGCGGGCAGGGCCCCGCGGTCCACCTTGCCGTTGGGGGTCAGCGGCAGGGCCTCCAGCAGGACGAAGGCCGAGGGCACCATGTACTCGGGCAGGCTCTTGCGCACGTGGGTGCGCAGGGCGTCGGCGTCGGCGGACTGGCCGGAGGAGGGCACTACGTAGGCCACCAGTCGCTTGTCGCCGGGCACGTCCTCGCGCACCAGCACGACGGCCTGGTGCACGGCGGGGTGCAGGGCGAGCGCGGCTTCGATTTCGCCCAGCTCGATGCGATAGCCGCGCAGCTTCACCTGGAAGTCGGTGCGGCCCAGGTACTCCAGGGTGCCGTCCTCCCGCCAGCGCACCTTGTCACCGGTGCGGTACATGCGCGCGCCGGGCGTGGCGCTGAAGGGGTCGGCCATGAAGCGCTCGGCGGTGAGGGACGGGCGACGCAGGTAGCCGCGGGCCAGGCCCGTGCCGGAGATGAACAGCTCTCCCGGTACGCCCACGGGCACTGGCCGCAGGTGCGCGTCCAGCACGTACGTGCGCACGTTGGCCAGCGGCCCGCCGATGGTGGGCCGGGTGCCGGGCAGGACGGCGAAGGCGGTGGAGTCCACGGTGCACTCGGTGGGGCCGTAGACGTTGAAGGTGCGCGTGCGAGGCGCGGCGGCCAGCTGCTGCCACAGCGCTTCATCGATGGCCTCGCCACCGGGCACCAGCAGGCGCGGCGCGGCGGCATCCTGGAGGAGCCCGGACTGCACCAGCAGCCGCAGCAGCGAGGGCGTGCCGTCGAGCACGTCCACGCCCTGGCTCCGCACCCACTGACGCATGGCTTGCGGGTCCTGGCGGGTGTCCTCGGGGACGATGCACAGGCAGTGACCGTCGAGGAGCTGGACGAGCTGCTTGACGGAAGCATCGAAGGCCAGCGGCGCATTGACGCTCACCCGCAGGCCGGAGGGCTGGCCGGCATACACCGTGCGCGCCAGGGCATGACGCAGGTTGAGCACCGAGCGGTGCTGAATCATGACGCCCTTGGGCGTGCCGGTGCTCCCGGAGGTGTAGATGACGTAGGCGAGGTTGTCCGGGCCCGCCACCGGGGCCGGGTCGTGCGAGGGCCTCGAGGCGAGCTGTGAGGCCTCGGTGTCCAGGCAGAGCACGTGGGCACCCGTGGGCTGCCAGCCGGACACCAGGGCGCTCCGGGTGAGCAGCACGGGCGCACCGCAGTCCTGCAGGGTGAGGGTGCGGCGCTGGAGGGGCCAGGCCGGGTCCAGTGGGACGTAACCGCCACCGGCCTTCATGATGGCCAGCAGCGCGACGATGGCCTCGGTGGAGCGCTCCAGGCAGAAGGCGACAGGCACGTCGGGTCCGACGCCCAGCTCGCGCAGGTGGTGCGCCAGCTGGTTGGCGCGAGCGTTGAGCTGACCGAAGGAAAGGACGTCCTCTTCGAAGCGCACGGCGGGCGCGCTGGGGGTGAGGTCGGCCTGGTGCTCGAAGACCTGGTGGAAGGTGGAATCCACCGGGCAGGGGGCCACGGTGTCATTCCAGGCCTGGAGGACCTGCTGGCGCTCGGCCGGGGTGAAGAGGGCCAGGTCCGACAGGGGCGCTTCGGGATGGGCGGCCACGTCCTCCAGCAGCACCTGGAGGTGGGCCACCATGCGCGCCGCGGTGGCCTGGGTGAACAGGTCCGCGTTGAACTGGAGCTGGCCGACAAAGCCCTCGGGGGACTCGATCAGGCCGAGGTTCAGCTCGAACTTGGCGGCGGCGGAGCCCTCGGTCTCCAGGGGCCGCAGGGCCAGCTCGGAGGCGGCGAGCTGCCGCATGGGCGTGTTCTGCAGGACGAAGAAGGCCTGGAACAGCGGCGAGCGGCTCAAGTCGCGCTGGGGCTGTAGTTCCTCCACCAGCTTCTCGAAGGGGACGTCCTGGTGCTCGTAGGCGCCCAGCGTCGTCTCGCGCACGTGGGACAGCAGCGCGCGGAAGGAGGCACGGGAGTCAATCCTCGCGCGCAGCACGAGCGTGTTGACGAAGAAGCCGATGAGGCCCTCGGTCTCGGCGTGGCGGCGTCCGGCGATGGGCGAGCCGACGACGACATCCTCCTGGCCGGAGTAGCGCGAGAGCAGCAGCTGCCAGGCGGCCAGCAGCAGCATGAACGGGGTGGCACCCTCACGCTGAGCCAGGGCCTTGAGCGACTCGCTCAGCGGGCGAGGCAGGTGCACGGGCACCGCGCCGCCGCGGTGCGACAGCACGGGCGGGCGGGAGAAGTCGGTGGGCAGCTCCAGGGCATGAGGGGCTCCGGCGAGCCGCTGCTTCCACCAGCCCAGCTGCCGCTCCAGCGCCTCGCCCCGCAGCCAGTCACGTTGCCAGAGGGCGTAGTCGGCGTACTGCACCGGCAGCTCGGGCAGGGGCGAGGGCCGGCCCTGGGTGAACGCCTCGTACAGCATGGCCATCTCGCGGACGAGGACGCCGTTGGACCAGCCGTCGGAGATGATGTGGTGGAGGTTGAGCAGCAGCACGTGCTGCTGCTCGGCCAGGCGCACCAGCGTGACCCGGAGGAGCGGGCCGGTGGCCAGGTTGAAGGGCCGCGCGAGTTCCTCCAGGACGAGGCGGCGGGCTTCTTCCTCACGGTCCTCCCGTGCACCCAGGTCCACCCGCGGCAGGTGGAAGGGTGCGGGAGGATGGATGAGCTGCACGGGCTGGCCGGCCTCGGCGTGGAAGGTGGTGCGCAGCGACTCGTGGCGGCGCACCAGTTCTCCGAAGGCGCGCTCCAGGGCGGAGACGTCCAGCGGGCCTTCCAGCCGCAGGGGCATGGGGATGTTGTAGAGGGCGCTGCCCGGCTGGAGCTGGTCGAGGAACCACAGGCGCTGCTGGGCGAAGGACAGCGGCGGGTGACCCTCACGTGGCATGGGCCGCGGCGCGGGGAGGCCGGTGGAGTGGCTGGCCTTCTCCACCAGGAGGGCGAGCCGCTCCAGGGTGGGTGCCTCGAACAACGCGCGAAGTGGCAGCTCCACGTTGAAGCTGGAGCGGATGCGGGCCACCACCTGTGTGGCCAGCAGCGAGTGGCCGCCCAGGGCGAAGAAGTCGTCGTTGCGTCCCACCTTCTCGACGTGCAGCACCTGGGCCCAGATGGAGGCGAGCAGGAGCTCGGTGGACGTACGCGGGGCGGCGTAGGTGGCGGAGGTCAGCGCGGACGCGTCCGGTGCTGGCAGGGCCCCGCGGTCCACCTTGCCGTTGGGAGTCAGCGGGAAGGCGTCCAGCGGGACGAAGACCGGGGGCACCATGTACTCGGGCAGCCGTTGCTGGAGGAAGGCGCGCAGGGTGGTGGAGTCGGGCGCGGCATCCGCGTGGGTGAAGTACGCCACCAGGCGCGGGTGGCCCGGGGAGTCCTCGCGCACCAGCACCAGGGCCTGGCGCACCGCCGGGTGCTGCGAGAGGGCCGCTTCGATTTCGCCCAGCTCGATGCGATAGCCGCGCAGCTTCACCTGGAAGTCGGTGCGGCCCAGGTACTCCAGGGTGCCGTCCTCCCGCCAGCGCACCTTGTCACCGGTGCGGTACATGCGCGCACCGGGCGTGGCGTTGAAGGGGTCGGCCACGAAGCGCTCGGCGGTGAGGGCCGGGCGGCGCAGGTAGCCTCGGGCCAGGCCAGCGCCGGAGATGAACAGCTCTCCCGGCACGCCCACGGGCACCGGCCGCAGGTGCGCGTCCAGCACGTACGTGCGCACGTTGGCCAGCGGCCCGCCGATGGTGGGCCGGGTGCCGGGCAGGACGGCGAAGGCGGTGGAGTCCACGGTGCACTCGGTAGGGCCGTAGACGTTGAAGGTGCGCGTGCGAGGCGCGGCGGCCAGTTGCCGCCACAGCGCTTCGTCGATGGCCTCGCCACCGGGCACCAGCAGGCGCGGCGCGGCGGCATCCTGGAGAAGCCCGGACTGCACCAGCAGCCGCAGCAACGAGGGCGTGCAGTCCAGCACGTCCACGTGGTGGCGGCGCAGCCACTCGCGCATGGCCTCCGGGTCCTGGCGGCTCGCTTCCGGAACGATGCAGAGGCAGTGACCGTCGAGGAGCTGGACGAGCTGCTTGACGGAAGCATCGAAGGCCAGCGGCGCATTGACGCTCACCCGCATGCCGGAGGGCTGGCCGGCATACACCGTGCGCGCCAGGGCATGACGCAGGTTGAGCACCGAGCGGTGCCGCACCATGACGCCCTTGGGAGTACCGGTGCTGCCGGACGTGTAGATGACGTAGGCGAGGTTGTCGGCCGAGGCGGAGGGTGCCGGGTCGTGCGAGGGCAGCGAGGCAGGCAGCGCGTCCGCCGAATCGAGGCTCAGCACGTGCGTCCCCGCCGGTGCCCAGGAGGAATCCAGGCGTTGCTGGGTCAGCAGCACGGACGCGGCGCAGTCCCGAAGGGTGAAGCCCAGCCGCTGCGTGGGCCAGGCGGGGTCCAGCGGCACGTAGGCGCCACCGGCCTTCATGACGGCCAGCAGGGCCACCACCATCTCCACGGAGCGCTCGAAGCAGAGGGCCACGGGGACATCCGCCCCCACGCCGAGCGCGCGCAGGTGGTGCGCCAGCTGGTTGGCGCGCGTGTTGAGCCCGGCGAAGGAGAGGACGGACTCCTCGAAGGAGACAGCAGGCGCGGCCGGAGTCCTGGCGGCCTGGAGCTCGAAGGCGTGGTGGAAGCAGGACTCGGGCGTGGCGTCGGAAGCCGTGTCGTTCCAGGCGCGCAGCACCTGTTGGCGCTCGCCGGCCGTTAGGAGGCTCAGCTCGGACAGGCGCACGTCCGGTGTCGAGACGAGGGTCTCCAGCAGCACCTCGAGGTGTCGCACCATTCGCCGCGCGGACGCCTCCGCGAAGAGGTCCGCGTTGAACCGCAGCTCACCGAGGAAGCCCTCGGAGGTCTCGGCCAGGTTCAGGCTGAGCTCGAACTTGGCGGCCTCGGTGTCCTGGGCTTCCAGGGGCCGGAACGACAGCGAGGGCAGGTGCGCCTCCCGCACCGGCGTGTTCTGCAGGACGAAGAGGACCTGGAACAGCGGTGAGCGGCTCAGGTCGCGCGCCGGCTGCAGCGCCTCCACCAGCTTCTCGAAGGGCAGGTCCTGGTGCTCGTAGGCCCCGAGCGTGGTCTCCCGCACCTGGCGCAGCAGCGCCAGGAACGAGAGGTGGCCCTCCGGCCGGGAGCGCAGCACCAGCGTGTTGACGAAGAAGCCGATGAGGCCCTCGGTCTCCGCATGGCGGCGGCCGGCGATGGGCGAGCCGATGACGACGTCCTCCTGGCCCGAGTAGCGGGACAGCAGCAGCTGGAAGGCGGCCAGCAGCAGCATGAAGGGTGTGGCCCCCTCGCGCTGCGCCAGCGCCTTGAGCGGCTCGCTCAGCGGGAGGGGCAGCCGCACCGGCACCGTGGCGCCGCGGTGCGAGAGGACGGGGGGACGTGGGAAGTCCGTGGGCAGCTCCAGGTGCGGTGGCGCGCCGGACAGCTGCTGTCTCCACCAGCCGAGCTGCGCCTCCAGCACCTCTCCCCGCAGCCACTCGCGCTGCCAGACGGCGTAGTCGGCGTACTGGACCGGCAGCTCCGGCAGGGGAGAGGGCAGGCCCGCGGCGAAGGCTTCGTAGAGGGTCGCCACCTCGCGCACCAGCACCCCCATGGACCAGCCGTCCGAGACGGCGTGGTGCAGGTTGAGCAGCAGCGCGTGCTGGTGCTCCGAGAGGCGCAGCAGGGTGGTGCGCAGCAAAGGCCCGGTGGAGAGGTTGAAGGGGCGCAGGGCGTCCTCGGACGACAGGCGCTGGGCCTCACCCAGGCGCTCGGCCTCGGGCAGGTCCATCAGGTCCACCACCTCGAGGCGCAGGGGCGCGGGTGGGTGGATGCGCTGCGACGGCTCACCGGCGTCGGCATGGAAGGTGGTGCGCAGCGACTCGTGGCGGCGGAGCAGCTCCGAGAAGGCGCGCTCCAGTGCCGGCAGCTCCAGGCGGCCCTCCAGCAGCAGGGCCGTGGGGATGTTGTACCGCACGCTTCCGGGCTCGAGCTGCTCCAGGAACCACAGGCGCTGCTGGGCGAACGACAGCGGCAGCGCGCCGCTTCGAGGCACGGGCAGCAGCGGAGGCAGCCCCGCGCCATCACGCCGCCGCCGGGCGTCCTCGATGCGCAGGGAGAGCGCGGCGAGGGTGGGCGCCTCGAAGAGGGCGCGCAGGGGCAGCTCCACATCGAACGTCGCGCGCACGCGCGAGACGACCTGGGTGGCCAACAGGGAGTGGCCTCCCAGCTCGAAGAAGTTGTCGCGGCGGCCCACCTTCTCCACGCCCAGCACCTCGGCCCAGAGCGTGGCCAGCCGCGCCTCGGTGGCGCTGGCGGGCGGCTCGAAGTCCGCGGTCGGGGAGGAGACCTCGGGGGTGGGCAGGGCCTTGCGGTCCACCTTGCCGTTGGGCGTGAGGGGGAAGG
>NZ_JABBJJ010000025.1 GCF_012933655.1 Pyxidicoccus fallax | reverse complement strand
GCCCCGGCCCTGGCCCCGGCCCCAATGGCCAGGACGCCGGCTGCGTCGAGCCCCCGCCCGAGGACGGCCCCGACGCGGGCGAGCCGGCCGACGTGCTCGTCCCCAGCCGCCTGTTGCGGCGCACCGCGCTGGCACTGAGAGGCGAGCCTCCGACGGACGCGGAGTACGCCGCGCTGGAGGCCGCCGGAGACGAGGCCGCGCAGCGCGCCTACGTCTCTGCCTTCGTGGACCGGACGCTCCAGCAGCCCGCCTTCTACCGGACGCTGTTCGAGTCGGCGCGCGACTGGTTCAACATCCCGCCCGTGGGTCCGACGGCGGATCCACCGGAGTATGGCTTGCAGCAGCAGCGCTCCATCGTCCGGTGCCCGGAGGGCACTCCGAAGGCCGGAGCGTGGAAGTACTTCCGCGACGACGCCAATGCCTGTCAGGGCCAGAAGCCGGATGGGACCCCCGCGGAGGAGCGCACCATCGAGCCCTGGTGGGCGCCGGGCACCACGGCGGTGCTGGTCGGTAAAGCGGCGAGCGTGTCGCCCACGGGGCAGACCTACGACGCGAGCGGCTTCCCGGTGACGGTGAACTGCGTCACCGCGGGCCCCGTCGCGAACTGTGGCTGCGGGCCCGCCGCCGTGCGCTGCCACGCCGACAGGGGAAGCTATCCGGGCTGGGAGGACTATGGGCTCCACAGCCCGCTGGGCCAGCGGCGGCTCGTCGCCGAGGAGCCCGCCCGCCTGTTCGCGCACATCGGCTGGCACGACCGGCCGATGACGGACCTCATCCTGGGCAGCTACTCCGTGGGGCCCACGAACCTGCAGGCCGCCTACGTCATGCAGGGACTCGCCGGCGAGTTGACGTACCTGCTCGACGACGACTCCTGGTGGAGGCCGTCACGCTTCGCCAACGCGCCGGTCGACCCCGAGCACACCCAGGGCGACCCGACCGCCTGGCGCGAGTACTCCGTCCCGGCCCGCAACCCCTTCTTCCTGGAGGAGCGAGACTACCGGTACGACCCGCGCACGCAGACCGCGGCCATGAAGGGCATCCCCGCCGCGGGCATGCTCACCAGCCTCGGCTTCCTCAGCACCTACCCCCGCGAGCGCGTGCGTGGCGCGCGGGCGCTGGAGATGCTGGCGTGCGAGGAGCTCTCCCCTCCGCAGGGACAGGAGTTCAACGAATACAAGAGGGACCCGGGGACGGAGGGGCCCTGCCAGCACTGCCACCGCCGGGTGGATCCGGCGGCCATCCACTTCAAGCGCTACGCGAAGATAGGCCACGGGTTCGAGGGCCATGGCGCGACCTACCCGATGCCCGGCATTGGCAAGGTGTGGCACTGGAACCCGCGGTGGCGCACCAGCGAGTACCCCTTTCACACCGACCCGTTCATCCATTGGAACCGCTGGTACATGCCCGACACGCTCCTGACGCCCGTCACGGAGGCCCAGGCCGCGGCGAACCCGGAGGCCGTCTTCATCGACTTCCTGCCGCCGGAGCAGAACCTGCTGGGCCAGGTGAGTGACGGGACGGTGGGGCCACTGGGCTTCGCCAAGCTCATCGTCGCCTCGGGCTCGTTCGACCGGTGTGTCGTGCGCCACCTGCACGCGCAGGTGATGGGGCGGGACATCGACCCGACGAAGGAGGCGGGCTACCTGGAGGACCAGGTGGCGCGCTTCATCTCCGCGGGCCGCAAGGTCCGGCCGTACGTCAAGGCACTCACGCAGTCGGACCTCTTCCAGAGGGGGCGCTGACATGAACCGCTACGCATTGCTCCTCGTGCTCCCCTGGCTTGCCTCCTGTAGCTCGGAGGTGACTCCGTCCAACACCCGCGGCCAGGCGCAGGCGGCCTGCGGCACGCCGGCGACCTCGGAAACCGTGCGCGTCATGGAGGGCCTCAAGCCGCACTGCGAGGGGTGTCACGCGCAGGGCGCGCGCGGCTACTTCGCCTCGGCGGACGCCTTCCAGGCCCTGCTGGTCTCCGACACCCGCATGGTGAAGCCGGGCAGTCCGGATGACAGCGAGCTGGTGCGGCTGCTGGAGGGCCGGGGCACCGGCTCCTTCAAGCAGATGCCCATCGGTCAGAAGTCCTACGAGCAGCTCGTCTCGGAAGGCGCCGCGACGCTCTCCGTGGAGGCGGTGCGCTCCTGGATTCGGGGACTCGGCGAGCAGCAGCGCGATCCCCGGCCGAACCGGGACGCCCCGCGCATCACCCGCATGAGCGCGAGCCAGATTCAGCGCGCGCTCTACCAGCAGCTCGGGCTGGGGTACGACGACTTCTTCGTCAATGCGAAGGAGTTCGGCTTCGACATGGCGGAGTCCCGGGGCGAGGAGTACCTCCCGCTCCAGCCGCCGGACGCCATCCCCTCCCCCCGGCAGTACATCAGCGGCGAGCGCTACCACGGGCTGGGCGGAGGCTCGGTGATGAACCAGGTCTCCGCGGACCGGACCCCCTCGCCCACCCTTGCCCTGACGCTGACGCAGGTCTCCCAGCGCTGGTGCCGGTACGCGCTCGCCAAGCAGGGCAACACGGCGCTGTTCCCGAAGGGCACGGCGCGCACGGCGAACCCGGCCGAGGTCAAGGCCACGCTGAAGCGCTGGTCCCTCCACTTCCTGGGAGAGCGCTTCACCGACGCGCAGGTGGACGAGCTGTACACGGACGTCTTCGTGCCGCTTGCGACTCCGACCGACACCGAGCCCGCCTACGTGGGGGTCTGCTCGTACTTCATCCGCCACCCGCACTGGATTTTCTACTGAGGCCCGCCATGAAGCTCTCTCGTCGCAATCTCTTTCAAGCGGCCTTCGGGGCCGCGCAGGTCGGGCTGCTGGCGCGGTATGGACTGCCGACGGCGATGGCGCAGTCGGCGTCGGGCCGGCCCACGAAGATGCTGGCCATCTGGCTGGTGGGCGGGCTCCATTGGGAGTCCTTCTTCGCGCCAATGACGCGCGCGGGCATCCAGAAGTTCATTCCGCGCGCGCAGGGCGGCAGATACGCCTACGGGTACAACCCCGAGCAGGTAGAGCACCTGGACCGCTCGCCGGTGGACCTGCTGTCCCCCGGGCCCGCTCGCAAGCTCCGCGTGCCCGTCTACTGGAACTGGGCCAACCCGGCGGACAAGGACGGGAACAACCCCGTCGTCAACAACGAGCAGGTCTACCGCCCGGAGGGGTACGTCTGGGCCAACCCGAAGTACAAGCTCTACGAGAAGGCGGTGCTGCTGGTGGGGGCGGACCAGGGGACGGCCGCGCACGCCAGCGGCCTCATCGCGAGCATGTCCGGTGTCGCCGGCTCCACCTTCCGGGCCCCGTCGGTGCAGGCCGTCGTCGCCAACGCGATGGCCTCACGCTTCCCGGATCGGCCGCTGCCCAATGTCGCCCTGGGTGGGCCGCTGCCCCAGGCGCTCGGGCTGCCCGCGCTGGCGAACCCGACGCTGCTCTCCTCCAGCGCGACGGTGGAGCCCACGCTCTCCGACCGGCGTGAAGGCACGTGGTACGGCCTGCGAGCGCGGAAGAATGAGCCGGACCTCGCCTTCGATGGCACGCCGATGTCCGGCACGGTGCCCGCGACGGCGGTGGACTCGGCCCTGCTCAAGGCGGTGCGCCGCGAGCGTGGCACCTCCAGCGCCGGCACGGACGCGTACCTGGAGCAGCTCTACGACACGTACAAGGGCGCCAGCCGCACGATTCGCCGGGACATGCTGTCGGTGCTCGAGAAGACGCCCGCCTGGGAGAAGCTCAAGGCGGACCCCGCCTATCCCGAGGACTGGATGGCCTGCACCGGCTATTCGGATGCCTGCGGCACGATGCCGTCGATGGGCGACTATGCGTTCGCGCTCCAGTTGCTGAAGTCCGACCTGGTGTCGACCGTCAACCTGCGGGCGACGAGCATCGAGGGCTTCACCTTCGACTCCCACTTCGTCAACGGCCAGATCACGCACGCCCAGTACCTGCGCATCGCCTTTGAGATGGTGGGACGCATGTGCCTGGAGATGAGCCTGACTCCGAGCCGCTCGGACCCGTCGCGTTCGCTGCTGGATGAGACGCTCGTCTACGTCTACAGCGAGTTCGGGCGGACGTTCCCCAAGGTGGGCAGCGACCACCACCCCGCGACGTGTGCCCTCCTGGTGGGGGGCGGCATCCAGGGGAACCAGATGATCGGCGGCTACGACGAGAGGATGGAGGGCTCGCCCATGGGCATTCCGGTACGGCTCGTCGAGGAGTCCGGAGAAACCGTGACGCGGACGCCGCAGGCGCAGGACATCGCGGCGACGGTGCTTCGCGCCTACGGATTGCTGCCCGGGAAGGACTTCTTCATTCCGGGCGGGTACGGCGTCTTCGATGGCGTCGTGAGGACCTGAGCGAAGCCGTGACGCGGGCGTCCGCATGACGCCCGCGTCCGCGGCACGGGCCATATCGCCGATGACTCCGCGCGATATGCCCACTCTGGTTTTGACGTTTCCGGGTCGTGGCCCGTGACATTTCGAGGGCCCGTTACGACGCTGGTCGATTGCCAGAGAGAGTTCTCCATGTCCCGCATCAGTCTCGCGGTCGTCGTCTTCGCCGCGTGCGCGTCCGCCTTCGCATCTCCGCAGCGCCTCACCGAAGCGGAGCAGCTCGCCTCGGTCCGCACGCCGCTCGCGGTGAAGCGCGAGCGCGTCACCGCCGACATCTATCACTACCAATTCGACCTTCGCGTCGGCTCCGCGCCGAACGCCGTGGTGCGCGTCCATCGCGTGGTTCGCGAGCGCGCGCCGTGGCTGCCGCGGAGGACCCAGCACGCGGTGATGCTGATGCACGGCGACTTCGCCAACTTCGTCACGAACTTCGCGCCGACGCTCGGCAGCCCCGCCTCATCGGCGCCGGGACTTGCCCCGTATCTGGTGTCTCGGGGCATCGATGCGTGGGGGGTCGATCGGCGCTGGACGCTGCCCGCCGCCGACGGTGACATCTCGGACCTGGGCGAGATGGGGGTGGAGCAGGAGCTGGGGGATGTCTCGGTCGCGCTCGCGTTCGCTCGGGCGACGCGGGCCCTCACCGACCACGATGCGGGGCGAATCGCGCTGGGCGGGTTCTCGCATGGCGGTCAGCTCGCCTACGCGTATGCCGCCGCCGACGGCCGTCACGTCTCCGCGCTCGCCGTGCTGGATGCCTACTACGACATCGCTCCCGAGCACTCGGAGCTGCGGGACTTCGCGTGCGCCAATGCCGCGGCGGGGCGCGAGGCGCTGGCCCAGGGGGTGACGGACTCCGAGAACAGCTTCTTCATCGAGCTGGGACAGCTGGCCCGGAGCGCGCCCGAGGAGGTGTCTCCGCTGTTCCCGCCCTACACGAATCGCGGAGCCCTGGCCGCGTTCCTGGGACTGACGTACTGGTTCGCGCCGTACACGCCGCTGTACCACCTGAGCGCGCCTGTCATTGATGCCGAGGGCAACGTCACGGGGCTGCGCGAGTCGTCCGAGGACAGCGTGAGCGCCTGGCTCGCTGGCGCGACGCCGCACCAGTCGCTGCGTGAGACGGTGGAGTTCGATGAGATCTGGTGTGGCACGACCCCGCGGCCGGAGCTCGCGAACATCCGTGTTCCGCTGTTCTATCTCGGCGCCGCGGGCGCGTTCGGTGACTACGGGCTGTACTCGACGACGCGGGTGTCGTCGAAGGATGTCACCACGCTCGTCGTCCGCCGGTTCGGGCCGGAGCGCGTCGCCGAGGACTTCGGCCACGGCGACCTCTTGTACGCGGAGGATGCGCCTTCGCTCGCATGGCAGCCGCTCGCGGCGTGGCTGCTGCGTCACTGAGCGGAGTGTCCGAGGCTCAAAGGCTTCCACGGGTGAGGGGGCCGTCGAAGCTCTGGCCCTCGCAGTCGACATAGACGTGGTCACCGACGAAGGTGAGCGACAGCTTGAGCCGCCGTGAGTCGAACGGGGAGAGCGCGCTCAACAGGTCCGCGTCCACGGCGACGAGCTCGGCCCTGGCCACGCGCGGGGCCTTCGCCTCCTGGGCCTCGGCGAGGAAGGCCTCCATGCGCTGGGGGGACTCGAACATCACCGTGACCCGGGCGTGGGGGTTCTGGTCCACGGCGCGCTGGACCTTGACCGGATCCGCCTTGCCCACGCGCACCCAGCTCGTGACGAGGCCGGTGTAGTCACGACACTCGATGTCAGGCGCATCCGGCTCGGCCAGGCCCTTGCCGAAGGCGAGCCGCTCCTCCCATAGCCAGCAGAACGCGAGCACGCGCAGCCAGGCGCGCTGCATCGTCTCCGACGGGTGGCGCGCGAGCTTGACCATCAACTGGGGTTGGTCGATCGAGCGGTCGACGTGGCTCAAGGCGACCTGGAAGTCGTACAGCGTGGGAGCGAGGGTCATTGGAGGCTTTTTAGCGCATCTAGACTTCTTCGAGCGTCGCCCAGTGGCCCCCATGCGTTCCAAGGCGTCTTTGATGTCCTCCCGGACAATCAGCACGATGGCCCAGCCCCAGGGGCGGAAGATCCTGGCGTCACCTACCTTCGACGGGTCGATTCGCATGCCCCGCACGTCCCGGTACTTCCCCAGCTTCTCGGGCCGACCATCTTCCGGGGGCCATTTCCTGATGTGTCTGGATGCTTGCTCGTCAATGCACGGAATGAGCTGCGTCGCCACCGGAATGAAGAACGGCTCAGGCTGGCCCTCAATCTCCACGAGCAGGGTCTGTACCTCCTCGGGAGCCAGCTCCGAAAGAACGGAACCCACTCGGGCGTGGACCACTGGGGCCGCGAACGCCGCCCGCGAAAAGTCGAGTGCCCTTCTCGGGACAGTGACAGGGAGCTTCAAGGGGCCGAGCTCCGGGAGTCGCTCGCCCCGATAGAACATCCACGGGTCGTCGACCTCCCGCCCCTGAACATCCGTGGGCGTGCCGAGCAACGTACGCACGCAGGGCGTTGGGCGAAGGCGGCATCCTGGCGGTGGACGAGACGGGCTTCCTGAAGAAGGGCGAGAAGTCCGTGGGCGTGGCACGCCAGTACACCGGCACCGCGGGCAAGGTGGAGAATGCCCAGGTGGGTGTCTTCCTGTCGTACGTGACGCCTCGAGGCCACGCCTTGGTGGACCGGGAGCTGTACCTGCCCGAGGCCTGGACGCAGGACGCGGAGCGCCGCAGGGCAGGAGGAATCCCCGAGGAGGTGAGCTTCGAATCCAAGCCGGCGCTAGCGCAGGGCATGCTGCAGCGAGCACTGGAGGCGAGCCTGAAGCCCGCGTGGGTGGTGGGCGATGAAGTCTACGGCCGTGACAACACGCTGCGTCGCTTCCTGGAAGAGCTGCATCAGCCCTACGTGCTGACGGTCGCCTCCAACACCCACGTCTGGCGCGGCTTCTACCAGGTGAAGCCGGGAGACATGGTGAAGCACGTCCCGCAGGAAGCCTGGGGGCGGCTGTCCGCGGGCGCGGGCACCAAGGGCCCTCGCCTCTACGAATAGGCCCGCATGCGCCTCAACCGGCACCTGGGCCTGTCACGGTGGCTGCTCTTTCCCCGGAGTCTCGCGGATGGGAAGGTGGCCTTCTACGTGGCCCACGCCCGACGCAACGCCTCGCTGGCCTCCCTGGTGCGGGTGGCGGGCAGTCGGTGGGCGGTGGAGGAGGACTTCGAGTCCGCCAAGGGCGAGGTGGGATTGGCGGACTACGAGGTGCGCACCTGGACGGCCTGGCACCGGCACATGACGCTGTGCCTGGTGGCCCACGTCTTCCTGGCTACCGTACGTGCCATGGCCAATCTCTCGTCCCAGGAGGCGCTCCCCCCAAAAGCGCCCGGCCTGCCGATACGAAAAAACCCCATGCGCGAGTTTCTCGGCCAGCGCGGCCTGTATTGATGGCTCTCGTCCGCTACTCCGTCCAGGAGGTGCGAGGGCTGCTACTGGCGCTGCTTCGACGGGCGGTTACGCCGCTGTCGCATGTCCTGGCGTGGAGTCACTGGCGACGTCACCACCAGGCCGTCGCCATGACCTGCCATTACCGGGCTCACGGCGCTCGCATTGATCTACGACTTTAGGACTAAGTCACCGCAGAGCCCTCGCCCAGCGCCTCGCCGCTGTTGAGGCCGAGATGTAGGCTGCCGCACGTAGCCTGGACGGCAGTCCCACTTCCCGGATGCGCTACGCGCGCGCGCCAGGACTATGCAACTACCGAGCGTGAGGTCATTCGCGTCCTCGGCGCTCGCGAGCCCCTCACGCTCGTCGAAGCGCACCATGAGGCCGTGAGCTTCGCACAGCCGTAACAAGCCGCGCAGAGCGCCCCCACTTTCACCTCTTGCTGTCAGCATGGAGGAGGCGGTCTTCTATTCTGCGAAGTCATGGGCTAACCTTGGGCTAAGGACCTCTCACGGGCAGTCAATCCAACCCAGAATGAAAGGACACAAAATGCCTGCCACTATCCCCTACAACATCTACGTTACGCTATGCACACCCATGACGGAGGCTACTTTTAGCGGCGGTGTGCCCATGGAAGTTCAGGCAAATCTCGCGACTGCCGTTGTTAACGTTCACTGGCCCGATGAAGCTGGGCAATCGAACAGAGCGACGCTGGTCTCCACTAAGGTGCCTATCATCAATGTTCCGCACGCCTCGACCTCTGTCTACGGGCATCTTACCATGGTGTATGACTACATTGCGGAAATCAATACCGTCATAATTCACGGCAACCTCACCCATATCTCTACCGTTCTTGATAATGACACGAGCAGAGTGTGGAGTAACGGAGAGGTCTCTTTGGATTACGGAAACTGGGGCTGGTCGTTGAATCGTGTGCAGCAGATCGCAGACATGTTGGCGTACCAGGTGGCGGTGTGTCAAAATGATGTGGTGGAAGGCATGCGTGCGTCGCCTGCCGCGTACAATGTCATCGTTATGTAAATGCCTCCGAAAGACAAATGTCTCAGCAAGGCGTCTGTGCGATGCGTTGCACTGCGACTGAAACAGAGCTGCAGGCCACCGAACGAGGCCTGGGCGGGAGTCCCGCCTCCCAAATGCGCTCCGCACGAGCGCGCCAGAAGTATGCCGCCATCGAGCGGGGGGCATTCCTCTCTGCCAAGGTGAGTGAGACAGTCCGTACCCGGCAGTTTAGTGTGCAGGGCGACCCAGGCAGGGACGATGAATGCGGTGGTGGAAGAAGCTCGGGTCCGGGAGACCGAGGTGGTGGAGAAGGCCAGGCGGCGAGGCTTCACGACGGAGTACAAGCTGCGAGTGCTGGCGGAGGCAGACCGCTGCACGAAGCCCGGTGAAGTGGGGGCGCTGCTGCGCCGCGAAGGGCTGTACTCGTCGCTGCTGAGCGCGTGGCGACGCCAGCGCAATGCGGGAGAGCTGTCGGCCCGCAGCCCGAAGAAGCGCGGCCCGCCGGCGCAGGTGCCCGACGCGAGCGCCCGGCGCGTGGCCGAACTGGAGAAGCAGTTGGCCCAAGCCCAGGTGCGCCTCAAGCGCGCCGAGGCCCTGCTGGACCTCCAAAAAAAGTTTCGGAAATCCTGGGAGTGGAACTCCCCAAGCCCAACGAGGAGCCCTGATGGCGGTGGCACAGGAGGCCGTCGACGAGCTGGGCGTGGCGCCGGTGTGCCAGGCACTGGGCCTGCCTCGCGCCACCTTTGAAGAACCCATTTGCAGCCGACCAGGCAAGCTCCGAGGGAAAATCGAAAATGAGAGAATACCTCAGCGCTCATGCAGCAAGAAACGTGAGCAACTCCTTCCATTCAGGAAGGAACGCAAGCGTGTTGGTCGGGTTGTCCCGAACCCAATCACGAAGCGTGCGCCGGAAAGAGACAGGGTCGGATTCAGGCCGCTTAGCGATGAGCGGCTGCATAGCAGCGAGAAGATCCTTCCCGGAGTGCCAAACCAGGATCTCGTGAGGCTGGGACTGGGCGGAGAGTCGTTGGAGATACAGGTCAAATGAAGCCTGAATCACATTCGCAGCAAGAGAACTATCCACCTGCTGGCGAAACAATTCAATCTGCTGGCGCACCCAATCGGAGCTGGCCTTTTCGGAGCAGTCCGACGGAATTCGAATCTCATTGTTGCTCACGGCATCTGGCCGGGTGGGCAGTTCCTTGAAGGGCGGCAGGCTGCGGCGGGCCACACCCATGACCCAGCGCGACGCAGTGTATGGAGTGATACTCCGCGCTGCCCCCAGCAGCGCTTGCGAGTAGTCCGCCTCATTCCATCCGGTCGCTGCAGCGACCAATAACGGTTCCAGCAGATAGTTCTCCAATTCATGTCGGCACCACCGCCATCCCAGGATGGTGCTCGGTGTGCCATGGCGAGAATCCTCGGTAGGCCGCGCGAGGTCCAACGGAGGATCGAAGTCGAAGTCACGATCACGCACATAACAAGCCTGGATCTTGTTGCTGACGCGCCTGTCTCGCGCTTTTGGCTTGAGTGAGCCCTTCGGCCCCCCAATATCCACCACCGGCCGAACCGGCATCGTGGCAATGATCGGTTCGAGGACTTCCGCGTCCAACTTGCCCTCTACTAGGAGGAGGCTCACAGGCATCGCTGGCCCCCGCTCAACCGAATCTCCTCATCCCCGGGAACAACTGACTCCAGGTACGGGGAATGACTGGTGATAATGAACTGGCAGTTCGGTCCGATCCGCCGCAGGGACGAAAGAAGCGCCTGTTGCTGAGGCGGGTGAAGGTGCAGCTCAAGCTCATCAATGAGCACCACCGATCGAGCAATCTCCAAACGGACGAATTCGTAGAGCAGGGGGAACACGGCCTGCTCACCTGATGACATCTCCGCCAGATCGTAGACGCGGCCATCCCGTTCGATTAGGAAGTAGGAGTCCAAGGCGCTCGGCGCCCTCCCCACGGCACGTGGCTCCACACCAATGAATGCGGTGCCCGGGAAGAGGTCAGCGAAGCGCTTCTGAAGCCGGCCAAGATAGTCCGATGCCTCCGTCCTGCGGGGAGACGTGTGGAATCCCCACCACCCGACGAGGAACTCGCGCAAGCGCTCGATGCCACGTTCCTGGTCGCTGCCAAGAGACATCAAGTTGCGGTGCTGGTCGAACCAGAAAACGTCACCGACCCTGCTAAAGGACTGTCGCAGCGAGGGATGGGTGCGGAGCAGGTATCGGATGAAGAACCGCCCCAGGAACTGAGCAAGAGCGCCCTCCCCTTGCAGCGCATGGACAAAGCCGTCCTGGTAGACCAGTCGTACGTCCTGGTGGTTTCCAGGTGGAGTATGAACCCCCTGAGCATGCGGTTGGATCGCTTTCGACCAGAGTAAGTAGAGCTCCTTTGTGGCGGCGAGTTCATCGGCCTCGAAACGCACATCGAGTTCGACACGCGTGGATCCACTGCTCGAAACACGCTCGGCCAGGAAACCGGGCCACTCAAAGCTGGAAGGCTCCTCTGTCCGGCGCGTCGCCAGGGAGAGGGTGAGCGCCATCGCCTGCAACACCGTCGTCTTCCCCGATCCGTTGTCGCCCAGAAGCATCGTCAAGGGACGCACCTGCTTCGTCCCCTCCTTGATGAAGGGGATCTCAAGCTGGGCGATGCCCTTGAAGTTCTCGATTCGAAGGTGGGTAAGCTGCATTGAAGACCTCTTCTCACAAGTGGGGCGTGTGCGCGAATCTGGATCCAGGCCTCCGATTTAGCTCTGCCTGTACCACCCTCCCGGACTGCGGGCCCCGCGCCGCGCAGCAGCTCCGCCAACTTCTCCTGTGCCAGCCTCGCGCGCGTCTTGACCGTGCCTCCTGGGCCTCGGCGAGGAAGGCCTCCATGCGCTGGGGGGACTCGAACATCACCGTGACCCGGGCGTGGGGGTTCTGGTCCACGGCGCGCTGGACCTTGACCGGATCCGCCTTGCCCACGCGCACCCAGCTCGTGACGAGGCCGGTGTAGTCACGGCACTCGATGTCCGGCGCATCCGGCTCGGCCAGGCCCTTGCCGAAGGCGAGCCGCTCCTCCCATAGCCAGCAGAACGCGAGCACGCGCAGCCAGGCGCGCTGCATCGTCTCCGACGGGTGGCGCGCGAGCTTGACCATCAACTGGGGTTGGTCGATCGAGCGGTCGACGTGGCTCAAGGCGACCTGGAAGTCGTACAGCGTGGGAGCGAGGGTCATTGGAGGCTTTTTAGCGCATCTAGACTTCTTCGAACGTCGTTCCGTCACCTGCCTGCGATGGGGCGATTCGCATGGTTCATCGTGCACAGGGCGACGTTCGACAGATCTCCGGACTCGTCCGTGCGCTCCAGCACGAGCACGCCCACCTCCGCCATGGTCCGCCGCGCGGCCTCCACCGCTACCCGGCGCCCGACAGCAGCGCCGACAGCGGCCCTCTCACGAACCGGCTGAGAACCCGCCGGAGCGCCTCCCCCGCCGCGTCCTTGAGGCCGTCGGTCATGAGGATCATCCCCGGCAGGAACAGGCCGATGCTACCCAGCAGGCTCGCAATCACCCGCCCAGCCTACCTCTTCGGTCCGCGGTGCACCGGGCTGGACGAAGCCAGTCACGAGGCCACCGGCAGGCTACGCCGCGACACCAGCCCTTTCTCCGTCCCCGGTGGTTATCGCGCTGGGCTAGGGTTCGCCGGATATGCGGCCCCGTCGCGCTTTCTTGCTCTCGTTACTCGCCCTGTACTGGCTGGGCTGCGCCACCACCACGCCGCCCCATCACCAGCGCAGGGAAGCGACTGAGTTAGAATGCGAAGCGCCCCACGAGGACCAATGCGTCACCCCGTTGTGCCTGGGCGACACCTGCGGCCTCTATCGCTGCGAGGACGCGCCCAGTGAAGTCGAGCTGGCGCGATTCCCGCCCGCTCGCCCCCCCTGCGGCCGCCGCTGCGCCAGGCAGTGGCCCGCGACGAAACTGGGGCGGCGCGCAAAGCCTGCCAGGGGGAGCCGTCATGGTGTTCCCCAACTGGAACGGTGCCCCGGAGCGACTCATCCCGCCCTCCCACCAGCTCACGCCCGGACGTTGGGAAAAACACCACATCTTCCCTCAGGAGCAACGGCTCCGGACGTGGTTCGAAAAGCAGGGAGTCAAGGTCCACCACTACACCATGCCCATCCCGCGAGACCTCCACAGGAGGATTCACGGCAATGATGGGCGTGGGGGCCCGTGGAACCAGGCCTGGCGGGACTTCAGGGAGGCAAAACCGAATGCGAGCCCCACCGACATCTACAAACACGCTGGAGAGCTCATCCACCGCTTCCAGCTCATGGGAGGCCTCATCCAGCCCTACTATTCAGCTTGGGAGCGTGAGGACGAATGAGCCGCTTTTTCTGGCTGAGAGAGGACAGGGCGGTGGTAGCGCGGTACGGGGGATACGTTGACGCAACCCACCGTTGGGGACTGCCCGGCGCGAGCTGCCACACGTGCGGTGTCACCTGGAGCAGTACAGGCCACGACTATCCCTGCGTCGACTTGTCGCAACTGCCAGAGCGCGCCGAATTCGAGACGCCCAGGCCCGAGCCCTTCACCGAGTTCTCACGCTTGCGCGAGCTGGTGCGCCCCCTCGCGCCTCCGAATGTCGAGCTCCCACCCGGTACAGGCTTCGGGCCGTTGACGGGGCGTGCCTCCGGAAAGCTCGCCGCCTTCGAATGGCTGACATCGGTCGTACTCGTGCGCCGGGATGCACTGGAGCAACTCCAAACCGCGGGGGTGCGAGGGCTGCTCGGCTGTGGGACGGCCCTGCGATTCCGTCAGAAGAACCCGCCGGAGCTGCTGGAACTCCAGATTGAGCCGCGCGGCCGGCTCCACCCGGACTGCATACCGCCGGACGAGCCACCTCCCTGCCCCACCTGTGGACGGTTCGCGCTCGCACGACCCGACGACCCTGTCCTGGATGAGGCCTCCCTTCCAACGGACCGCGACCTGTTCCGAGTGGGCAACTTCGCCACCATGGTTATTGGAACTGAGCGCTTCGTGGATGCCGTGCGCCGCCTGGAACTGGACGGCATCACCTTCCGCGAGCTGCCCACGCGCTGAGCAATAGGTGACTCCGTGGGCGGTGTTCGGGAAGTTCACGCCTGCGGAGAGGTGACCTTCTCGTCCAAAGCGCGAGGCCTGAACGTGGAGGGCGCGCTCGAAGGTGGGAATCAGAGGGCAAATCCAGGCCGGTGACCCCAAGCCCTGTCCGCAGGCGCCGTCCGCCTCAACGGGGAGGGGCGAACACCATCTAGAATGGGGCATGCCCCAGTTCGCCCAGCGAACCGCGCTCGTGACCGGTGCCCCAGGTGCGAGGCGGGTCCCGGCGCGAGGGCCACCCCAAGCAGCGGGGTGTTGCTCATGCTCCCGAAAACAGTGAAATCCAGACATGCAATGAATTCATGCCAGGATTGGGGATATCCCAGAGGCAATCGATTTCAAAAGGCAACTTCCTGAAACGGAGCGTGTGGGAATGCATTATGGTCGCGGGCATGCGCCTCTCCCGCTCCTGGTTGCTCCTGCTGCTCGTCCTCGCTGGTGGCTGTGATAATCCACGCGGACTGAGCGTGACCCTGGTCACCCCCGAAGACGCCACGTCCACCCGCGACATCGTGACCGTCCAGGTGACGAGCACCGGACAGCCCGAAGAGATCGAGCTGCTGGTGGATGGCGCGCTGCTCGCCCCGCTGTCCGCCCCGTACACCTATGAATGGGACACGCGCGCGCTGCCCGAGGGCAGCTACGTGCTCACCGCGCGCGCCCGGCGCGCGCGCCAGGAGGCATTCAGCCTGGGCCACCGGGTGATCGTGGACCGGACGGCGCCCCAGGCAATCCAAGGCACGCCCGAGCCGGAAAACACCAACGTCTCCGTGCACGCGACCCTCGAGGTGCGCTTCTCCGAGGCGATGCGTCCGGAGTCCTTCACGCGCGAGACGGTGCGGCTCGAACGCGATGGCCAGCCGGTGGAGGCCACCTGGATCCTCGAAGAGGCGAACACCGTGCTCAAGGTGAAGCCCGCGGCGCTCACCGCGCCGGCCGCCCTGACACTGCATCTGGACGCGGGCCTCACCGATAGGGCGGGCAACGCGCTCGTGCTGCCCGGGCAGCCCTGGACGTGGCGCGTCCCCCGGCTGTTGAGCGTGGGGGCCCCCGCCACCCCTGGTTCCGACGCGCGCGGGATGACGCTCGACCCCGCGGGATTCCCCGTGGTGGCGCGACTGGTGGCCCCCACGCCGGACGTGGAGCTCTTCCGGTGGACGGGCTCGGCCTGGGAGCCGCTGGCCCAGCGCGTCTCCGGCCCCGCGCCCTATGGCCCCGGCACCATCCGGACCGCGCTTCGGTTCGATGGCGCGGGCCAGCTGGTGATGGCCCTGAGTGAGCACTGGGGCACGCCCCACTCGGGCTTTCACAGTGCCCTCACCGTGCAGCGCTGGACGGGCTCGGCCTGGGAGCCCCTGGGGCCGAAGCTCGTGGACGCGAGCCTCGTCGGCCTGCACCTGGACGCCACGGGCGCTCCCGTGCTGGCCTGGATGCAGGGCGTGTGGGAAGGACCCCACTTCAAGAGGACGCCGCACGTGCAGCGCTGGCAGGACGGCGCCTGGTCCCCCCTGGGGACGCTGGATAACCCGGTCGAGGCGTTCGAGTTCGCCATGGGCGAGGACGGCACCCCCGTCATCGCGCTCGTCGAGCAGCCCGTGGCCCCCGAGGGCACCTCCTTGAAGGTGCTGCGCTGGACGGGTCTGGCCTGGGAGCCCGTAGCCGGGCCGGTCTGGACGGGCGGCCCGACGCCTGCTCCGCCCTTCGCCCTGGAGGTGGATGCCGTGGGGCGGCCGGTGGTGGCCTGGTTGGAAGGCACCACCCTGCACCTGCTGCGCCTCGAGCAGGGCGCCTGGACTCCGCTCGCCCACCTGGAGGACGTCATCCAGTTCGAGGGGCTCCGGCTGGACACCACGGGCGCGCCCGTCGTCCTGGTGTGCCCGGTCGAGGACAACCTGAGGTCCCTCCAGGCCCTGCGCTGGACGGGCTCGGCATGGGACGACCTGTCCGGCGTCTTCGTGGGCTTGAATTTCGAGGGACCGGGACATCTGGAACTCGATGCCCAGGACCGCCCGCTCGTCCTGTCGGGCGAACTTTGGGTGCCCAACCTCTAGTCCGGAGCAGTCAGTCCGGAGATTCCTCCAGAGCTCGACGCCGCCAGGTACGCGCTCGAGCCCTTGGCACGCGTATCGATGACAGGGGACACGCGAGGACGGGAGGCCTGCCCGCGTGTCCCCGGGGCGTTCGTCAGGGAATCTGCAGGGAGCCCAGCTTCTCCCACGGCGCCTGCGGGGTCTTCCTCATCATGAGGCTGTTGTCCGTTCCAATGCCAAGAATCATGGGATTGCTCGCTATGTTCGAAGTTTTGTCCGCAAACGGCGAGCACCCGCACGGTTCGTGCGAGTACGGCGATTTTCGACATGGAGGGTTCCCCTGTGAGGGTCCGGGGCGACAAACTCGTCGAGTTGCTCGTGCCATTCATTGCCTTTGCTGAACGTGACACACGAAGGGTCGAGCGGGTGATTGCGCTTGCCAGGCTTCTGATACACCCTCACCGCGCCGCCGCGGCCGCCGCCTCGATGATGAGGTCCGCGTAGCGATTGACGGGGTCCTCGGGCACGGTGCCGTCGCGGAAGTAGAACGTGTGCGCGTCCCACGCGTCCGGGCGCGCGTCGTTGGCGAACATCCACAGCGCCCCGCCGCCCACGCCCTGCTCGCGCATGCACTCCAGCCAGCCGCGGTACAGCGCGCGCCGCTGCGACAGGTCCAAATCCCCTTCGTTGCGCAGCCCCAGCTCGCCCACCAGCAGCGGCTTGCCCAGGCTGCGAGCCACTTCCACGTGCTCGGAAATCCACTTCGCCCCGGCCACCGCCGTGCCCGGGCCGTCCAGCCCCCAGGCCTCCGGGTAGAAGTGCACCGACGCGAAGTCGATGTACGGCGACGCCGTGTTGCGCGCGAAGCTGGAGCCCGGCGTGCGCAGCATCGTCGTCCCCACCGCCGCCCAGAATGCCCCGTCGTACCCTTCCGGTGACGGCTCGAAGCCCTCCTCGCCCGTGCCCACCCAATGGCCCGGAGCGTGGGTCTTCACCTCACGCGCGACGTCATCAATCCACGCGCGCATCGCCACGCCCTGCTTGTCCAGGCCCCGCCCGCGCGGCTCGTTGAGCAGCTCCCACGCGAGCACCGCCGGGTGGTCGCCGTAGCGGATGCCGTCCACCGTGTTCACCCGGTTCAGCAGGTTCGCCACGTACGCCTTGTAGTGCGCCACCACCGCCGGCTCCGTGAAGAAGCGCGGGTCGCCCTCCACCGGCCGGGGCAGCCCCGCCCACTCCACGTACCGCCGCGCCCCACCATACGCATCCCAGTAGTTGCCCAGCGGCAGCACCAGCCGCACGCCATGCACCCGCGCGCGCGCCAGCACCCAATCCAACCCCACCAGCGCCGCCTCGTCGTACTGGAGCGGCGCCACCTGGATGGCGCTGTCCCCCACCTTCTCCGCCGCGTCGTTGTGCCCGTTGGTCCGCAGCGCCCGCACGCCCAGCGCCGCGGCCTTCGCCAGCACCTCCTCCAGCACCGGAGACTCCGCCGCCCCGCGCCGCACGTCACGCGTGGCCTCCTCCTGGAGGAAGTACGCGTTGAGCACCATGCTCCCCGACGGCAGCCGGTCCAGGTGCTGCGCCGGGCCGCTCCCACAGTCGGCGGCGACGGCTTCCAGCATCACCGGCTCTCCCTCGCCACAGGCGCAAAGGCTCCAGGCGAGCGCCACGGCGGAGGTCCGGCGGAGGAAGGACATGGCCTCATGTTACCGGCCCGCTGCTCCGTGCGCACCGCTCTTGGGAATCGGTTAGCGTGCCCGCCATGGAGCTCAGACTCGAAGGCGTGTCGAAGACCTACCCCAACGGCACTCGCGCGTTGCAGGGCGTCAACCTCTCCATCCCTCGCGGCATGTTCGGCCTGCTCGGGCCCAACGGAGCCGGCAAGTCCACGCTGATGCGCAGCATCGCCACGCTGCAGGACGTGGACTCGGGCACCCTCACCTTCGACGGCATCGACGTCCGCAAGGACAAGGACCGCCTGCGCGAGGTGCTCGGCTACCTCCCCCAGGACTTCGGCGTGTATCCCAAGGTCTCCGCCTGGGACATGCTCGACCATCTCGCCCAGCTCAAGGGGCTCGCGAAGCGCGGCCCGCGCCATGACGCGGTGAAGGCGCTCCTCCAGAAGACCAACCTCTGGGACCACCGCGACCGCCGGCTCGGAGGCTTCTCCGGCGGCATGAAGCAGCGCTTCGGCATCGCCCAGGCGCTGCTCGGCAACCCGAAGCTCCTCATCGTCGACGAGCCCACCGCCGGCCTCGACCCCGCCGAGCGCTTCCGCTTCCACAACCTCCTCGCGGAGATCAGCGCCGACGTCGTCGTCCTCCTGTCCACGCACATCGTCTCGGACGTGGCGGACCTCTGCCAGAACATGGCCATCATGGCCCACGGCAACGTCGTGCTCAGCGGCCACCCGCTCAAGCTCGTGGACGCGCTGCGCGGGCGCGTGTGGAAGCGCTTCGTCTCCAGCCAGGAGGAGCTGGACGCGCTGATGAAGGAGCTGGAGGTCATCGCCGTGCGCCGCGTCGCCGGGCAGCGGCTGGTGCACGTCCACGCCGAGAGCGCGCCGCCGGACTTCGAGCCCGCGAGCCCCGACCTGGAGGACGTCTACTTCCACGCCCTGACCCGGGCCCAGAAGCAGCAGCAGGCCTGAGGCGCGCCATGTTCTCAGCCCTCGTGTTCTTCGAGCTGCGGCGCCGGGTGAAGATGATCTCCACCTATGTCTACGCCGTGGCGCTGGCCGGTGCCGGCCTCCTGCTGGCGCTCGCCATCGGTGGCGTCTTCAAGGGCTTCTCGGCGGCCTCGGGCGCCGAGCGCGTGCTCGTCAACAGCCCCCACACGCTCTACAGCCTCATCACCACCCTGGCCTACTTCGGCCTGCTGATGGTCGCCGCCATCTTCGGGCAGGCCGCCTACCAGGACTTCGGCCACAACACGTGGATGCTCATCTTCACGAAGAACGTGAAGAAGGCCCCGTACCTCGTCGGCCGGTTCCTGGGCGCGTATGTCGTCAGCGCCGCGCTGATGCTGGCCATCCTCCCGGGCCTCGTGGTGGGCCTGGGCGTCGCGTACTTCATGGACCCGACGCAGCTCACTGAGCACCAGACGGCCGCGTACCTGTGGCCGTACGTCGTGGGCGTCTGGCCCACGCTGTTCTTCTGCGGCGCCCTCTTCTTCACCCTGGCCGCGCTCACCCGGCGCATGGCCCCGGTGTACGTGGGCATGGTGGTGCTGGTGCTGGGCTACACGGTGATTACCTCCGCCGTGGCGGACGTGCAGTACCAGGAGCTGGGCGCGCTGTTGGATCCGTTCGGCTTCATCACCTTCGAGACCGTGACGCGGTACTGGACGCCCGCCGAGCGCAACCGGGACCTCGTCCCCTTCACCGGGCTGCTGCTCACCAACCGCCTGTTGTGGCTCGCCGCGGGCGCGGCGCTGCTCGGCCTGTCCGTGGCCCGCTTCCGCACCACCGTGGAGGAGCACAGCGGCAAGCGCCCCATGGGTGAGCCCGTCTCACCGCCTCCGCTTGCCCTGCCCTCCACCCCGGCCACGCCCACGACGGGGAGCTGGGTCCTCACGATGCTGTCGTCCGCGTGGCTCGCCTTCCGCGACGTGCTCCGCTCGCCGGTGTACTGGTCCTTCGTGGTGGCCGGGCTCTCGTTCGTCACCTTCGGCGTGCTGCTGTCCGGACAGATTTTCGGCACGCCCACCTACCCGGTGACGTGGCAGGTGCTGGAGCTGGCGTCAGGCACGTTCCGCACCTTCACCGTCATCACCCTCACCTTCTACGCGGGCGAGCTGGTGTGGAAGGAGCGCGACGCGGGGCTCGGCGACATCGTGGACGCCACGCGCGCGCCCACGTGGGTGGGCTACGGCTCGAAGCTGGTGGCGCTGCTGCTCGTCGTGCTCTCACTCAAGGCGGTGGCCGCCGCCGCCGCGCTCGTGTCCCAGGTGGGCCGCGGCTTCTTCGACATCGAGTGGAGCCTCTACTTCACGCAGCTGCTGGTGCTGGACTTCTCGCGCGACGTGCTCCTGTGCGCGCTGGCGCTCTTCGCCCAGGTGCTCATCCACCAGAAGTACCTCGCGTATCTGGTGATGGTCCTCTACTTCGTGTCCCAGGCCGGCCTGGGCCTGCTGGGCGTGGAGGACGAGCTGGTGCGCTATGGCTCCGAGCCGGTGGTCCGGTACTCGGACATGAACGGGTACGGTGGCCTGCTGCCGGTGGTCTTCACGTACCGCCTCTACTGGTACGGACTGGCGGCGCTGCTCGTCGCGGTGGGCTACCTGCTGACGGTGCGCGGGCGCGAGGCGCGGTGGAAGGAACGATGGGCCGCGGCCAGGGCCCGGCGCTCCACCGGGTGGAACGTGGCCGCCGCCCTGTCGCTGCTGGTGTTCCTGGGGGCGGGCGCGTTCATCTTCTACAACACGCACGTCCTCAACCCGTACGTCACCGCCAAGGACAACGAGCGCGAGCAGGCGCGGTACGAGAAGGAATACAAGTCCTACGCCGCCCTGCCCCACCCGAGCATCATCGCCGCGGACGTCACCTTCCACATCCATCCGGAGGAGAAGCGCCTGGAGGCGCTCGGCACCTACCGCGTCCGCAACAAGACGCAGGCGCCCGTCTCCAAGGTGCTCATCGGCCTCTCCGAGGACGCGCGGGTGCGGAAGCTGTCGCTCGCCGGGGTGGACTCGGCCGCGTCACACGACGAGAAGCTGGACCTGTTCGTCTACGAGCTGCCCACGCCGCTGGCCCCCGGCGCCGAGGCGGACCTCACCTTCGACCTGGAGTTCGGCACGCGCGGCTTCAAGCACGGAGGGCCGGACATGGACATCGCCGGCAACGGCACCTTCTTCAACAACTTCGAGCTGCCGGTGCTGGGCTACGTGGACCAGACGGAGCTGACCGAGGACCGCGACCGCAAGGAGTACGGCCTGCCGCCCAGGGAGCGCATGCCGGACCGCGATGACCCGAAGGGCCGGGAGGTCAACTACATCCGCTCGGACTCGGACTTCATCTCGTTCCAGGCCACGGTGAGCACCTCGCCGGACCAGATTGCCGTGGCGCCGGGCTACCTGGAGAAGGAGTGGACCGAGGGCGGCCGGCGCTTCTTCCGCTACAAGATGGACCAGCCCATCCTCAACTTCTTCTCCGTGCTGTCCGCGCGCTACACGGTGATGCGCGACACGTGGCGCGACGTGAAGCTGGAGATCTATCACCACCCCACGCACACCTACGCGCTGGACCGGATGATGCGCGGCATGAAGGACGCGCTGGAGTACTGCAGCGAGAGCTTCGGGCCCTACCAGCACCGCCAGGCGCGCATCCTGGAGTTCCCCCGCTACAACTCCTTCGCCCAGGCCTTCCCCAACACCATCCCCTACTCGGAGGCGCTCGGCTTCATCGCCCGCGTGCGCGAGGACAAGGCGGACGACGTGGACTACCCGTACTACGTCACCGCGCACGAGATCGCCCACCAGTGGTGGGCGCACCAGGTCGTCGCGGGCTACGCGCAGGGCGCCACCCTGACGTCCGAGACGATGGCGCAGTACTCGGCGCTGATGGTGATGAAGCACCGCTACGGCGCGAAGAAGATGAAGCGCTTCCTCCGCTTCGAGCTGGACCGCTACCTCATGGGCCGCGCCCTGGAGCAGAAGAAGGAGCTGCCGCTGTCCCGCGTGGAGAACCAGCAGTACATCCACTACCAGAAGGGCAGCCTCGTCATGTACGCGCTGCAGGACTTCATCGGCGAGGAGCGCGTCAACCGCGCCCTCAAGCGCTACGTGGAGAAGGTGCGCTTCCGGGGGCCTCCGTACACGGGCTCCACCGAGCTGCTCGGCTTCATCCGCGAGGAGACACCGCCGGAGTACCAGTACCTCCTGGAGGACCTCTTCGAGACCATCACCCTCTACGACAACCGCGTCGTGGACGCGCAGGTGCGCAAGAACGAGAAGGGCTCGTGGGACGTCACCCTCAAGGTGATGGCGAAGAAGTACCGCGCCGATGACAAGGGCGCCCAGACGGAGCTGGACTTCAACGACTGGATGGATGTCGGCGCGCTCGACGAGAAGGGCGAGGCCCTCTTCCTGGAGAAGCGGAAGGTGCCGAAGGGTGAGTCGGAAATCACGTTCACCGTCCCCGTGAAGCCCGCGGAGGTGGGAATCGATCCGCTCAACGTGCTCATCGACCGCTCGCCCGGCGACAACGTGAAGGCGCCGGGCGAGGCACAGGCGGTGGCGATGGGCGCGGGCACTCCGCCCTGATTGCCGAGCCCTTCAGCGCTTCGGGCTCGGCTCAGGCTTCTTCAACCACCAGGGCGTCTCCAGCGCGTCCTGCTTGATTCGGATGCCCGGCGCCTTTCGCACGTGCTCCCAGAAGCGGCGGGACAGCTCCTCGTCGAGGAGCTTGAAGTCCCCCGCCTTCTGGCGCTCCTCCAGGAACGGCAGGTAGGCCCCCACGGCCTCGGGGCCCGATTGCTGGAAGATGATGTCGCCTCCGTACTCGCGGTGCAGCGCGCGCTGCGTCTTCCACGAGAGGACCATGGAGCGGGCCACCATGTCCGAGCCCTTCGCGCCCATGGAGGGTGCCCTGTCCACGTCCTCCGACAGGAGCCGCACGACCTGCTCCGCCGACTCCAGCCGGGCCTGGAGCGCCCGGCGCTTCTCGGGCGTCAGGTCTTCGCGCTGGAGCTCCGCGCGCAGGCTCTCGAGGTCCTTCTTCGTCCGGGCGAGGCTCTCCTCCATGCCCTTGGAGCTCGCGGCATCGAAGGCCTGGAGTTCCTCTTTCGTGGGCTCCAGCCCCTTCCGCTGGGCGTAGGCCTTCAGGAGCGGGCCCAGCACGCGCTCCTGGAGCCGCTGCACCTCGTAGCTGGACTCCCAGCGGGCATACTCCTCCGGCTTCATGGCGGCGCGCCGGGACTGGCGCGTCTTTTCGTCCGGCGCCAATGCCTCCCGGGGAATCTCGCGGCCCAGGACCACGGCCACGGGCTTCTCGCCCCTGGCTGGCGGCGCGGCGAGGGACTCATGCAGGGACACGAGCAGCACGAGACCGCCCAGCACCACGGCGCTGGCACCCTTGAACTTCTTCGGCATGCGGGGTCCTCCCAGAAAGGGCCGACAGTAGCCCGCCCGGGTACGGCATCCGACATGCCCCAAGTGACACAGTCAGTATCGTCACTCCCGAGCGCGGCGGACTGCACGCCCGCCTCGTGCAGGCGAGAGGCGGCGGCTCGATGCCGGGTACCGCCTCCCACTCACCAGCGGATGCGCAGGTCGAAGCCGTCGATGCCCTCGTAGCGCTCCACCTCGACGCGGGGCGCGGTGGCTCCGGCCTGCCGCAGCGCGCCCTCGCAGGTGCCCATGGCGGCCTCCGCTGGGAAGGGATAGCCGCGGAAGCGCACGCGCCAGTCGGCGGGCGCCAGCTGCTCGGTCTGGATGTCCACCGGGGAGACCACCGAGCTGAAGCTCAGCCCCACCCGCTTCATGGCGCGCTCGGGGCCCGCCATCTTCAGGCCCACGCCCACCACGCGGCCCACCAGCGTGTCGAAGTAGGTGCGCACCGTCTCGCGCCCCATCTCCCGCAGCGCGTCCCTGCGCTCGCGGTCCGGGTACCGGTGCCGCACCGCCACGCTCTGGCAGGCGAGGTACACGGAGGCCGGGTACGTGGCGCGCGGCTTGTCGATGTCGTAGCCGGCGGCGAGGAACTCGGCGCGCAGCTTCGCGTCGGGCTTGAGGAAGCGGACGAGGGACTCGAACAACGTGGACTGGACGGTGACCTCGGTCGGCATGCGTGCGTCTACGCTATGGGAACCGAGACCAACCTGGAAAGTTGGCCCGTTCCGAAAGACGTGACGCGGGTTGTCAATCGCCCCGCGTGCCGCCCATGCCCGGGAGCTGACGGCGGAGGTACTCGCCGGGTGGGCTCCCCGTGAACTGGCGGAAGTCGCGGATGAGGTGGGCCTGGTCGAAGTAGCCGTGCTCGAGAGCGAGGCTCGCCCAGCTCCTTCCGGCGCTCGTCTTCAGCGCCTGGATGACGCGATCGAAGCGGACGAGCCGGGCCAGGAGCTTCGGGGGCAGGCCCAGGTCCTCGTTGAACAGGGTGATGAGGTGCTTCTGGCTGTAGCCCAGCTCGTCCGCCAGCGCGCCAATCTCCACCCCGCCGCCGCTCGCGAGGATGCGTTGCCAGGCCCACGTCACGCAGTCGGAGATGGCCCGTGCCTCGTGGATGCGGCGGAGGATGAAGTGGTCGAGCAGCGCGAAGCGGGCCTCCCAGCTCGGCGTGTGCAGCAGCCGCTCCCGCAGCCGGAGTCCCTCGACGCCGAGGACGTCTCCGAGCCCCACCACCCTCCGCGCCAGCAGGCGCATGGGCATTCCGAAGAACAGCCTCGCGCCAATGGGCGTGAAGTAGACCTGCAGGCCGCTCATGACGCCCGGCGTCTCGGTGATGGAGAAGGTGTCGTCCAGGCCCGCGGCGAAGCCTGGCTCGTGGCGCGCGGCGCGGCCCGGGTCATCCGGAGCGCGCGAGTCGAGGATGCGAAGCGGCGGGCCGAAGTCGAAGATGAGCACCGCCTTCGGCGAGGGCAGCTCGCGGCGGCGGACGGGACCCGGCGCCTGCTCGTGATAGCCGATGTACGTGTCCAGCACGTACCTGCGGAGCCGCGGGTCCGGTGCGCCGAGCACCAGCTCCCAGGAGCCCTCGGGCGATGCGTGGCGAACAGTCTGTGCACGCGGAACGTGCATGGTGGGTCACCCTCGGAGCACCGGGCCTTGGCGCGGAAGCTACCATGCGACCATCGGGGAGCGGGCGGGCGGGCGAGCCCCTGGTGGAACCACTGGAGGGGCGCCAGCTCGCGAGAGGGTCTCCCGGCGCGGGAAGAGCCAGCGCGCCCGCCGTGCCGTGACGCCGTGCCATGCGCACCTTGGACGGAAACTGTCCAACGAACGGAGACACCCATGGCCACGCAGAAGCCGAACATGCCCGAGGAGAAGCCGGTGACGCGTCAGGGCGCCGGTGAGGAGGAGCCCGTCCGTCACAAGGGCGACGACCGCTCCACCCCGCAGGAGAAGCACTCCGGTCCCCAGCCCGAGGGCAACGGCGGCACCGGGCAGCCCGCCGCCTTCCCGCCGCACAACTGAGCAGCGGCTTCCGGTGTGGCGCGGGACCTCGTTCCCGCGCCCGCCTCACATCGCCGACGGGTAGCGACCGAGGATGGCCTCGGCGCACGCCTTGCCACCGCGCACCGCGCCCTCCTGCGAGCCGAAGAAGGGCTGCTGCGTCCAGTCGCCCGCGAGGAAGAAGTTGGGCACGGGCGTGGCCTGCGCCGGCCGGCGGGACATGGCTCCGGGCAGCGGGCGTACGAGGTGCTTCGGGTGCTTGAGCACCACCGACTTGCGCACCTGCGCGTCTCGCGCCGCGGGCACCACCTTCCGGAAGGATTCGAGCACCCTCGCCACCAGCGCCTCGTCCGACTCGAATTGCAGCACGTCCGCGGGCGAGACGATGAAGGACACCCGGCTGCCCTGGGATGTCGGGTACGCGTTGCGCGACTGGTCCTGATACACGCAGGCCTCGCTGTGGCCCACGAGGACGAAGCGCTCGTGTGTCACCACCTCCTGGTCGAACCAGAGCTGCACGGAGATGGCCGGCGCCACGGGCAGGTCGGCGAGGCTCGCGAAGAACGGGTCGGCACGGAGCGGCTCGGGCACCAGCGGCACCAGGTTCCACACCGGGAGCGCCGCCACGTAGACATCCGCATCCAGACGCTCGCCGCCCTGCAGCCCGAAGCCCTTGAGCTTCCCGAGGCCCGCGGCTCCACCCGTCGCGGGCTCGTGGAGGATTTCCTCCAGCTTCACGCCGGTGCGGATGACCGCGCCCCGCTCCTTCAGGTAGCGCGCCAGCGGCTGGAAGATGAGCGTGTCGCGAGGTCCCCGGTAGCCGGCCAGCAGCGCGCTCGGCAGGTGCGTCACGAGGTGGTGGATCCACGTGAGGAAGTTGAAGGCGGAGAACTGCTCGGGCTCGCTGAACTGGATGCCCCGGCAGAAGGGGCGCACGAAGCGCTCCATCACCCGCGCGTCGCCGTTGGCTTTGCGCCACCAGTCCACCACCGTCTGGTTGTCGAACTGCTCGCGGAGCGCGTCGTAGGGCAAAAGCCCCGGCGCCGCGAACGGGAGCAGCGACAGCTTGTCCAACGGACCGAGATAGTCGTTGTTGCCCAGCACGCTGGTCAGCGTCTTCAGCGGTGAGCGGATGGGATTGATGTTGAAGATGGCCTCGGCGGGGCCTTCCGTGTCCTGGAGCTGGAGCTGCTCCATCCAGAACACCACCGTGTCGTACGGCACGCCGATGCTGTTCAGCAGGGACTTGAACTCGGTGTAGGCGCCGATGAACAGGTGCAGGCCCTGCTCGACCCAGTCGCCGTCCGCGTCGCGGAACGTGGAGGCCCGGCCTCCGAGATAGGGGAGCCCTTCCACCACCGTCACCGCCCAGCCCGCGTCCACCAGCAGCTTCGCGCAGGTGAGCCCGGCCAACCCGCCTCCCGCGATGACCGCCCGCCTGCTCATGTCCCCTGCCCTCCTCCTGCCCGCGCTCCGTGCGCCGGACAGGACGAAGGTGGGGCACCGATTCGCGGATGGCACGTCATCGCGTCCGGTGGGCGGCCAGGATGGCGAACGGGCTGGCTGGCCGTCCGCCATGACTCGGGACCTCGCACGGGCCGGCGAACGTGGAATGGAGGTTCCATTCCGGACAGGAGTCGCCCAGGGAACGGCCTCGCGACGGCGGTCCCCGGGATGGCCGGGGGCTCGCGGACTTCCGCGGAATGGAGGTTCCATTCCGGATGGAGCGGCCCGGAGCGGCGGCAGACCTTGGCGGAATGGAGGTTCCATTCCGCACATGGGCCCGGGCCGGGCCTGCCCTCAGACTCCGGCCGCTTCGAATGAGCCCAACGCCCCCCTCCTATTGCGGGAGGGGCGAGCTGGCTCCGCGTCCTGAATCAGAACCACTTCGGCGACGGACGCCGGGGCGCCGGGGGCGGAGCCTCGGGAGCCTTCGCCGGCGCGTGACCACCGACGGCGGCCGGACGCGGCTGCGCGGAACCCTGCCCACGCGAGGACTGCGAGCCACCCCGGTTACCACCGGAGCCTCCACCGCCCTGCGCCATCCGGTTGCCCTCGGGACGACCCTCGCCGCGGCCACCACCCCGGCCACCCCGACGGCGCCGCGACTGGCCCGACGGATGCCCGCCGCCACCACCATTCCCACCACCATGGCCCGAGCCACGCGCGTGCTGCGCGGGACGTCCGCCATTGCGGTTGCCGCCCTCGGCGCGCTCGGGGCGCTCGTCCCTCTCGGCCGGAGCCGAGAAGTCCGCCGGGCGCGGACCCGGACGGCCCGCGCGGTACGGGTGGTCCTCCACCACGGGCACGCTGCGGCGGATGGTGCGCTCGATGTCGCGCAGGTACGCGCGCTCCTCGGCGTCGCAGAAGGACAGCGCCGTGCCGCTCGCGCCCGCGCGGCCCGTGCGGCCGATGCGGTGCACGTACTGCTCCGGCACGTTGGGCAGGTCGTAGTTGATGACGTGGCTCAGCCCGTCGATGTCGATGCCGCGCGCCGCGATGTCCGTGGCCACCAGCACCCGGATGGAGCCGGTGCGGAAGTCGTCCAGCGCGCGCTCACGGGCGTTCTGGCTCTTGTTGCCGTGGATGGCCGCGGCATGCACCCCCGCGCCCTCCAGCTGCTTCGCCACGCGGTTGGCGCCGTGCTTCGTGCGGGTGAAGACCAGCGCGCGCGGGATGCGGCCCTCCTTGAGGAGGTGCGTCAGCAGGCCGCGCTTCTGCTCGCGCTCCACGAAGTACACCTGCTGGGACACGGTCTCCGCGGTGCTGGAGACGGGCGTCACCTCCACGCGGATGGGGTCCGTGAGGATGCTGCGCGACAGGTCCACAATCTCCGGCGGCATCGTCGCGCTGAAGAAGAGCGTCTGCCGCTTCAGGGGCAGCGCCTTGATGACCTTGCGCACGTCATGGATGAAGCCCATGTCGAGCATCCGGTCCGCCTCGTCGAGCACGAACACCTCGAGCGAGCGCAGGGACACGAAGCCCTGCTCCATCAGGTCGAGGAGTCGCCCGGGCGTGGCCACGAGCACGTCCACGCCGCGCTTGAGCGTCTCGACCTGCGGCGTCTGGCCCACGCCGCCGAAGATGACCGCGTGGCGCAGCGGCAGGTGCTTGCCGTAGGTGGCGAAGCTCTCACCCACCTGCCCCGCCAGCTCGCGGGTGGGGGTGAGCACGAGGCAGCGCACGGGCCGCGCGCCATTGGCGGGCGCCTTCGCGGACAGGCGCTGGAGGATGGGCAGCGCGAAGGCGGCCGTCTTGCCGGTGCCCGTCTGCGCCACGCCGAGCACGTCCTTGCCCAGCAGCGCATGCGGAATCGCCTTGGTCTGGATGGGCGTGGGCGTCGTGTAGCCCTCGGCCTTGACCGCGCGCAGGAGGGAGTCGTGAAGCTGAAGTTCGTCGAAAGTCATGGAGTCCTGAAGTACGGCATCGGTGAGCCCGCCTCCTCCCAGAGAGAGGGAGGAGGCCCGCGCAGCGCGCCCGTTCGAGCTTCGGCTCGGGGCGCCTGGCGGTGCGCGATAGGGCTTGAGGGGCCGAACCGCTCGGGGACGTGGTGGAACAGGGGGGCAACCCCACCCATTCCGGAACAGCGGCGTCGGACCCTGCCCGCTCCACGCGCCAAAGTCCCGTGAAATCAACGCCTTGCCGCGCGATTTACCGGGCCGGAACCCCGCGAATGTCGGGCGCACGGCCCCTTGCCTGCTTCTGAAAGTGGAGAGCCCCGGAATACAGTCGAACCTCCATGCGGCGGGCTCCCAGCCTCGATGACTTCATCCTCCTCAAGCGTCTGGCCCTCGGTGCCATGTCCGAGGTGTTCCTCGCGGAGGTGAAGGACGCGGTGGGGCCGGACCGGCTGGTGGCGCTCAAGCGCATGCGGCCGGAGGACGCGGGCGACGAGGCGTGGTTGCGCCAGTTCCTGGACGAGGCGCACCTGGCCACCCTGCTCAACCATCCGTCCCTCGCGCGGCTGCGCGACTTCGGCCAGGACCACGGGCTCCTGTTCCTCGTGTTCGAGTACGTGCACGGCCTCACCCTGGCCCAGCTGCTGGAGTCCCGCCGCGCCGCGGGTCAGGGGCCACTGCCGTGGCCTCACGCAGTGCGCATCGCCTCGCACGTGGCCGAGGCGCTGGCGTACCTCCACGCGCTGCGCGGGCGCGAGGGCCAGCCGCTGGGGCTCGTCCACCGCGACCTCCACCCCGGCAACGTCATGGTCGCCGACACGGGCGCGGTGAAGCTGCTCGACGTCGGCATCGCGTGCAGGATTGGACGGCTGGCGGAGACGCAGCCCGGCACCGTCAAGGCTCGGCTGGAGTACGCCTCGCCCGAGCAGCTCCGTCAGGAGCCGGTGGAGGCCCGGACGGACGTGCATGGTCTGGCGCTGACGCTCTTCGAAATGCTCTCCGGTGTGCAGCCCATGCGGCGGCCCCATCCCTCGCGGACACTGGAGGCGGTGCTGACGGAGGTCCCCGGAGGACTCGAGACGCTGCGCAATCCCGTCCCCGAGCCGCTCCGGCGCTGCGTGACGGCGGCCCTCGCGAAGGAGCCCTCGCGACGGCCCTCGCTGCTGGAGGTGCGCACGGTGCTCGACCAGTGCCTGCGCGCCGCTGGCGCCCCCATGGTGGGCCTTCCCGAGCTGGCCGCGCTGGTGGCGCCCTGGCTTCCCGGCTCGGGGCGCCTGCCGTGGAGCCAGCATCAACCGGCAGCGGAGGCCACCATCACGCGGACCGGGGACATCTCCCGGCCGCCCGTGGCGCCGAAGCACTAGCGTCCGGACGGCTCAGCTTCCCTTCAGCCCGTAGCGGTTGAGCAGGCCGTGGACGTGGCTGCGAGCCAGTCCCGCGGTCCGCGCCACCTCGGAGACGTTGTTGCCACAGCGCGCGAGCAGCGCCGTGAGGTACTCGCGGGTGAAGGCCTCCACCATCCGCTCCTTGGCCTCCTTGAACGTCAGCCCGCTGAGGTCCTCCGCCGGGGGCACCGCCACGGTGACGGGACGTTCATCCGGCAGCTCCACCTCGCCCGCCGCGAGCACGCGGTGCACGAAGTTGCGCAGCTCGCGCACGTTGCCAGGCCAGTCGTAGGCCACCAGCCGCTGCACCAGCGCGTCCGTCATCGGGAAGTCCGGCTGGCCCGCCTGTTCAAAGAGGTGACGCGCCAGCAGGGGAATGTCCTCGGCGCGCTCGCGCAGCGCGGGCACCCGCACCGGCACCACCGCGAGCCGGTAGTACAGGTCCGCCCGGAAGCGCCCCGCGGCCACCTCGGCCTTCAAGTCCCTGTGCGTGGCCGCCACCACGCGCACGTCCACGTCGCGCTGGGCGTTGTCACCCACGCGGCGCACCGTGCCCGACTCCAGCACCCGGAGCAGCTTCGGCTGGAGCTCCAGGGGAAGCTCGCCCACCTCGTCGAGGAAGACGGTGCCACCGTGCGCCTCCGCGAGGTGCCCCCGGCGCTCGGTGTGTGCGCCCGTGAAGGCGCCCTTCGCGTGGCCGAACAGCTCGCTCTCGATGAGCGAGGGCACCACCGCGCCGCAGTCCACGATGACGAACGGGCCATTGCCACGGGGGGAGGCCTGGTGGATGGCCTCGGCCAGCAGTTCCTTGCCGGTGCCCGTCTCGCCCAGGAGCAGCACGGAGAAGGACGAGCGCGCGGTGCGCTCCAGCACGCCGAAGAGACGCTGCATCACCGCGCTCTGCCCCAGCGCGCGGCCGAAGGAGGTGCGTGGCGCGGGGGCCTCGGCCTCGTCGGACGACTCAGGCATCACGAGCAGCGTCGTCTTGCCGAGCGTGAAGCGGGCCTCGCCCGCCACGGTGACTTCGTGGATGCGCACACCCAACGACCAGGTGCCATTGCGCGAGCCCACATCCCGCACCCGCACGCCCTCCGGGCGGGCCTGCAGCTCCAGGTGGACGCGCGACACCGTGGGGTCGCTCAGCTTGAGGCCCCCCTCCACCTGCGTGCCCACCAGCAGCGTCCCTTCGAGGGGGAGGTCCTGACGCGCATCGGGCCCCATCTCCACCACCACGCGGAAACGCGGGCCACGTGTTGCCGGCCGCCCCTCCGCCAGGGCACCGGGAGACAGTGGTTCGGTGGAGGAAGCGCCCATGAGGTATGGCAACATAGGGCCGTCCATGGCGCCTCACAAGCAACCCCCCGTCTGCGCCACCTGCGGTCTGCCCACCCCCTTTCCCGGCGCTCCGTGTACGGAGTGCACCGCCATCACCGAGCACGCCGGTGAGGCGGGATGGCGCCCACGCGCGTCCACGCGGCAGCCGTTGCATTCCGGTGACACGCTGGAGGGCAAATGGCGGCTGGAGGAGCCGCTGGGCGCCGGAGGCATGGGGCAGGTGTACCGGGCCCGGGACCTCGCGCTCGAGCGGAGCGTGGCCATCAAGCTGCTCCATGAGGCGCTGTGCGAAGACCCGGAGAGCGTGGCGCGCTTCGAGCGCGAGGCACGCGCGATGGCGCGGCTGGAGCATCCGCACATCACGCCCATCCACGCGGTGGGTCAGGAGGGCGGCCGGCCCTTCATCGTGATGAAGCACCTGGAGGGCATGTCGCTGGCGCGCTACCTGCGCTCGCTCCCGGGGCCCCTGCCCGTCCCGGAGCTGCTCTCCCTGGCGCGGCAGCTCTGCGCGGGGCTGGGGTTCATCCACGAACGCGGCTGCGTCCATCGCGACATCAAGCCGGGCAACATCTTCCTGTCTCCGAGCGGGCACGCGACGTTGCTCGACTTCGGCATCCTCTTCGAACATCGCGGCGCGGAGGCCACGCAGAGCGGCGTGCGGCTCGGCACGCCCAGCTACATGGCGCCGGAACAGGCCCGCGGCGAGCCCGTGGATGGTCGCGCGGACCTGTACTCGCTGGGGCTGGTGTTGCTGGAGGCGGCGACGGGGCTGCCACCGGCGAGCACGTGCCGGTTCCTCGGTGAGGGGCCCCAGGGCGCGGCGCGGGCGATTGGCGAGCAGGCGCCGTGGCTTCCCGCGCGGCTCGTGGAGGTGCTCGTGCGCGCCGCCGCGCTGAACCCGGAGCAGCGTTACGAGCGCGCGCCCGCGCTGCTCACCGCGCTGGAGGAGGCGGTGCGACCGGGCACGGCGGTTCCGGAGATGGCGCTCACGCCCGCGCCGGTGGCCGGCGGGGCCGATGAATCATCGGCGGTGCCCGTGCTTCCGCGTGGGACTCGGACACGGCGGCTGGCGCTGATGAGCGTGGGCGGAGCTGGAGTCGTGGCGCTCCTTCTCGGTGTGCTCATGTCGCGGGCCCCGGAGGAGCGTCCCGCCGTGTCCATGACAGGGACTCCACTCACCGACCCGGCGTCCGTCACGTTGGGCTCAGGCTCCGTGCCCGCGCAGGCCATTCCAGATGGGGTGCCGGGCTCCCGAGCACAGGCCCCGGCCGCATCCGCCACGCGGACTCCGGGCACCGCGCCGACGCCTCCTCCGCCCCAGGTCGTGGCGACTTCCGCCACACCGACTCCGGTCAGCGCGACCGCGCCCCCTACCGCTCCGTCGTCCAAGCAACCGACGTCCGTCAAACAGGCGGGCCCCCGGAGCACCACGACCTCGGAGCAAGTGACCTCCCGGTCCGCGAAGCCCGGCACGTCGCGGGGAGCCAGGGCCACGCTCGCGCAAACGTCCGGGCGCGACTCAGCGCGAAACGCCCAGGGGCGGGGCGAGGTGCGCGTGGTCACCCTGCATCAGGGCCGCGCCGTCTGGGCCAACGTCAGCGTGGACGGCAAGCACCACGGCGCGACTCCGGTGTCGCTCGACCTGCCCGTCGGGCGCCACTCCGTCCGGGTGGAGCGTGGCGGCTTCGCTCCGCAGCAACGGGAGGTCGACGTTTCCCCAGGTGCGAAGGCGGTGGTACGCATCGAGCTCCACGAATGAGCGCTCCCCTGTTGGTGATGTCGCTACTGCTGCTCTCCGCCGCCACCCCCTCCGACGAGCCCCGTGAGCTGGAAGCCGCGCTCCAGGCCGTTGCCGAAGGAGACTTCGAGTCCTCGCTCTCGCTCGCGGAAGCCGGCCTGCGGAACTCCCGGGATGACGCCAGCAGCGCAAAGCTCCACCTGGTCCGGGGCGAGGTGTACGCGGCACTCCGCAAGTACGCCCAGATGGAGGCGGCCTTCGCCCAGGCGCTCGAAAGCGACCCGGACGTCCGGCTGGACCCGGAGCGCGTTCAGCCCACCGTCGTCACGCTCTTCGAGAGCCTGCGCGGGCGACTCCGGGGCGAGCTGGCCGTCGAGGTCGAAGCCTGTCCTGGCACGCAGCTGCGCCTTGATGGACAGGTGCTCGGACAGGCGCCCTGGCGGGGACAGGTCCCCATTGGCACGCACACGCTGGAGGTCGGTCCGGGCCTGACCACCCTCCAGGTCACCGTGCGCCCCCACCGCACGGAGCAGGTGCGCGTCGTCCTCTCTCCCACCGCCCTGGATGGCACGCACTCCCGAGAGCTGACCTTCAGCGCCCAGGTCCGGGCCGCGCTGGGCCTCGCTCCAAGCTCGGGCGTGGGAATGGAAGCCGGAGCGCGGCTGGCGGGCACGTATGTGTATGGCGAGCTCAACGCCACCGCGGGCCGGCGGTTCGGAGCGTCCGCGCGACTCGGCGCACAGGGGCCGGAGCTCGTGGGGCCGGTGACCCTCTTCCTCTCCGTCGACGGATACGCCCTGGGAGGCCCCGCGCTGCTCGGTGCCGGGCTGTCCGCCGGGGCCAGCCTGCCCCTCACCCCGCGCTTCGCCCTCTTCGCGGAGCTCAGCGGACGCTGGCTCCCGTCGAGCGACTCATACGAGCGCACGCACCTGCTGGGCGTCTCCGGACTGCGCTTCACCCCGAGCCCCTGAACGAGGAGGCCCCGACCGCGAGCGCGGTCAGGGCGGGGTGCGGCGGTGAATCAGAACAGCTGCTGGTAGCGCGCGGCCGAGTTCGGCATGCGCGTGTTCGGGTTGAGAATCCAGCGGCGGTTGTCCCGGTCCACGTTGAAGAGGCACTCGTAGAGGACCTTGCCCGCGCCGGTGCCGCCGTTGACCTTGAAGAAGTTGTGCATCTGCTCGATGAACACGACGGAGTCACCGTTGTCCGCGTTGCCGGACCACTCGGAGATGGACAGCGGCAGGCCCACGCCGCGGGCGAACTCCAGGTGCTTCGCCAGACCCTTGGGCGCGCCGTAGCCGTCCGTCTGCTGGATGGCCGCGTTCCAGCCGGCCACGTCGGAGACGTACGGGTACTGGTTGTAGTAGTCGACGCCCATCACGTCGACGTAGGCGGCGCCGGGGAAGGTCTTCCGCCAGTCGATGCCCGAGCCCACGGACTCACGGTTGACGTTGAACACCAGCTTGGAGGCCGGGAAGATCTGCTTCTGCAGCGAGCGGTAGCGCTTCCACGCGGCGATGAAGTTCGACGCGTCGGCCGCGGTCACCTTCCACGGATACCAGTTGCCGTTCATCTCGTGGGCAAAGCGGATGTAGACCGTGCCCGGGCGGCTGCCCCACTTGTTCTTCAGGTTGGTGAGCGACTGGCGCCACCGGTTGTCATAGGCACCGGCCGCCGCCGCGCCCCAGGTCTCGCCCGGGCCGATGGCGCCCACCGCGATGTCCAGGTTCGTCTGCCAGCTTCCGTACTCGCCGCCCGGGTCCAGCTGCCACAGGCCCACCTGGGCGTCGTTGTTGTCGGACCAGGTGGCGGCGATCTTCACCGCGCTGCCACGCCACGTCGCGAAGCTGCCCGAGGCCACGCCGACGCCAGCCGCGCCGGAGAGCCAGGGGCCGGAAGTGCCGGGGTCCGAGCCGCCGCCCGTGCCCACGGTGAAGGCGATGCCCGTGCCATCACGCCAGACGCTCGCGGTGTCCTCCCACGTCGGGTAGAGCTCCCAGGTCCCCAGCGGGTCCGTCGAGGCGATGACGCGGGTCGCGGTGAGCGTCACGCTCTCGCCCGGCTGCAGGGTGCGGCCGATGATTCGCGGCGTCAGGTCATGGAACGGACCGCCCGCGTGCGTGCCACCGGGAGCGCGCGCGGTGAGCACGATGTTCTTCGTGGCGACGGCGGTGGTGCCGTTGTTCTTGTACGTCACCGTCGCGCTCAGCGTCTGCCCGCGCTCCAGTGACGTGTCCGTGGCGGTGACGGCCTGGGTGATGGTCAGCGCGCCGGAGACCTCGAGCGCGCTGGACGCGGAGTCCATCGCGACGACGGAGTTCCCTTGCGTCTGGGCGTCGCTGTCGAGGGGCGCGCCGCACGCCGCGGTGAAGGCGAGCATGGCCGCGGCGATGAGCCGCGTCAGATGACCGCGTGAGAAGAAGCCGCGGGGTCCTGCCGTGCGAGACATGGGATGCCTTTCTGGAAAGAAAAAGAAGAGGTGTCTGCGACCGCGCCGGCGCCAGGAGCAAGGGCGATGCCGGCCAGTCCCGATTCCCCCTCCAGAGGGAGTCACGCCCCCGAGCAGCGCGAATCGACTACTCGCGAGGACAGGTCCTGTTCACTCGACAGGACAGATGGCCATGGCGACGAACAGGACCGGGCACGCCGCACACGACTGGCGCGCGCGGCCAATGGCCAGACACATCCACGAAGGTCAGTGGAAGCAGCGTGAGGCGCTCGGACGCGAGGGGCCTTCAGCGCGGCGTCCGCCGCTCGCGCCTCCGGCGAAGCCAGGGCACGAGGAGGAACGGCAGCGCCAACAGCGCACCCGGCGCGGACGCGCAGCCCAGGTCCGTCGTCCAGGGGCCCTCGGCGCCGTCTTCGTCCGGCACCGCGTCGGGCCCCACCCCGGCATCCACCTCCAGGTCGAGCTTCGCCGGAAGGAAGTCCGGATGCGACGCCTCCAGCATCGCCCGCCCGGCGGTGCCACCCGGGCGGAAGTACACACGCCGCTCGGAAGCGCCCAGGGGCAGGAGCGCGCCCTTCACCGGAACCTTGCAGCCTTCATCCGAGTGGAAGGTGCCCGTGTTCCCCGTCACGCGAAGGTCCACGTCCGTCGCGTAGGGCGCGGGGGCGGGCACCGCGGCGGCGGAGCTCCGCAGCGCGACGTCCACCGCGATGCACCCGGATGACGCAACCGCCGGCCGCCGCAGCTCCAGCCGGCTCGCCATGGGCGCGGCGCTCACCCGTACGTCATCGAAGTCGATGAAGCCCTTGAACGTCCCCGTGTCCGACCAGGGCTCACCCACCTGGAACTCGTTGAACACGTACTCCGAATGGTTCCAGTCGCGCCCGGACAGCGGCGAGCCCTGTGCCACACCGTCCACCCACAGCCGGGCTTCCCCGGAGGTGGTGCCCAGGCCCCGGACGCTGAACTCGACGAGGTACCATCGCCCCGGCTCCACCCGCGAGCCATGGAGGCTGAAGTACGTCGGTTCCGGGCCATTGCGCACCGACAGCTCCCAGATGAGCCCCGTCCCCTGCTCCAGCAGCCGCAGCTCCACCAACGCCGGATGCGCCTGCATGAGGATGATGCGCCCGGACGCGGTGACGGACCGAAGGCGCAGCCACGTCCGGACGTGGAACTCCGAGGCGAGGGTGTCCGAGACCGCGATGACACTGGCCAGCGAGCCCGCGGTGCTCGTGCTGTCGGACACCGTGAGCCCGTACCGTCCCCGGTGCGCGCCCTCCGCCCGGCTGGCGAGGGTGTTGGGGCTGACGACCGCCGTCTGGTCCCACCGGCCCGGAGGCGAGTCGCTCGACCGCAGCGTGCCCGACTCGAAGTCATCCGAGAACCAGTCCCCCGGTGCCGCGAATCCGGACAGCGGCTGGAGGAGCACGAAGCCCCCGAGCAACACGGCCGGCCACTTCGCTTTCACCCTTCCCACGAGCATCGCGGCGCACTCTAGCAGCATGACTCGTGGGAAGGGCCCGCCCTCTGACTAGCGGAGCACCGTCAGGTCGACCCGGTCCGCGTTGATGATGATGCCCGACGACGCGGCGTTCTTCCGGCCCGACACCGTCACCGTGAGGGTGTGCGTCCCCGCGCTGAGCACGGGGCTGGTCCACAGCAGCTTCTGGTCCTGGCGCGTGGAGGCGTAGAAGTCCACGTCCACCGGCGTGCCGTTGTCGATGGACACCGACGCGATGCCGTGGTGCGACGCGGCCGAGCCGTACAACCGCGCCTGCGTGCCGTTGAAGCGCACCGTGTAGGACGCGCCCGTGGTCGACGTGTAGTGGTCATCCTGCTGGTACTTGGCCGTGCCCGTGCCCGTCTGCCACGTGCCGGAGTACAGGAACTGCTCCAGGCCGGTGCCCACCACGGCGTCGTTCACCTGCACGTCGACGAGCTGCTGGCCCACCACCGAGAGGTTGACGGTGGCGCTCGTGCCCAGGTTCCCAGCGGTGTCCAGCGCCTTGGCCACCAGCGAGTGCTGACCGGCGGTGGCGTTCCAGGTGAAGGAATAGGGAGACGTCGGGTCCTCGGCCAGCTTCACGCCGTCCACCCACAGCTCCGCCCTCGCCACGCCGCTCGCGTCACTGGCCGTCACGCTCACCGTCACGGCGCCCACGGGCACCGAGCCTCCCGTGGGCTGGGTGATGCTCACGGTGGGCGCCGTCGTGTCGCCACCCTGCGGCCGGGTCACGTCCACGCGGTCCGCGTTGATGACGAAGCCCGACGACGCGGCGTTCTTCCGGCCCGACACCGTCACCTTGAGGGTATGCGTCCCCGCGCTGAGCACGGGGCTGGTCCACAGCAGCTTCTGGTCCTGGCGCGCGGAGGCGTAGAAGTCCACGTCCACCGGCGTGCCGTTGTCGACGGACACCGACGCGATGCCGTGGTGCGACGCGGCCGAGCCGTACAGCTTCACCTGCGTGCCCTCGAAGAGGACCCCGTAGGAGGCGTTGGCGGTGCTGGAGTAATGGTCGTCCTGCTGGAACTTGCCGGTGCCGGTGCCGGCCTCCCAGGTGCCGACGTACTGGAACTGCCCCACTCCGCTTCCGAGCGTGGCGTCGTTGAGCTGCACGGTGTCACCCGGAGGAGGCGGAGGCGGCACCTCGGCCAGCGGGAAGTCCCGAATCATGGGGATGAGGGGGTCGTTCGGCCCGAAGGTGAGCTCGCACGCCGTCGTGGCGTTGGGCCCCCAGTTCCAGACGAAGACGGCCGCCGCGCCTCCGCCAAGGTACTGCTGGAACTTCTGGCGCATGGCGTCCCGGCGCGTGGTGCGGTTCGTCCGGCAGTTGCTGTCGGCGGCGTTGATGCCCGTCTCACCGATAATGAGCGGCTTGTTCAGCGCGTTCATCGCACGGATGGAAGGCCCGAAGTGCGGCGAGACGATGGTGTTGCCGTTGTTGTAGTCGTAGTCGTACTCGTGGAGGCTGCCCACGTCGATGTTGGGGACGTCATGGAGGGACTGGAAGCCCGCCTCGCCACCGTACGCCCACGGCGCCCAGGCGCCCGAGCTGATGAGGTGGTTCGGGTCGAGCTGCTTGATGGTGGTGCTGACGTCGTTGAAGAAGGCCTTGATGGTGGCGGTGTCCGCGTCTCCGGGCTCGTTGAGCAGCTCCCACATGCCCACCGACGCGGAGTCCCTGAAGCGGGTGACGACCTCGCGCACCCAGGGGACGTAGTTCGTACGGTAGCCGCTGGAGTACCAGGAGGGCTGCTTGCCGCTGCCGTCAGAGCCGTTGTAGCCGTCCCACTCGCCGCAGTAGCTACGCCCGTCGGCGAGCGTGAGGATGAGCTTCTGGTTGTACTTCTCGGCCGCGCGCACCACCTTCTCGATTCGAGCAAGTCCTTGCGGCCTGAAGGCCCACGTGCGCGTGAGGCTGTTGGGGCGCAGCCCGGCGAAGAAGGCATCGAGCTGGGCATCGGTGGGCACCGCGCCGCAGCCCGTCAGTGAGAAGGCATTCACGCCCACCATCTGGTAGGGCGCGCCATTGAGGTAGAGCTGCTTGCCCTGCCGGTAGAGGAAGTTGGTGGGGACCGCCAGGGGCTGGGAGTCGGACGCGGGGGCGGCGTCCTCCCCTGCTTCGGGCAACGCGTTGCACGCGGCCAGCACGGACAGGGACAGGAAGCCGAGATATCTGCGGACAGCGGGGAGTGTTCGCATGGTGCTCTCTTGCGGGGTGATGGGGCCTCGCGGCCCCGCGCCCTTCCTGAGCAAGCCCGGGGCCACCTCCCGCCCCGCCGGGAATCCAGGGACTTGCGTCATTCAGGACACGCGGGTGACCGGTCGGGAGGACAGGACCTGTTCACTCGACAGGACAGGTGCCGGAGTGGGTGCGAGGCGCCGTCCTCGTGTTAGGAGCGGACCGTGAGTCGCCGCGTCGTCGTCACGGAGGATCCGCAGGGCCTGCGCACCCTGCGCTTCGAGGAGGGGGGCGCGCGGCAGAGCGTCGTGTGGCCCGGCGAGCCGCTGCGGCTCGAGGCGCAGTACACGCGGATGTCCATGGTGGGGCTGGCCTTCATGCCCGCGCCCTCGCGCATCCTGGTGGTGGGCCTGGGCGGCGGCGCCGTGCCCATGTTCCTGCGCGCCATGCTCCCCGATGTGCCCATCGACGCGGTGGAGGTGGAGCCAGACGTGGTGGAGGCGGCGAAGCTCTACTGCGGCTTCGAGGAGGACGACTTCCTCCGCGTGCACCTGGCCGATGGCCGGAGCTTCATCGAGGCCTCCGGCCCGCCCTACTCACTCATCTTCCTGGACGCCTACGGACCGGACAGCATCCCCGCGCACCTGGCGACGCGGGAGTTCCTCGGGGCGGCGCGGGCACGGCTGGCGCCGTTCGGCGCCGTGGTGGGCAACGTCTGGGAGTCGGACTCCAACCCACTGTTCGACTCCATGCTGCGCACGTGGCAGGTGGGCTTCCGCCAGCTCCACCGCTTCGACGTGGCGGGCACCTCCAACCGCATCCTGGTGGGGCTGGCGGAGGCGGCGCCGCACTCGCGCGAGTCACTCGTCGCCAGCGCCGAGCAGGTCCAGCGCGAGCGGGGCTTCCCGTTCGACCTGGCCGACATGGTGGCGAAAGGCCACCGGCCCGTGCCCCGGCGACTGAACCACGGGCATGTGCTGACGGACGCGGAGCTTCGCTGAAGAAACAGCCCCGGAGGCGGCACTCACGCCTCCGGGGCAGACAACGCTCAGGCGGTCTTCGCCAGCTCCGCGTCGATGGCCTGCACGAGGCGCGGGTCATCCGCGGTGATGTCGGGAGCGAACCGCGCCACCACGCGCCCGTCGCGGCCGACGAGGAACTTCTCGAAGTTCCAGAGCACGTCCGGCGCCGCGTTCGGCTTCAGGCCGTAGCCCGCGAGCCGCTCGCGGAACGGGCCGTCTCCCGTGGCCTTCGGCTGCAGGGACGTCAGCCGCTGGTAGAGCGGATGCTGCTGCGCGCCGACCACGGAGATCTTGGAGAACAGCGGGAACTTCACGTCGTACTTCACCTGGCAGAACTCTTGAATCTCCGCGTCCGTGCCCGGCTCCTGGCCCATGAAGTCGTTGGCCGGGAAGCCCAGCACCTCGAGGCCCTTCGCGCGCCGGTCCTCGTAGAGCTTCTCCAGGCCCTCGTACTGCGGCGTGAGGCCGCACTTCGAGGCCACGTTCACCACCAGCAGCACCTTGCCCTTGAACCGGTCCAGCGTGAGCTGGGCACCGTCAATGGCCTTCACCGGAATGTCGTGGATGGTCTGGGTCATGACGGAATCAACGCGCGCTGGTGTGAAGATAGACGGTGCGGCCGTTGATGCGCTGGAGCGGCCGGTTGCTGGGGTTGAGGTGCGGCAGGCGCTGGAAGGCGGCAATCTGCGCGTCGGCCATCTCGATGGGGCGCGTCATCACGAACCACTCAACGCCCTCGGTGCAGGGCGGCGTGGTGAGCGAGCCGTGGTACGTGAAGTACGTCCGCTCCTTCGGCAGCAGCGAGGACGCGTTGAGCGTGGCCCCGGCGGGCTCGCTGTGGTCACCCTCCTCCCAGGGCAGGTGGCTGAAGGCCTTGCTCAGCGTGCGGTTGTGCTCGCCCTGCTTGATGAAGACGCCCACCACCGCGATGGCACCGCTCGGGTCCTTGTGGACCAGGTGCATCTCCAGCGGGAAGCGCTTGCCGTCCTCGGTGTGCTCGCTGGGGGTGTGGAAGTGGAATTGCGCCAGCGTGTACTCCCGGCCGTTCACGCGCAGGGAGCTGCCCGGGTCGTACTGGAACTCCACGGTGTGGCCGGTGTTGACCATGCGCACGCGCGTGGGGCGGTAGTTGAAGACGGGAGCCGGCTGCGTGTCGGGCGTGGCGCTCGCCGTCTCCAGGGCGATGGGCGTCTCCTCCTGGCCCGTCGCGCAGGTGGTGGCGCCCGGAAGGTCTCCCCAGTGGCCCGGGCCGACGGCGTCGGAGTAGCCCCAGTACACCTCGGCGGCGCTGAAGACCGCGGGCTGCGGGGCCTGGGGACGCGCCTCGTCGGCGGACGCGGTCGCGGTGCACACGAGGGACAGCAGCAGCGCGGGGCGGAGGCCACGCGCGAGAGGACGATGGTGGGGGAACATTGATGTGCCTGGAAGAGGGTCGTGGGTACGTGGCTGCGGGCACTCGGCGCCCTCGAGCCGGGAGCCTGCCCGCTCGTCTAGCGACCGAGCAGGCTTCTCGCAACATCATCTCCAGGCAAAATGCGATTTCCCTTACGCGACACGGGTTTCCGGTGACGCAGGCCCCGGAGCGATGCTCCGCCCCGGGGCCCTCACCTCACGACGTCACGCCCGCGCCTCGGCCGGGAGCGACTGGAGCGCCTCCGGCACCGGCTCGTACGCGCCCAGGCGCATGCTGGCCTGGGCCCGTCCCTGCGTGCGGCCGCGCAGGCCCGTCACGTAGCCGAAGAGGCTGGCCATGGGCACCCGCGCGGACACCACCCGCGCCGGCCCCCGCGCCTCCATCCCCTGCACCCGGCCGCGCCGCGCGGCCAGGTCCCCCAGCACGTCACCCAGGTACTCCTCGGGCGTGGTGACCTCCACCTCCATCACCGGCTCCAGCGCCAGCAGCCCCGCGCGCTTCACCGCCTCCTGTAGCGCCAGCGAGCCCGCCATGGAGAACGCCTGCGGCGTGGAGTCCTTCACGTGCGTGCCGCCATCCACCAACCTCACCTCCACGTCCACCAGGGGGATGCCATCGCGCACGCCGCGGTCCATGGCGCCGGCCACGCCCTTCTGGATGGCGGGGACCAGCTCCTTGGGAATGCTGCCGCCGCGGGTGTCGTCCACGAAGACGAGCCCCGCACCGCGCGGCGCCGGCCCCACGTCCAGCACCACGTGCGCGTACTGTCCGGGCCCTCCCGTCTGGCGGACGTGGCGGTACTCCTGGCGCACCTTGCGCCGGAGCGTGTCGCGGTACGCCACCTTCGGCTGTCCCACGCGCGCCTCCACGCCGTACTCCGTCAGCAACCGGTCCACGACCACCTCCAGGTGCAGCTCACCCATGCCGGACAGCAGCACCTGGCCGCTCTCCGGGTCCACGCCCACCCGAAGCGACGGGTCCTCCGCCGCCAGCCGGTGCAGGCCTTCCTCCAACTTCGTCAGCTCCGCGGGCGAGCGCGCCTCCACGGCGAGCTGCACCACGGGCTCCATGACTCCCAGCGACTCCAGCACCACCGGGGCCTCCGGGTCGGACAGCGTGTCGCCCGTGCGCACGCCCTTCAGGCCGAGCGCCGCGCAGATGTCTCCCGCGTACACCTCCGCCACCTCCTCGCGGCGGTTGGCGTGCATGAACATCAGGCGCCCCACCCGCTCACGCTTCCCCGTCACCGGGTTGAGCAGGACGGTGCCCGCGCGCAGCGTGCCCGAGTAGACGCGCAGGAAGACGATGCTCCCCACGGCCTTGTCGTTCATGAGCTTGAAGGCCAGGGCGGCCGGCGGTCCCGCGTCCGACGCCGGACGCGACACACGCTCCTCCTTGCCCGGAACACAGCCCTCCACGGAGGGCAGGTCCGACGGCGCGGGCAGGTAGTTGACGATGGCGTCCAGCAACATCTGCACTCCCTTCTTCTTGAAGGCCGACCCGCACAGCACCGGCACCAGGGTCCGCGAGAGGGTGCCCGCGCGCAGCGCGCGCTCCAGGTCCTCCGCGGTGACTTCGTCCAGCCGTCCCTCCACGAACTTCTCCAGCACTCCCGCGTCCACGTCCGCCGCCGCCTCGATGAGGCGCTGGCGGTACAGCTCCGCCTGCTCCCGCGCCTCGGGGGGCACGGGCTGGTCATCCAGGTAGCGGCCCTCCTCTCCCTCGAAGAGGACGGCGCGCATGCGCACCAGGTCCACGAGGCCGCGGAACTCCGGGCCCTCGCCCAGCGGCAGCTGCACCGCCACGGGACGCGCGCCGAGCCGCTCCTCGATGGACGTCACGCTCATGTCGAAGTCCGCGCCCACCTTGTCCATCTTGTTGAGGAAGGCGATGCGCGGCACACCGTACCGGTCCGCCTGCCGCCACACGGCCTCCGACTGGGGCTCCACGCCCTGGCTGGCGTCGAACACGGCCACCGCGCCGTCCAGCACGCGCAGCGAGCGCTCCACCTCGATGGTGAAGTCCACGTGTCCCGGCGTGTCCAGGATGTTGACGCGGTGGGGCGTGCCCGCCGCGCGTCCGTGCGTGGGCGTCCAGAAGGCGGTGGTGGCCGCGGAGGTGATGGTGATGCCGCGCTTCTTCTCCTGCGGCAGCCAGTCCAGCTCCGTGGTGCCGTCGTGCACCTCGCCCGTGGCGTGGATGCGACCGGTGAAGAACAGGACGCGCTCGGTGAGCGTCGTCTTGCCCGCGTCGATGTGGGCCATGATGCCGATGTTGCGGTACCGCTCGATGCGAGTGCTGCGGGACATAAAGGACTCCCGTTCCCGTCGGGCAGCGAGGCCCGCGGGTGGAAAAAGGCACACTGGTTTCGAGATGCACGAAGGGCGGGAGCGCGCTCAGGTGCACGCACGCGCGACACGCCGGAGGGGCACGAAGGGCCCGCTCAGGGACGCGTGAGGACACACGAGGGCACCGCGAGAGCCGAGGCGGAGCCGGGACTCACGACACACGGGGAACCAGCCAACCCGCGCGCCGGAGGACACCGGTCCGCCAGCTCAAATGTCGAGCAGAACCTCGTGACGGGGGGCGAGGCACACGTCCGCCGCCGGCGCGAACGTGCGCGCAATCAGCAGGGCGATGTTGGAAACGGGCCTCATGATGAACATGAGGTAAAGCAGTTACCTCACGTTGTCAACCCGGGCACCCCTCGACCCGGGGTGCCCGTTATCGCAACCGTGTCACACGCTCAGCGCACGCACGCGCGCGGCGAGGTTCTGCGTGAAGAGGCGGAAGATGCGCAGCGCGGCGGCCTCGTGGGTGTCGAGGTAGTGCTGGAAGCCGGCGCGGGTGATGCGCAGCGCCCGCACCGCGGTGCGGGCCTTCACCTGCGCGGACACGGGCGCGTCCTGCACGAGGGAGATTTCCCCGAGGTACGCGCCGGGCCCCAGCGTGTTGAGGCGCCGGGCCTCCGGCTCCGAGCCGCTGAAGACCTCGACCGTGCCCTCCAACAACACGAACAGGCCCACGCCCTGCGAGCCCTTCTCCAGCAGCACGGCGCCCGCGGGGATGAGGACCTGGCGGGCCACGCGGTAGAGGTCCTTCATGTCCTCCAGCGACAGCTCGCCGAAGATGGGGATGGCCTTGAGATAGCCGTACCCGTTGGCCTCCGGCGCGGACGCGCTCGCGGGCAGCCGGGCGATGACGGCTTCTGCTTCCGCGTCCATGCCCATGCGGCGCAACAGCCGGGCCTTCTCCGCGGCCAGCGCCGGGTCCGCGCGCGCCGCCTCCGAGCCGCGCATCGTGTCCGCCAGCAGCGCCAGCGCCCGCCGCGTGAAGCCCGCGCCGTCCAGCAGCGTGCACATGCGCAGCACGGACTCGAGGTGCCGCGGGTCGCCCGCGGGCACGCTGCCCAGGGCCTCCACCTCCGCGTGCGCCTGACCCAGCTCGCGGTAGAGGAGCGCGGCCTCATAGGGGCGGCCCAGCCGCACGAGGCACTGCGCCATCTGCTCGCGCGCGCCCAGGCCGCGATACGCCTCCAGCGCGCGCTCCAGCGCTCCCCCGCGCTCGAAGGCCGCGGCGGCGCGCTCCACCTGTCCGGCGCGCAGGTACGCCTCGGCCGCGTCCACGTACTGCCCGCCCTGCACGTACAGCTCGGCCACCAGCGCCTCCGCGCCGCAGCCGTCGAGCATCCGCGCGGCGCCCGAGAAGTCACGCGCCTGCCGCATCACCTCCGCCAGCCGCTGGCGCTCCTCCTTGGGGGCCTGCGCCGCCTCCTTCAGGAGCCGCTCGCGCTGCGCCGCGCCCAGCTCCTCGTAGAGCTGCGCCGCCCGGTCCGGCTCCGCGAGCATCATCAGCGCCTGCAGTGCCTGGAACGCGCCCTCCCCCACCGGGTGTGCGCCGCCATCCTTGAGCATCTCCGCCTCGGGCCGTGCCATTTCGTGTCCCCCCCGATTCCGGGTTGTTTGGACCACCGCCACGGGGACCGGCACGTGCCCGGTCTCCGTCGCCCCGGAAGACAGGGCGTCGCTATACCACCATGAATCGCCGCGCGAACCGGAGCCCGGGCGAAGGTGTCGGCGCGTGGACGCCCGCCCCCTCCCTCGCCCCGGCGCGCTCAGTCCACCGACATCAGCTCCGTGTCGAAGATGAGCACCGAGTACGGAGGAATGACGCCGGAGACACCGTCCTCGCCATACGCGAGCGACGCGGGGATGATGAGCCTGCGCCTGCCTCCCACCTTGATGCCGTCCGTGTCGTTCGGGTCGTCGGGGTTCTGCTTGCCGAGGAGGCCCTCGTCCCAGCCGTCGATGACCTCGCCCGACCCGAGGGTGAAGGCGATGGGCGGGCCGCCCTCGCTGGAGTCGAACCGCGTCCCATTGGGGAGGTAGCCCGTGTAGTGCACCCGCACCCGCCTGAAGCGCGTGGCCTCCGCCCCGGTCCCCACCGGCAGGTCGTCGTAATAGACGCCGCGCGCGGTGACCTCCATGTCGGCCAGGTTCACGTTCAGCGAGTCCGCGTACGTCACCTTCGTGGGGTCGCCGTTCTCCGGATTCCCCTTGGAGTCGTCACCACACGCGACGAGCAACGGGACGATGAGCGTGCCAAGCAGCAGGGAGCGAAGCATGAAGTCCTCGGGAACGAGCGGCCGGAAGTCGACCGCGCGGAAGGATGAAGCCTGCCCTGCCCCGGCACCACGTGAAAGGGGACATGCAGCCGGGCCCTGGCTGCCACCCTGGAATACAGGGGCGCGGCGGACGGGCTTCCGTTATTCAGGAGTCCGCGATGCCACGCTGGGTCAGCCTCCTCCTGTTCTTCGTCCCGACGCTGCTGCTGCTGGCCGCCGGGCATGTGTATCTCTATCGCCGGCTCGTCCGGGATTTGACGCCGCGCCGGGCGCCACGCCTGGTGGCGCAGGGCGTGTTCGCCATGGGCTTCGCGGGGGCGCTCGGCGCGCGGGCCTTCGGCGCCGTGCTGCCCTCGGAGGCGTCCCGTGTCGTGGGCATCGTCTTCCTGGCGTGGATGGGGCTCATCCTCTACCTGCTCGCCTTCACGCTCGCGGCGGACGTGCTGCGCGCGGTGGCGCGGTGGCGTGAGCGCCGCCGGGCCTCCGCCGCCGTCCAGCCCTCCGCGCCCGCGTCGCCGGAGCGCCGGGAGTTCCTCGGCCGGGGGCTGGCCCTGGGGGCCGGCGTGACGGGCGTGGCGGTCAGCTCGTACGGCGGCTGGCGCGCCTTCCACCCGCCCGACGTGCGAGACATCCCCGTGCGCCTGCCCCGGCTGCCGAAGGCGCTGGAGGGCTTCACGCTGGTGCACCTCACGGACATCCACATCGGCGGCGTGCTGCAGCGCCGCTTCGTGGAGGAGCTGGTGTCGCGCACCAACGCGCTGAAGCCGGACCTCATCGCCATCACCGGTGATCTGGTGGACGGCTCGGTGGAGTCGCTGGGGCCCTTCGTCGCCGGGTTCGGCGGCCTGCGCGCGCGCCACGGCACGTACTTCGTCACCGGCAACCACGACTATTACTCGGACGCGGATTCGTGGGTCGCCTTCCTCCAGCGCCTGGGCATCCACGTCCTGCGCAACCGCTCGGTGTCCATTGGGGACCGGGGGGCGTCGTTCGACCTGGCGGGCGTGGACGACTGGAGCGCGCACCGGCTGGGCGAGCCCGGCTATGATTTGGACGCGGCGCTGCGCGACGTGCGGCCCGACCGCGCCTCGGTGCTGCTGGCGCACCAGCCCTCCAACTTCGACGAGGTGGCCCGGCGCGGCGTGGGGCTCCAGGTGTCCGGCCACACACATGGTGGGCAGATGTTCCCCGGGACGATTGTCGGCGACCTCATCTGGGGGGACCGCAACGCGGGGCTGAGCCAGACGGAAGGCTCGCTGCTCTACGTCAGCCGGGGCTGCGGCTTCGTGGGCCCGCCCATGCGCGTGGGCGCTCCGCCGGAAATCGCCCGGCTGGTGCTGCTTCCCGGCTGATTTTCCCGCCCGGCTGGCCGCCCTCCGTTCTGGCGAGCCAGCGCCCGCTGGTTTCCCCTATGTTTCCAGCAACTTGGCGCCCCGAGCCGGTCAGCTCGGGCGCCTGGAAACACTTTCGGGGGTGAGCCGTACGGGAGACGGGTGATGGGGAGTCCGACGGACGAAGAGCTCATGGAACGGTTTCGCGACGGAGCACACGACGCCTTCGAGGCCCTCTTCGCCCGGCACTCCGGGCGGGTGCAGGGCTTCCTGACGCGGATGGTGCGCAGTGCTCCGCTCGCGGAGGACCTCTTGCAGTCCACCTTCCTGTCCGTCATCCGGGCACGGGGCCGGTACGAGCCGGGCACCCGCTTCCTGCCGTGGCTGATGACCATCGCCGCCAACGCCGCGCGGGATGCGCTGCGCCACCAGCAGCACGTGGACGCGTACGCCTCCCAGGAGGATGCCTCCGGCCCCGCGTCCGTCCAGCCGCCGGAGGGAGACCCCGGCATGCGCAGGCAGTTGCTGGACGCGTTGCAACAGTTGCATCCCGACCAGCGCGAGGCGGTGGTCCTCAGCAAGGTGGAGGGCTGGTCCTTCGAGGAGATCGCCGCGCTGCGGGGCATCACCGCGGGAGCGGCCCGGCTGCGCGCGCACCGGGGCTATGAGCGGCTGCGCGAGCTGCTGGCCCCGCTGGAGGCGGCGCGATGAGCCCGCCCCTCGACCTCGACGGGCTGCTCTCCCAGGAGCCTCCGCGCGACGGCGGCGCGGCCGAGCGCGTGCTCGCGGCGGCCCGGGGAGAGCTGGCGCTGCGCCGTCCGGTGCGGCACTGGCGCACGCAGGCGGTGTGGCTGATGGCGGCCTCGGGAGGCCTGGCGCTCGTGGTGGCCCTGGTGATGCTCGCCGTGGGCGCCGTCAGCGGCGCCACGCTGCTGGGCCGCGCGCACCTGCTGGTGCTGCTGCTGGGCACGAGCGCCATCTGCGCCTGGGGCGCGCTTTCTCCGAGAGGCCGCGGGCTGCGGCGCTTCGGTGTGGTGCTGGCCATGACCTGCGCGGCGGTGCTGGTGCTCGCGCGGGGCACGCCGCACTCCACGCCCACCCTGCCCGGCTGGGTGTGCACGGCCAGCCATGTGGCGGTGGGCCTGGTGCCGCTGGTGGTGGCGGTGCTCGCGCTGCGCGCCGCCGTGTTCGACCCGCTGCGCGCCCTGGTGGCGGGGCTGGCGGTGGGGACGACGGGCGCCTTCCTGGGCGAGCTCGCCTGCGCGCAGGACTGGCGGCACGTCGCCGGTCACCACCTTCTGGCGTGGAGCATCGTCGCCGCCGCGTCGCTGGTCATCTCCAAGTCGCTCAAACCCCGTTCCTACGCGCCATGACCCAGGACCCCTCTCTCATCGTGTGCAGTGATGTGGACGGCGCGCCGGTGCGCATTGGCGAGGCCGTGAGAATCGTGAGCCGCTCGGACGATGGCACCATCAGCCAGCGGTTCCTCGGCCACACGGGCGTGGTGGTGGCGCTGGTGTACGACGACCCGACCACGCAGTACCCGGCGGACCCGCTCATCCAGGTGCAGGTCGAGGGGCTCGGCGAGGACCTCTTCTTCGCGGAGGAGCTGGAGCTGGCGTCCGACTGGGCCCGGGGCCGCGTTGCCCAGCACCGGCAGGCGCTGCGCGACGTGGCCCGCGGGCTCGCGGACCGCTTGTCGTGACGCGACTGCGAGCGGCGGCCTAGAAGTAGCCGCCGACGACGGAGCGGACACCGAAGGACAGGCCCTCGCTGTCACCCAGCAGGATGTCCAAGTTGGGGCCGAGCCCCACGAAGAAGTGCGACGCCGGATGCAGCACGATGGGCGCGAAGGCCCCCAGCTGGAAGAAGGTGCCGTCCGGGCCGAACAGGAACGTCGTCTCCTTGTTGTAGAGGAAGCCCACGGTCAGCTTCGGCCAGAGCGAGAGGTTCTTGTCGTAGGGCAGGTTGTAGCCCAGGCGAACGTTGAGGCCGACGGAGGTGGCATCCTCCCCCTCCTGGAAGATCTGCCCGAAGCTGACACCGGCACCCACGGACAGGTTCTCCCGGAGGAAGTAGTCCGCGCCCGGCGCGAGCACGATGGTGAAGTTGTCCGTGCCCGCCGTGTTGTAGGTGAGATTGAATTGCAGCTCCTGGCTGATGACGAGCTGGCCCGTCTCACCGAAAGAGCCCGCGGCCGTGCTCTCCTCGACCTTCTCGACGGGGCTCTCCTGCGCCGAGGCCACCGACGCCACCCCGAGCGCGAGCGCCGCGCCCACCCAACGAATACCGCGACCCAACATAGTCATGCCTCCCCGAGACCCGACGACGGGTCTCCACCAGCGCCCCATTCCGCCCCACGGCGGAGGCGCCCCCGGGCAGGTGCTCACTGACCGCGCACCTGCACGGGGCGCGTGACGTGAAGCGTGTGCTTTCGCGCGCAATGTCCGTGCCTTCATCCTCCGCGCGACACATCGCTCAGGCGGAGCGTTCGAAAAGCCCGGCTGCCCCTGCCTGTCAGGATGACTCCCCGTGGGGCTGCGTGGGGTCTCGCATCCTCCGCCTCTCGCTGCGAGGCGTCCTCGCGGGGGGCCTGGAAGTCCGGAGGACTCCCCCGGTAGCGTGCGGGGGTGGGCCGGGGGCGACCTGGTGTCGAGCCCGGGACGCGGAGGCTTGGGGATGAGCGACGAAGCGCGGGGAGGACACGGCCAGCCTCCCGCCGACATGGAGACGGAGGCGTCCGCGCCCACCGTCGTTCCGCTGGCCGCCTCCGCGCTGAGCTCCACCGTCACCTGGGCCTCGTCAAAAGCGAAGCAGCTCGCGTCCGACATGCCGGTGCCGGGACACGTGCTGGCCGGCCGCTACACGGTGCTGGAGCAGGTGGGCCAGGGCGGCATGGGCCTGGTGCTGGCCGCGTATGACGCCCGGCTCGACCGGCGGGTGGCGCTGAAGCTGCTGCGCTACCGGAACACCGCTCCCGGGGCCACGTCCGGCGACGCCCGGCTCGTGCGCGAGGCGCAGGCCATGGCCCGCCTGTCCCACCCGAACGTGGTGGCCGTCTACGACGCGGGCACGCTGGAGGACGGCTCTGTCTTCCTCGCGATGGAGTACGTGGAGGGACAGACGCTGAGCGGCTGGCAGGAGTCCCAGCCCCGCTCCTGGCGCGAGCTGCTGGCCGCGTACGTGGCCGCCGGCCGCGGACTGGCCGCCGCCCACGCGGCCGGCCTCATTCACCGGGACTTCAAGCCCGACAACGTGCTGGTGGGCCGCGACGGGCGCGTGCGCGTGACGGACTTCGGCCTCGCGCGCTCGGGGCCGGCCTCCCCCGTCGAGTCCTCCCTCCCCTTCACCCTGCCCGCGGACACCGCCCTGAGCGGCTCGCTCACCCTGCCCGGCGCGCTGATGGGCACGCCCTTCTACATGGCCCCCGAACTGCTGGAGGGCCAGCCCGCCGACGTCCGCAGTGACTTGTTCGCCTTCTGCGTGGCCCTCTATCTCGCGCTGTATGGCCAGCCGCCCTTCACGGGCCAGAGCCTGTCGGAGCTGCTGCGCTCGCGGCGCGAGGGACCGGCGGCGCCCCCGGCCCGCTCGGAAGTTCCCGGCCAGGTGACTCGCGCCGTGCTGCGCGGACTGCGCGAGGCACCCGGCGAGCGCCCCGCCTCGATGACGGAGCTGCTGACCGCGCTGGAGGATGACCCCGAGGCGCGGCGGCGCCGCGGCATGGCGAAGGCCGCGGCGGGCGTGCTGCTCGCGGGAATGGCCGTGGGGGGTTGGGCCCTCCAGCGCGCGCGGGAGCCCGAGTGCGGTGGCCAGGAGGCACGGCTCGCGGGCATCTGGGACACGGCGATGAAGGCACGCGTCCAGCAGTCGCTGCTGGACACCGGCGCGCCCCATGCACGGGACACCTCCGAGCGCGTCGGCGCGGCGCTGGATGACTATGCCGGCCAGTGGGCACGGCAGAGCGCGGAGGTGTGCGAGGCCACGCGCGGTGACACGGCGGGGCCCGTGCGGTTGATGCAGCTGCGGGAGTCCTGCCTGGAGCGCCGGCGCGTCCGGCTCCGCGCCACCACGGAGCTGCTGGCGGGCGGCGCGGACCGGACGATGCTCGACAAGGCCGTGCAGGCCGTCCGCGGGTTGCCGCCGCTGGAGGACTGCGCGGATGACCGCGCGCTCACGGCGGCGGTGCCTCCCCCGGAGGACCCGGCGACGCGCGCGAAGGTGGAGGCGCTGCAGGAACAGGTGGACCGGGTGGACGCGCTGCTCGGCGCAGGCCAGTACCCGCAGGGGCTGAAGCCGGGCGAGACGCTGCTCGCGGAGGCGAAGGGGGTGGGCCATGCGCCGCTCCACGCGCAGGCGCTCTTCCTGCTGGCGCGGCTGCGCGACGGCGTGGGCGACTACCCGGGCGCGGAGGCGCTGACGCGCGAGGCGCTCACGGAGGCCGCGAGGAGCCGGGAGCCGGTGCTGATGGCCCGCGCGGTGAGTTCCCTGGTCCACGCATTGAGCAAGCGGAGCGGGCGCCACCCGGAGGCGCTGCACCTGGAGCCCGCGGTGGACGCGCTCGCGGAGGCCACCGGCGACGACGCGGTGCGGGCCCTCGCGCACAGCACGCTCGGCGCCGTGCTGGTGAAGGTGGGCCGCTACGACGAGGCACGCAGACGGCACGAGCAGGCGCTCGCCCTGCGGCTGAAGGCGCTCGGCCCCGAGCACCCCATGGTGGCCGACTCCCTCCTCCAGCTCGGCATCGTGTCCTGGTGGCAGGCCCGCAACGAGGACGCCCTCGACAAGGTGGGGCGTGCCGTGGCCCTGCGACAGAAGGTGCTCGGGCCCGAGCACCCGGACACCGTCGCCGCCCTCACCTACGTCGCCGCCGTGCAGAAGGAGCTGGGGCGGCTGCGCGAGGCGCTGGAGACGCTCGAGCGGGTGGCGACGCTGCAACGGAAGCTGTTCGGCCCCGAGCACCCCCTCGTCGCCACCGCGCTGAGCAACCTGGGCATCGCGCTGCTCGACCTGGGGCGACTCCAGGAGGGGCTGGACATCAGCGCGCAGGCGCTCGCCCTGAAGGAGCGGCTTTTGGGCGCGGAGCACCCGGACCTGGCGGGACCGCTGGCCAACATGGGCACCGCCCTCACGGAGCTGGGGCGCCACGAAGAGGCGCTCGCCTTCCACTCGCGCACCCTGGCGCTGCGGGAGAAGGAGCTGGGCCCCGACCACGCCCTCGTGGGTGACACGCTGTCGGCCCTGGGCATCACGCTCGCCAGGTTGAAGCGCTACCCCGAGGCGGAGGCACGGCTCGACCGCGGCCTGGCGGTGCTGCAGAAGGCGCTGGGCAAGGACTCGCCGGAGGTGGCCCATCCGCTGATGGGATTCGGTGAGCTCTGGCTGAATCGGGGACGGCCCACCCAGGCGCTCCCGTTCCTCGAGCGCGCGCTCGTGCTGGCGCCGCCGGCCGCCCGCGCCACCGTACGGCTCAACGTGGCCCGGGTCCTCTGGGACGTGGACGCGAAGCAGCGCCCCCGCGCGGTGGAGCTGGCCTCGCAGGCCCGCGAGCAGTGGCGCCGGACGGGCCACCCGAAGGAAGCCGAGGCCTCCCGGTGGCTCGCGGCGCACGGCGTGCCCTGAGTCTACCGGGCCCTGCGGGTGCCCTCCGCGCGCTCCTCGGTTTCATCGATGGCGTTCAGCTCCGCCGCATGGCGGCGTCCCCACTCACAGAGTGACGCGATGATGGGCTGGAGGCTGAGGCCCAGCTTCGTCGCCGAGTACTCCACGCGTGGAGGCACTTGAGCGAAGACCTTGCGGTGGACGATGCCGTGCTCCTCCATCTCGCGAAGCTGTTGGACCAGCACCTTCTGGCTCGCGCCGGGCGCCAGCCGCTTGAGCTCCGAGAGCCGCTTCGGCCCCTCGAACAGGTAGTAGAGGATGACGGCCTTCCATCGGCCGCCAATCACCTTGAGCGCCCGCTCCGCGGGCACGGGCGGAAGTTGTTTGATGACGGGAGGCATGGTTACCAGGAGGTGCCTACTGCACGTGCAGGTGCCTATAGCACGAAAGAGTATCTAGCGCCGGCCCGGGCCGTACAGCACATCCCCTCCACGGCACAGCGAAAGCCGTTTCGGAAAGGGACCCTCATGAGCACGACGAACAGCAACCCCATCGCCCTCATCACGGGCGGAAGCCGTGGACTGGGTAGGAGCATGGCCCTCCACCTCGCCGACCGTGGCGTCGACGTGATTCTCACGTACCAGACCGCGGAGAAGGAGGCGCGCGAGGTGGCGGCGATGATTGAAGCCCGGGGTCGCAGGGCCGCCATCCTGCGCCTCGACGTCGGCAGGAGCGACACCTTCACCGCCTTCGCGGCGTCGGTGAAGGCCGAGCTCGGGCGCGTGTGGAAGCGCGAGCGCTTCGACTTCCTCGTGAACAACGCCGGCAACGGCGGCCAGGCCAGCTTCGCGGAGACCACGGAGGAGCAGTTCGACGCGCTCATGAACGTCCACCTCAAGGGCCCGTTCTTCCTCTCGCAGAAGCTCCTTCCGCTCATCGCGGACGGTGGCCGCATCGTGAACGTGTCCTCGGGCCTCGCGCGCTACACGTTCCCCGGCTCCTCTGTCTACGCGGCGGCGAAGGGCGGCGTCGAGGTCCTCACGCGGTACATGGCCAGGGAGCTGGGCGCCCGGGGCATCACGGTCAACGTGGTAGCGCCGGGCGGCATCGAGACCGACTTCGGCGGCGGCGTGATGCGCGACCCCGAGCTCCAGAAGTTCGTCACCTCGCAAACGGCGCTCGGCCGCGTCGGCATGCCCGACGACATCGGCGGCATCGTGGCCATGCTCCTCGCGCCGGAGACCCGCTGGCTCACCGGCCAGCGGCTCGAAGTGACGGGCGGGTTCGCGCTCTGAGTGACTCGCCACGCACGGGCTGAAGGGTGGCGTTCGCGACCCGGCTTCACAGCCGGGTGCCTCGTCCCGTCTAATCAGCGGCGACGGGAGGCCGCCATGGCGCAATCAGGGGAATGGGTCGTCGGCAACCACCAGCTCCGCTTCGAGTCGCCGGACATCCTCTGGACCCGGGTGCGCGGGTGGATCACCGCGGAGGACGCCCCACGGTGGGTGGACATCCTCCGCGAGGTCACCTCACGGGGACCCGTGTACTGCGTGGTGGAGATGGTGCCCATGGAGGGCTTCCCCTACCCCCGGCTCTCGCAGGAGGCCCGCCAGTACCTCGCGCGCAACAGCAGCTCGGACTGGTTCAGGGGCATGGTCTACGTCGGCGGCGGCCTCCTGCAGAAAATCACCGCCAAGGGCGTCACCATGGCGATGCTCCTGTCCGGGAAGAAGCGCTTCGACGTGGAGTTCGTCGACAGCGTGGAAGCGGCCCGGAAGTGGATCGACCGGAACCGCGCCACGCCGCCGAGGTAGCCGGCGCGCCGGTCAGAACGCGGTGCCGTTCGCGCGCGTGCCCGGAGAGGCACTGCGCGTGGACAGGCTGGTGTGGAGCACGAAGCTCCCCGTGGCGCTGCCATCCGGGTTGCGGTTCATGGAGACGCCGTCCTGCCCCGCGAGCCCCGCCGCGTAGGTGTACGTGTCCACCACCGCGCCGCCCGGCTTCTGGAGCGTCACGGTGTCACCGCCGTTGTTGAGGCTCAGGCCGCCCGTGGTGGCACCCACCGCGTTGCCCACACCATTCGGAATGGAGGCCGCCTTGCCGAACACGGCGAGCGCCCTGCCCGCGCCAAGGATGGTGCCGCTGGCGAAGGTGTGCCGCGAGCCCGTGGCGTCCCACAGCGTCCACCCGCTGAGGTCCACCGCCGAGCCGCCCGTGTTGAGAAGCTCGACGAACTCCGTCCCGGCATCGGAGCCAATCTCGTTGGCGAGAATCTCGTGCAGCACCACGTTGCCCGGCGTGTTGACGGAGGTGATGGTGAACACGCCATCCCCGCTGTCGTTGATGGACGCGTTGGCCACGTCGCGCACCCGGACGCGGGCCTGCGAGGTGGCGATGTCCGGCACCGTCCACGTGTAGCTGCCCGCCGCGCCCTCCGCGTGGCCGATGAGCGCCCACGTCCCGCCGCCGTCCAGCGAGTAGTCGAGCGCCACGGTGGCCACCTGGTTCGCCGTCCACGTCAGGACCCGCGAGCTTCCGCCCGCCCAGCTCTCGCCCCCGTTGGGAGACGTCACTGTGAGCGACGCGCCCGCGTTGCCCCAGGAGTAGCGCGTGAGGACGGGGAGGTGGTCCGTGGTCGTGGTGTCGTAGTCGGAGATGTACGCATCCACGCGGTACACCTCGGCGGAGCCCGGGACATAGAGGGCCTGCGTCTCGTTGGTGGCCAGGTGGTGGTCGATGACCGCCTTGTAGCCGATGACGGAGGTCAGGTTCGCATTGGACAGCACCGTGGTGGGGAAGGTGTAGTCGTTCGCGTCGGCCACGAAGTTGTCGTACGGCGACGCGCGGCCGGAGGTGATGGAGACGTCCACGTCGTCGTTGAAGTCACCGACCACCAGCACCTTGGCGGACGGCCACGTGCTGTCCAGGAACGACTTGAGGACGCGCGAGGCGTCCACGCGCCGCTGCCAGCTGTCCACGTCGCTCATCGCCTTGGCGTGCAGGACGATGACCACCAGGTCCTCGGTGTGCCCGTTGAGGCTCACGCGCATCCGCACCTCGAGCGGAGGCCGGCCGCCGAAGAGCGTCGCGTCGGCGGTGAGGATGACCCGCGCGCCCAGGATGGAGGCCACGCCCGGCTTGTAGAGCAGGCCCACCTTCTGCTCGCCCGGGGTGTAGTACGTGCTGCCGCCCTGCACGATGGAATCACTGCCGAGGAGCCCCGCGTAGCCGGGGAGCTGCGAGACGAGCGTGTTGAACTGCGCGGCGCTCACAATCTCCTGCACGCCCCAGAGGTCCAGGTCCGCGCCCTGGATGACGTCGCGCGCGTTCTGGAGCTGGAGCGTCTCGTTGTCGGGGCCCTGCGAGGTGGAGCCGAAGTACTCCAAGTTCCAGGTGCCGACATCCAGCGTCGTGGCGAAGCCGCGGGACGGAATGGTGACGGCATCCTCGCGCTCGCCAAGCGGCGGTTCCGGAACGACGGCGGAGGGCTCACCGCAAGCGGTGGCCAGTGAGAGGAGCAGCAGGAGGGAGCGCAACCTGGACATGGGTCAATCCTTGTTGAGGGATGCCACGCGGGCGGGCGGTATCTGACGATTCCGCCGTGGCGTCGCAAGGACCCTCTTGCCCCTTTCGGGTTCACGGATTCACGCAGGTGTCACACGGCCCAGGTGATACGTGTCATCAGGCCGATGACACATCCGCTGTGAGACACAGGGAGATGGAGTGGACGGTGTCGGTGCTACCCTCCCACTGGTGCAGCCGCACCCCACCCCTGAGTTCCGTCCACTGGGCCGCAAGGCCTATGGCTCCATTCCCCACCTGCCGGGCTCGCGCACCGGTCCGGCGGATCGCCACCTGTCGCCCGCGCTGGCGCGCGTCTGCACGGAGCGGGCTCGCGACTCGCGCGACCACGTCGTGGTGTTGGAGAAGCTCGATGGCTCGTGCGTGGCCGCGGCGCGCGTGGGCGACTCGGTGCTGGCACTGGGACGCGAGGGGCGGCTGGCGTCTCGGTCACCGAATGACTCGCGCCGGATGTGGGCGGCCTGGGTCGCGGAGAACGTGGAGCGGTTCCTCGCGGTGCTCCAGCCGGGAGAGCGGCTCGTGGGTGAGTGGCTGGCGCTGGCGCACGGCACCCGGTACGCGCTGACACATGAGCCCTTCGTCGCCTTCGACCTGATGCGGGACGGAGAGCGGCTGCCCTGGCACGCCGTCATCGAGCGCGTCGGCGCGGGTGGCTTCGTGACACCGGGACGGATTCACGAGGGCGGGCCACTGGGAATCGAGGCGGTGATGGAGCGGCTCCAGGCGGGCGGCTTCCATGGCGCCGTGGAGCCGGTGGAAGGAGCCGTATGGCGCGTGGAGCGGCGGGAGGACACTGGCACCCGAGTGGACTTCCTCGCCAAGTACGTGCGGCCGGACAAGGTGGATGGCTGCCTCCTGCCGGAGAACACGGGGCAAGCCGCCGTGTGGAACTGGCGTCCCGAGACACCGCGGCCGTAGCTCAGTCCGCCATCGCCCAGGCCTCGCCCACCGCGAGCAGCTCGCGAGCGCCCTCCAGGCCGAGCTTCAGGCACAGCAGGCCCGAGGAGGTGCACTCCATCAGGCCCCATTGCCAGATGGCCTCCGGTTCGGCGCCGGTGAGCGCGGCCAGCCGGTCTCGTCGCGCGCGCCCCAGGGCCACGGGGTCTCCGGCCAGCAGCTCGTGCGTCCACTCGCGCATGAGGACGCCCAGGTCGTAGGCCTTCTCGATGAAGAAGCCGTCGGGGTCGATGAACTTGAACCGGTCGGCTCCTGCGCCCGGGACTTGCAGCGTGTTCCAGTCGTGGGCGTCGCCGTGGCCCAGCACCGCCGTATCGGGAGTGAAGGCCTGTCGGCGCGCCTCGGCGAAGGCGTGGGCCCGTGCCACGAGCCGCTCGGAGCACGGTCGTCCGAGTTCCTCCCAGCACTCCTGGGTGAAGGTGGCGAGGCTCTCCGCCTTCTCCGCTCCGGTGGCGAAGCCCGCATCCGGCGAGGCCTGTGCCCAGGCTTCGTTCAGGGTGGCGCAGATGGCGGTGAGCTCGGCGTCCGCCGACCAGCCCAGGGTGGCAAGCGGTGCTCCCAGGCGCTCCAGCAGCATCACGCGCCGCTCGCGGTCATGGTGGTAGACCTCGGCGTAACCGCGGCCTCGCGCCACCAGCAGGGCGTCCAGCTCCCGCGAGATGGGTTCCCGCGTCGGCCCGGCGACCTTCAGCACGGCGGCTCGGCCGTCCGCCAGCGTGGCCTCTATCACCAGGGCATCCGTGCCGCCCTTGAGGACGCGGCCGAGCACCAGCCTCCAATCCGAGGCCAGTCCCTCCACCATGCCCGGTAGCCCGGCCAGCCAGGCCTCACCCGCCGGGCCCTCCGCCACGGCCCGGAGTCTCACCGGCTCCGGGACTTCGAACGTGATGCCCTTGATAGCCACCTGGACCTCCTGGCCGTGCCCTCCACGAGGGACCGAAGCCTCACCGGCTCCGGAACTCCAAGCGTAACGCCCTGTTCGCTCAGGGCGCCGAGCTCTCTCATGCGAACGGGAGCCCGCTGTCAGGGAACCCCTGGCTGGCATCGTCGGAGGGAGTGGAGAGCAGTGTCTCGCGGAGGCGGCACATGGTGAACCACGGCGACTGGTGGCGCCATCGTGCTCCACCGAAAACACCCTTCCTCGACCTGCCGCACCGGCCCGGCCCGGAGCGGCCCGCCCCGTCACGGACACAGACCGGGGGTGGCGCATACGAGGCGCACATCACCGTGTCCGCGCGCTCGGAGGAGGACCTCCGCCGCTTCCGTGATTTCTGCGACGCGGCGTCGGTGAAGTGCATCGTCATCGAGCTGGGCCGGGGCGCGGAGCCCTTCCAGCCGATGACGGCCTCCTACCACCACGGCACGCTCCAACAGGCGCGCGAGGAGGCGCAGGCCCTGGCACGCGCCCTGGTGGCCGAGGGCTTCCACGTCACGCGCTTGAAGCTGGAGGCCCTGGGCAAGAACCGGGACATCCCCGAGGACGACGCGACGGCGAAGGCCTGGCCGGCGGGCTACTTCGAGTTCCACGTGAAGGTCCTGCTGCCCGCCGGGATGACGGACATGGAGGCGCTGCGGGCGTGCTGTGAGAAGCATGGCGCGCACCTGTCTCGCAACGCGCGCAAGGTGCGCGAGGACGGCGTGTCCGAGCGCTTCGTCACGCTCCGGGTGTACGGCCTGGGCCGGGCGAACGCGGACGTGCGCTTCACGGCGCTGCTGGAGGACCTGGCGGGGACGGGACTGAAGCTGACGCAGCGGCTGCGGGAGTGGACGGTGTACGACTCCAACCACGGAATGGACCGGGGTTGGCTGGAGGATGCGACGTGAGCGCCCATGAGTTGCCATTGCGCGCCGGGGCGGCGGTGCTGCGCCGCCTCGCGCGTTCATCGCAGGTGGAGTCGCTCGTCCTGCGGGGCGGGCTGATGATGCGGCTGTGGAGCGGCCCGGTGCCCCGCCCGGTCGAGGACCTGGACTTCCTCGCGCGGTTTCCGTTCGACGCGGCGGACACCGTGAAGCGGCTGGAATCCGTGCTCCGCGTCTCCGTGGACGACGGGTTCTGCTTCGGCGCGCTGCGCTCCGAGGTCATCTGGGCGGAGACGGCCTTCCCGGGCGTGCGGGTCTTCGTTGAGACGCGGCTGCCCGGGGTGGAGGGCACGTTCGAGCTGCGCATCGACACGGGCTTCGGAGACCCGATGGAGCCGGGGCCCGCGTGGGCGGAGTACGACGTGGGCGAGGCGAGCGTGGCTCGAGTGCTGGCGTGCCGGCCGGAGACGCTGCTCGGCTGGAAGCTGCACGGCCTGTTCGAGCGCGGGAAGGGCCGGTTCCGTCCCAAGGACCTGTTCGACGTGTACCTGCTCACCCGGTACGCGCCGCTGGACACGGCGCTGGTGCCACGGGCGCTGCGGCTGGCATTCCACTCGCGCGGGGACTCGCTGGAGCTGATGACGCGGCTGATGGAGGGGGCCTTCGGCCAGAGCCCCTGGAGCCACGAGAAGTGGATGCGCTACCGGACCGGCCAGCCCGAGGGCCGGCCGGAGGCACTGGCGGACGTGGTGACCGCGGTCGCCGCCGCGGTCCGGCCCGCATGGGAGACCGCGAGCGCACTCGCGGCTCCAGGGACGTAGGACTCAGGGGCCCGACGCGCTCGGCTCAGGGCGTGTTCGGGTCCCCGCCAATCCCCGCGTAGGGATTGAACGTGTACGTCGTGGAGAACTGCGAGGCCGGGCTGAAGTAGTACGCCGCGAGCTTCGCCGGGTCTCTCGCCAGCTCGCCGCGCAGGATGGAGCCGTCGTTCTGGTCGTCCCAGCCCCACGGCGCGTTCGCCGAGTTCGTGCCGCACTGCCCCGCCACCAGCCCGCAGCCGCCGCTCGTGTCGCCCCGGAACGTGCCGTCGGACACGAAGAGCTCGGAGACACCCCGGCGCGGCCACAGCCCCTCCGAGCCGTAGATGTCGATGAGCTTGTAGCGCACGTCGGAGTCCGTGGCCGACGAGGGCTCCTCCGAGACAGTCAGCGAGGGGAAGTACTTCACGCCGTCACCGACGATGTCGTACGCCGGCCACGCCTTCAGCCCGTGGCCCTTCGCCTCCTGCGCGGTGATGGGGTGCAGCTGTCCCTCGAAGCTCGCCAGCGACAGCTTGCCGTCGATGGACTCAGCGCCCGAGCCGAGCGGGCTGCCATCCGGCACGAACGAGAAGAAGTCCTTGTGCGCCACCGTCACCGCGCCCACGAGCGCGCCGTACTCGCTGCCGTCGCGCTTCACGATGAGCAGCACGCCCTCGGCGTCGTTCTCGTGCTCGGAGTCGAAGATGTTGTCGGACCAGTCGCGCGGGTGGAAGAACGTGTAGACGAGGTACCAGTGCGTGCTCGTCTCCACCAGCGAGTGATACGCCGCCGCCGTGAGCGGCCTCGACGCCGTGTTCTCCCAGTTGTTCGTCCCGCTCCAGTCCCCGTCGAAGTTCACCCGGGTGATGTAGTCCGAGCGGCCGCTCAGCGAGTGCGAGCCCGTCACGTCCACGTCCTGGTAGTGGATGGGCGCCCAGCGCTTCGCGAGCGCGGCCCGGAACGCGGTCGACTCGGGGCCGCCCGCGAGCGCCCACTCCGACGCTCCGAACGAGTCGTCTTCCAGCGACTCGGGACCGCAGGCGGACAGCAACAGCACCACAACCGGAACGATGGCGCGCACGAGGGCGCCATGAGGATGACGACGAACGGAGTGCATGGGGGTCCTCCCTCTGGGGGAGCGCACTCCTAGCCGATTTCCGGATTGAACCGATAAACTGTTTTCTTTGCTTTACCTGTTTTTCACTGTCCTGCCTTCCTCGCGCTCCGGGGCCGCGCTCAAGGCGCCGTAGGGGCGCGGCCTGGCGTCCCCCAGGACGACCAGCCCGAAGAGGCCATCCTCGTCGTAGTCCTCCACCACCGGACCGTTGGTGAGGCATGGGACGTGCCGGGTCGACGCAAACCCCGGCCACCGCGCGGCACCGGCCCTCCCCTTGACACCTTAGGGGAGTCCGCGCGACTCTCCCCTAAAACGTTGAGGGGGAAGCCTCGCGCATGGCGAACACGTCGCTGGAGCTGGTGCAGGGCACGCTGGACGTGCTCATCCTGAAGAGCCTGTCGTGGGGACCGCGGCACGGCTACGCGGTGGCGGAGTCCATCGGCGAGCGTAGCGGGCAGGTGCTGAAGGTGGAGGAAGGCGCGCTCTACCCGGCGCTGCACCGGCTGGAGAAGCGGGGCCTGCTGGAGGCCGAGTGGGGCCTGTCGGAGAACAACCGGCGGGCGAAGTTCTACAAGCTCACCGCGGCCGGCCGCGCCCACCTGCGCGCCGAGGCCCAGACCTGGACGCGCTACGCCGCCGCGGTGTCGCGCGTCCTGGAGACGGCCTGAGGCCCGCCATGCGACTGCCCACGGGATTCACCCGCCTGCTGAAGCTCGCCGTGCGCCCGCGCGCGGTGGAGCAGGACGTGGACGACGAGCTGCGGTTCCACCTGGAGATGCGCGCGGAGAAGCTCCAGCGCGAAGGACTGTCCCCCGCCGAGGCCCGCGAGGCCGCCCGGCGCGAGTTCGGAGACGTGGAACGCGTGCGCGCCGAGTGCGTGCGGCTGGGCCATGAGAGAGAGACGGAGATGAAGCGGAGCCTGTTCCTGGACGCGCTCGTGCAGGACGTGCGCTACGCCCTCCGGACGCTGCGCAAGGCGCCCGCCTTCTCCCTGGTGGCCGTGCTCACGCTGGCCCTGGGCATCGGCGCCACCACCGCGCTGTTCAGCGTGGTGCGGGGCGTGCTGCTCAAGCCGCTCCCCTTCCCCGCCCCCGAGCGCCTCGTGCGCCTGTGGCAGGCGAGCCCGTCGCTGGACCAGCCCCGCGCCGCCATCTCGCAGAACGACTTCGAGGACTGGAAGGCGCGGCAGCGTTCCTTCTCGGCGCTGGGCGGGTGGTGGCACGTCGAGGACATGACGGGCGTGGACCTGAGCGGCCTGGGTGACCCGGAGCGCATCCGGGCCACCTTCGTGACGGATGGCTTCTTCTCCTCGCTCGGCATGGCGCCGCAGCTCGGTCGCGCGCTCCTCCCGGAGGAGAACGTGCCGGGACAGGATGCCGTCGTGGTGCTCGGCCATGGCTTCTGGACGCGGCGGTTCGGCGCGGACCCGTCGCTCGTGGGCCGCACGGTGACGCTGGACGGCGTGCCCCACACCGTCGTCGGCGTCATGCCGCCTTCGTTCACCTTCCCGTCCGAGCAGATGGATGTGTGGCTCCCGCTGTCCCGCATCCCGGAGAGCGGCATCCCCCGCGTGCGCCTCAATCGCTTCCTGTCCGTGGTGGGCCGCCTCCAGCCCGGCGTGACGCTGGAGACGGCGCGCTCGGAGCTGGGCGGCATCGCCCGGCAGCTGGCGGAGGTGCATGCGGAGAGCAATGGCCAGTACACGGCCATCACCGCGATTCCGCTGCACGAGGCCATCACCGGCGACGTGCGCACGAGCCTGCTCGTGGTGCTGGGCGCGGTGGGGCTGCTGCTGCTCATCGCCTGCGTCAACGTGGCCAACCTGCAGCTCGCTCGCGCCACCCTGCGCGAGCGGGAGCTGGCGGTGCGCGCGGCGCTGGGCGCGGGGCCGGGCCGGCTCGTGTGCCAGCTCCTCACGGAGAGCCTGGTGCTGGCGACACTGGGTGGGTTCCTCGGCGTGGGGCTCGCGGTGTGGGGCACGGAGGCACTGGTGGGCCTGTCGGTGGATCAGCTCCCCCGGCTGCGCGAGGTGCGGGTGGATGACGAGGTGCTCGCCTTCGCCGCGGGCGCGACGCTGCTCACGGGCTTGCTCTTCGGGTTGCTTCCGGCGCTGCGCGCGAGCACCCCGAAGCTGGAGCCGGTGCTCAAGGCGGGCGGGCGCGGCACGGTGAGCCACCGCGGAGCGCGGCTGCGCGGAGGGCTGGTCGTCGCCGAGGTGGCCGTCGCGGTGGTGCTGGCCACGGGCGCGGGGCTGGCCACCCGCAGCCTGTCGCGGATGCTGTCGGAGGACCCGGGCTTCCGCGCCGAGGGCGCGGCGGTGGTGAGCTTCACCGTGTCCAAGGAGAAGCGGCCGCAGCGCCGGCAGTACCTCGCCGAGGTGCTGGAGCGGGTGCGCGCCGTCCCGGGCGTGCAGTCCGCCGCGCTGGTGAAGAACCTTCCGCTGGAGGGCTCGGGCGAGGACATTGCCTTCGCGCGCCCCGACCATCCCGAGGACGTGGTGAACCCGCCGCACCTGCAGATGATGCATGTGAGCACGGACTACTTCCGCACCCTGGGCATTCCCCTGCTGGGCGGGCGCGTGCTGGAGGCCACGGACACGGAGGATGCGCCAGCGGTCGCGGTGGTGAGCCAGACGTTCGCCCGGCGCTACTTCGCGGGCGAGGACCCGGTGGGGAAGACGCTGCGCCTCGGGACGTCGGAGCACACCATCGTGGGCGTGGTGGGCGACGTGCGGCAGGCGGGGCTCGCCGAGCCGGCGCCGCCGCTCATCTACCTGCACGTGCTGCAGAACACCCGCTCCGTGCTGAACCTGGTGGTGCGCGGACAGGGCGCGCTGCTGCCCCTGGCGGCCTCCGCTCGGCAGGCCATCTGGTCGGTGCATCCGGGGCAGACCATCAGCCGCATCACCACGCTGGAGGAGGTGGTGAGCGAGGCGGTGACGCGCCCTCGCCTGCTGTCCGTGATGCTGGGCCTGTTCGCGGTGCTCGGAATGGCGCTGGCGGCGGTGGGCATCTACGGCGTGCTGGCGTACACGGTGAGCCAGCGGCAGCGGGAGATGGGCGTGCGCCTGGCGCTCGGGGCGAAGCCGGCGGACGTGCTGCGGCTGGTGCTCCGCAGCGGCATGGCCCTGGCGGGCACCGGCGTCGCACTGGGCGTGGCCGGAGCGCTGGGGTTGTCATGGGTGATGCGGAGCATCCTCTACGGTGTGGCGCCGCATGACCCGCTCACGTTCGCCGGAGTGATGGCGCTGCTGCTGGGCGTGGCGCTGGTGGCCTGCCTCATCCCCGCGCGACGGGCCATGCGCGTGGATCCGGCGGTGACGCTGCGGGGCGAGTGAGTGGCCCCCCTCGCTCAGCGGTGGGATCCGCTCACGGCGAAGCGGAGGGCCTCGTCGATGGCGGAGGAGTCCGGGAGGTGCCGCTTCGCCCGCTCGGCGATCTCCGTCGCCTCGTCGACCCTGCCTTGCTGGCCCAGCACGCGGATCCAACCGACATAGGCCTCTTCCAGGAGCCCCAACGCTGCGTTGGCAGCGGAGGCAAAGGCCTGCTCCGCTTCAGCGGGAGAGTTCTTCAGGGTGTCCAGGAAGTGGCCCTGCTCAATCAACGGCTCCGGCGCGCCCGCCGACACGTCGACCGCGGTCTGAATCACGCGCTCGGTTTCGGCGAGATAGGCGGCGGGGTCGGCCACCTGCTCGCGGTCGAGCCGCATCGCCCGTCCCAGCGCGAGCAGGTTCGGAACGAAGGCCGGGCAGCTCTCCGCCAGCTCCCGATAGGCCGCGAGCCGCTGAGGACTGCCCGCCGGTTCGGCATTCGCGGCCTTCCACTTCCGCCGCAGTTCCTGGGGACTCGGGTGCGAGCTCATGAGCCGCACCCTACGCCGGTGAAGGCCCGCCGTCAGTACGACGCGGTGATGCCCCAATGCAGGCTGGAGTACGTCTCCTCCGCCACGCCCCCGTCCTCCCAGCC
>NZ_JABBJJ010000259.1 GCF_012933655.1 Pyxidicoccus fallax | reverse complement strand
AGCTTCCCGCCTCGAACGAATCCGAGGCGCGGAAGATGCGCCCTGCAAACAGAAGGGGCGGCGCTGGAATGGCGAAGGGAGCCGCGGGCAATCCTCGCGGCCTTACCGGACTTCCCTGAAGCAGGTTAGCGCCGGTCCTCAGGCCGTCTCGGTCCGCAGCGTCACCGGGTGCTCGCGCAGCCACTCCTGGCAGCGGCGGATGCGCTCGGCGGCGGCGGGCAGGCCCATGGTGGTCAGCAGCTCGCGGTAGGGCTCGAAGCTCTCCGGCGTCCAGGCGGTGAGCGCCTTCAAGTCGGCCAGCATGACCATCTCCTCGGGCGAGCGGCCCACGGCCTCCTGCCGCGACGTGAGCAGCGCAGCCAGCGTCATGCGCGCGGGCTCCGCCTCGAAAGCAATGGCCGTGTCCATGGCCGCCGCGCGGGTGGCATCGTCGGCGGAGGCATCCTTCGCCTTCTCGCGCAGGCGCTCCAGCAGTCCCGCGAGGAAGTCCTCGTCGAGCGCGCCCTTCACCGCCCGCATCAGCGTGCTCACCGCCTCGCGCCGCGTCTCCGCCTCGGCATCCCGTGGCAGCGACTTCAGCGCCTGCATGGGCTCCCAGAGGACGCAGGTGAGCCACAGCTCCTCCTCGGGCGCGAAGGCCGCCGGCGACGCGGGCTCACGCATCCGCGCCTCCACGCGGGCGGCGCGCTCCCTGGCCTCGCGGGCGATGCGCTCGGCGATTCCGGGGTCCGACTGCACGTAGCGCAGGAGCGCATCCACGTCACCCCCACGAGCCTGCTGGAGGGCGTCGCGTGCCTCGGGCGGCAGCGTCTCCTCGGCGAAGCCGCCCGCGAGCGCCTCGTACTTCTTCACCAGCTCGGCGTGCTTCGCGCTCCACTCGCGGAACTGCACGTCGAACACCACGTCCAGCACCGGGATGTCCTCCGGGCGCGCACGGCCGAGCCGCTTCGACGCGGACGCGAACAGCACGCCCACGCTCAGGGCCAGCCGGTCCGCCTCGGAGCGCCCCGGCTCGGCGGCACGCGCCAGCAGCACCGTCCCCAGCTCCTCCAGGAACGCGGGCGTCCCCAGCTTGCGCACCGTGCCCACCAGCAGCTCGCGCCGAGCGCTGGTGGCGTCCTGCCCTTCCTTGTCCGCCAGCCGCGCCAGCTCGGGGCCCACGTGGTCGGCGAAGGCCTTCGCGTCGAAGCGCAACCCCGGCGCGGGGCCCCACTCCGTCAGCAGCGCGCCCAGCCGCACGAGACACCCGGACAGCCGGGACGTGTCGGGGTCTCCGAGCACCTCCATGGCCTTCTTGAGGTCCTCGGCCAGCGGGTGGGGCGTGGGGGGCGGCGGCGCGGCCTTCGCCCGGTCCTCGGCGGCGTGGCAGACCTTGTACTTCTTGCCGCTGCCACAGGGGCACGGGTCATTGCGGCCGGGCTTCTTCGAGCTCAAGTGTTCCTCGCGAGACGGGGACGAGACGCGCGCACCGTATCAGGTGGCCTCCGGAAGCACGCGGGAAGCGTGCGCCCTCTGTCCCCTCCCTGAAATCTCGCGGGCCCGGGTCAGCCCTGCTTCTTGGGGCCTCGCGGGCGGACGAGCTGCTCGTAGGGTGGCAGGTTGATGACCGTCTCCGTCGCGTGCAGGTAGGCGTTCCGGAGTTCCTCGGCCGTCTTCCAGTAGGAGAGCATGAGCAGCTGGTCGTCCGGGTCGGCATCCTCGCCCGCTGCCTCGGTGGATTCCTCGAGCTGCCGGAGCTCCGCGTCGACGGCCTGGATGGCCATCATCAGCGCGCGAGCCCCCACCTCGGCCGTGCCCGTCGAGTGGCTCGGCACCCCCACGTCGAAGTCCGAGGTGAACTCGACGCGCTCGTCCTTCGTGAGGTCGGGCGTCTGCTCGCGCCCGCTCTCAGCGGCGCGGACCGCCGCTTCCATCACCGAGACCACCGCCAGCGCCTGCGTGCTCGTCACCGGGTTGCGGTCCGAGTTCCTCAGACTGTCGCGCAGCATGGCGTAATACCGGAGATAGTTCCCCGGAGGCGCCACCGTCGGTGTCCCGTTCCGGGCGTCCCCCGTCAGCAGCAGCCCGGGCGAGGGGTCCAGACCCCAGCCGGCGGAGCCGGGCCGCTTCCCCGCGCGCAGCTGCTCCTCCTGGGTGTCCATCCCGTACTTGAGCCACGAGCCCTTCGTCCCGTGGACCGCGAACCGGGGCAGGCCGCCCGACACCAGCATGGATGCCTGGAGCACGACATGCCTGCGCGGGTAAACGAGGGTGACCTGGCACCAGTCATCCACCTGGGCCCCGTCGCGGTGCCGGGCCAGCTGCGCGTGCACCTTCTCTGGCAGGCCAAACAACTGCAGCGCCTGGTCGACGAGGTGCGGTCCCAGGTCCTGCCAGACGCCCGCGCCCGGCACCGCCTGCTCGCGCCAGCGCTGGCGGACCTCCGGGCGGAAGCGGTCGAAGCGCGACTCCAGATGCGTGACACGCCCCAGCAGGCCCTCGGCAATCACGGTCCGCAACGCGAGGAAGTCACTGTCCCACCGACGGTTGTGGAACACGGACAACGAGACCCGCTGTTTCCGGACCAGCGCCCACAGCACGCGGGCCTCCGCCAGCGTGACGGTGAAGGGCTTGTCGACGACGACGTGCTTCCCCGCCCGGAGCGCGGCCTCGGCCAGCGGGGCATGGCTCTCGTTGGGCGTGGCGATGACCACGAGGTCCACGTCCGGGTGCGTGGCCGCCTCCCGCGCGGACGCCACCACCGTCGCGCCCGGCACCTGGGCCCGCACGGCGTCCGGCTGGCTGGAGGCGACGACGCGCAGCTCCAGTCCCTCCGTGGCCTGAATCAACGGAGCATGGAAGGTCCTGCCCGCGAAGCCGAAGCCCAGCAGCGCGGCGCGGACCGGCGGGGCGGATGGCGGATGTGCGCTCATATCGGTGCGGGAGAGCATACCGTCACGGCACGCTGGAATTCCCTGAATGCGGGGGTAGCATCTGACCTCCCCCCTCGGAGGAAGTGCCACCATGCGCCTCACCCCCCTCGCACTGCTGCTGCTGTCCAGCCCTGGCCTCGCCGCGGTGAAGAACGTCTCCACCGTCGCCCAGCTCCAGACAGCGCTCTCCTCCGCCCAGGCGGGAGATGAGATCATCCTCGCGGACGGCACGTACAACGTCGGCGCCAACCTGAACTGCCGGGCGGAGGGCACCGTCGCCCAGCCCATCATCGTGCGCGCGGCGAACCGGCACGGGGCTCAAATCCGGTTCAACGCCCTGGAAGGCTTCATCGTCACGGGCCGGCACTGGACCTTCGACGGGCTGGACGTCGAGGGCGTGTGCGCCACGGACAGCGCCTGCGAGCACGCGTTCCACGTCACCGGCCACGCGGAGGGCTTCGTCCTCCGTCACAGCCGGGTGCGGAACTTCAACGCCCAGCTCAAGGTGAACGCCACGAGGAATTCCAGCGGGGTCTACGAGATGCCCCACGCCGGCCTCATCGAGCACAACGAGCTTTATGACACCCGCGGCCGGAACACGAGCAGCCCGGTCACCAAGCTCAACATCGACACCGGAGACGACTGGGTGGTCCGGGACAACTACCTGCACGACTTCGCCAAGCTCGGAGGCAATCTCATCTCCTATGGCGCCTTCATGAAGAGTGGCGGGAAGCGCGGTGTCTTCGAGCGCAACCTCGTCATCTGCTCGAAGGACGTCGCGCCCGCCGGGGACGCACGTATCGGCCTGTCCCTCGGCGGCGGAGGAACCGGGAACGCCTTCTGCGCTCCCGCCTTCGACGCGGGCGTGGCCTGCGACCCCGAGCACTCGGATGGCATCCTGCGGAACAACATCATCGTCAACTGCTCGGACGTCGCCATCTACCTGAACAAGGCGGCCAACACGCAGGTGGCGTTCAACACCCTCGTCGGCACCAACGGCGTGGACTACCGCTACGCGTCCTCCACGGGAGAGGCGCACGGCAACGTCCTGTCCTCGGTGATTCGCGGCCGCGACGGCGGGAAGTTCAACGCGGGCACCAACATGATGAACGTGGCGACGGCCACCTGGAACAACTGGTACCAGGCGCCGTTCAACGGGGACCTGCGCATCAAGGGCAGCGTCTCGAACCTCATCGGTCAGGCCGCCCGGCGGGCCTCGGTGACGGACGACTACTGCGCGCGCCCCCGGCCAACGGGGACGCAGCACACCCTCGGCGCGCTGGAGCACTCGCTGGGCGACTGCGACGGCGGCACCGGCAAGCCGGGGGACGCTGGCACCAGCACGCCGGTGGACGCCGGTACCGGCACGACGGGGGACGCTGGCTCCGGCACGGATGCAGGCACGGGGACCGGGACTGACGGTGGCTCCACGGATGGCGGACGGGATGCGGGCACCGGCGGCCCGGTGGTCAACCCCGGCGGCGAGAACCCCGACGAGGGTGGGAAGTCGGACAGCGGGGGCGGCTGCAGCACGGGCCTGGGCTTCACCGCCCTCCTGCTGCCGCTGCTGGTGCCGCTCGCCCGGCGCCGCCGTCAGCGGAGCGCCTGACAAAAAAGCGACGCCGCCCGTCGAGGAAAACGGGCGGCGCCGCTGCGAGGGCCGCGCGGTCCAGACGCCATGGGAAGTGGGAAGGCGCCCGGCGGTCCGCGGCCCCCGCGGACAACAGCTCAGGTGTGGTGGTGCAGGCTCTCCACGAGGTACGGGTCGCCCGCCGGAATCATCGGCGCCGAGCGCACCGCGCGCGTCACCGCCAGCAGGAACAGCCCGCCCACGCCCACGATGCCGGCCAGTTCGTACAGCCCCAGGCCCGCTCCGTCCGGCATGTTCGCCGGAGCCACCATCAGGTGCAGGTCCAGCCAGCGGCCCGCCAGGAGGATGGCCGCCACGCGCAGCAGGTGCGCCGGGTTGCGCTTCGCCGGCCGAGGCAGCAGCAACACGAAGGGCAGCGCCCAGTTCAGCACGATGTTCAGGTAGAACGGCACCGCCCACCCGCCGTGCATGCGCGGGATGAAGTACGCCGTCTCCTCCGGGATGTTCGCGTACCAGATGAGCAGGAACTGCGAGAACCACAGGTACGCCCACAACGTGGCGAAGCCGAACATCAGCTTGCCCAAATCGTGCAGGTGGCTGGTGTTGAGCTGCGGCAGCGCCCCCGCGCGGTGAAGCAGGATGGCGGCCACGGTAATCGCGCACACGCTGGAGCTGAGCAGCCCCGCGAAGTTGTAGAGCGCGTAGATGGTGCTGAACCAGTGCGGCTCCAGGCTCATCAGCCAGTCGAACGCCGCCAGGCAGAACGTCAGCCCGAAGAGCACCAGGAACACCGCCGACGTCGCCACGTTGCGCTTCGTGAGCGCCTCCGTGCGCTCCGTGTCCTGCTTGAGCGAGTTGCGCCGCAGCAGCCACGTGAAGCCCACCCACAGGGCCAGCATCAGCACCATGCGGATGCCGAAGAACGGCACGTTGAGGAAGGCCGCCTTCTTGTGCAGCAGGTGGTCGGTCTCCATGACTCCCGGCCGCGCCCACAGGTACAGCTTCGGCGCGAAGGGCACCAGCGCCAGCAGCGGCGCCGCGCCCCAGGGCACGTACGCGGAGAACGCCTCGGGGATGCGCTTGAAGACGGTGAACCAGCCCGCGTTGGCCACGTACATCAGCGCCAGGAACACCGCGCCACCCAGACCCAGGCACAGGAAGAGGAAGCCGCTGGTGAGCAGGCTGGACAGCGCGCGCTCCGGGTACAGGGCCAGCCCCGCCCCCAGCGTGCCCAGGCCCACCACCGCGGCCACCAGCGCCGCGCGGCGCACGCCCGCGCCCACTTCGAAACCTCCGCTCGAACCGGCCGGAGGCGCCTCATGCACGTGGGAACTCATGGCACGTCCTTCCGCGCCGTCCGCGCGGGGTTCTGCAACGTCCGGATGTAGTGGACCAGCTTCCACCGGTCCTCCGGCGCCACCTGCGAGCCGTGGGCCGGCATCAGCCCCTGGCCGTGGGTGATGATGTGGAAGATCTGCCCGTCGGGCAGGCCCTTCGCGTGCTCGCCGAGCAGCGACGGAGGCATGGGGAAGCGCGCCGTCACCAGCCCGTCTCCCAATCCGCCCGAGCCGTGGCACGGGGTGCAGTAGCGCTGGAAGGCCACCTGCCCCCGCGCCAGCACCTCCGGCGAGGCGGGGTACGGGTTCTTCAGCTCCCGCCCCGCGCGCGCGGCCTCCTCCGGCCCCGAGGCCAGGTGCAGCGGCTTGAAGCCGCGAGGCACCGTGCCCTTCGCCGGCCCGAGCAGCGTCTTGCCGTCCGGCGTGTTCGGGTTGGGCGCGAAGCTGTCGTACGGCACCGAGGACACCATGTCCGGCGCGTACTCGTAGTTGGGCCGCGTCTCGTCCTGCTCGCAGCCGGCGGTGGCGAGCCCCAGCGCCGCCAGTCCCAGGAGTGCCTTTCTCACGACGCCACCTCCACCCGGGCCGTCTCCACCGCGCCGTGCCGGCGCAGCACTTCTTCCGCGGCGGCCAGCTCCGTGCCCGGCGCCACCGCGATGGCGAACCGGTCATCCGTCACCCGAGGCAGGGCCGCGCGCTTGCTGCCCGGAAACAGCTTCGCGCGGAGGAGGAAGGCCGCCACGGTCGTCAATGCCGCGAACAGCACCGTCAGCTCGAAGGAGACGGGGATGAACGCGGGGAACGAGTTGAACGGCTTGCCACCCACGTTGAGCGGCCAGCTCACCACGCTGGTGTACAGCTGCAGGGACATGGCGAGCGTCGCGCCCGTCAGGCCGGCGCCGAAGCACACCCAGGTGAGGCGGCTGGGCTTCAGGCCCATGGCGTCATCCATGCCGTGCACCGCGTAGGGCGTGTACACGTCGTGCAGCGCGTGGCCGGCCTCGCGCACGGCGCGGGTGGCATCGAGGACCTTCTCCTCGCTGTCGAAGTAGCCGATGAGGACGGAGGCGCTCATACGGGAGCATCCTTTCGGGTGACCAGGGCCAGCGCGGGGGCGGCCATGGGGCCCTGGACCGCGGGCAGCGGCTCGGGAGCGGAGTGCGCGGGCTTGCGGGGCTCGGCGTCGACCGGCACCTCGGCGCGGGCGAAGCCGAGCACGCTCTTCACCTCGCCGATGGAGATGATGGGCAGCACGCGCACGAAGAGCAGGAACAGGGTGAAGAACAGACCGAAGGTGCCGATGAACGTGCCCACCTCCACCATCGTCGGCGTGTACATGGACCAGCTGCTGGGCAGGAAGTCGCGGTGCAGGCTCGTCACGATGATGACGAAGCGCTCGAACCACATGCCCACGTTGATGACCAGCGACAGCACGAAGATGGCCGCGGGCGACGTGCGTATCTTCTTGAACCAGAACAGGTGCGGCGACACCACGTTGCACGTCACCATCGTCCAGTAGGCCCACGCGTACGGACCGAAGGCGCGGTTGAGGAAGGCATAGCGCTCGTACTCGTTGCCCGAGTACCAGGCGATGAAGACTTCCGTCCCGTACGCCAGCGACACGATGCCACCGGTGACGATGATGACCTTCGTCATGTTCTCCAGGTGCCGAATCGTAATCAGGTGCTCGTAGCCCAGCACCACGCGGGTGATGATCATCAGCGTCAGCACCATGGCGAAGCCGCTGAACACCGCGCCCGCCACGAAGTACGGCGGGAAGATGGTGGTGTGCCAGCCGGGGATGACGGACGTGGCGAAGTCCATGGAGACGATGGTGTGCACACTGAGCACCAGCGGCGTCGCGAGCCCCGCGAGCAGCAGGTACACCGTCTCGTAGCGGCTCCACGTCCGGTGCGAGCCCGTCCACCCCAGCGACAGCACCTTGAAGACGGCCTTGCGGATGCCCGCCTTCGCCCTGTCACGCACCGTGGCCAGGTCCGGGATGAGGCCCACGTACCAGAACACCGCGGACACGGTGAAGTACGTGGAGATGGCGAACACGTCCCACAAGAGCGGCGAGCGGAAGTTCACCCAGAGGCTGCCGCGGTCATTCGGGTACGGCAGCACCCAGAAGGCCAGCCACGGGCGGCCCATGTGGATGACGGGGAAGAGCGCCGCGCACATGACGGCGAAGAGCGTCATCGCCTCGGCCGCGCGGTTGATGCTGGTGCGCCACTTCTGCCGGAAGAGGAAGAGGATGGCGGAGATGAGCGTGCCCGCGTGGCCGATGCCCACCCAGAACACGAAGTTGGTGATGTCGAAGGCCCAGCCCACCGTCTTGTTGAGGCCCCACACGCCGATGCCCGTGCCCACCTGGTAGGCGACGATGCCGGCGCCGGTGCCGAGAATCGACACCGCTATCGCGAAGGCCGCCCACCACTTCCACGTGGGCGGGCGCTCCATGGGGGCGCAGATCTCCTCGGTGAGCTGGCCCAGGGTGCGCGCCTCGCTGACGAGCGGCTCGCGCAGCGGGGACAGATGCTGGTGGCTCATGTTCCGCTTCCCGACCCGGTGTTCCGGATCTTCGTGAGGTAGGTGATGGACGACCCGATGTTCAGCTCCTCCAGGAGCCGGAAGGCGCGGCCGTCCTTGGACAGCTTCGCCACGGTGCTGGCCGGGTCATTGAGGTCTCCGAAGTGGATGGCCTTCGCGGGGCAGCTCTGCTGGCAGGCCGTCTGCGCGTCGCCGTCCTTCAGTGGGCGGCCCTCGCGCTTCGCAGTGGCCTTGGCCTCCTGCACGCGCTGCACGCACATGGAGCACTTCTCCATGACGCCGCGGCTGCGCACGACGACATCCGGGTTGAGCACCATGCGCTCCAGCGGGTCGTCGTGCTTGTAGTCGAACCAGTTGAACCGGCGGACCTTGGTGGGGCAGTTGTTGGCGCAGTACCGCGTGCCCACGCAGCGGTTGTAGACCTGCTGGTTGAGCCCCTCCGTGGAGTGCACCGTGGCGAGCACCGGGCACACCGTCTCGCACGGGGCGTTCTCGCAGTGCTGGCACATCAGCGGCTGATGCACCACCTGGGGGTTGGCCTCGTCGCCCTGGTAGTAGCGGTCCACGCGCATCCAGTGCATCTCGCGGCCGCGCAGCACCTCGTCGCGTCCCACGCTGGGGATGTTGTTCTCCGCCTGGCAGGACACCACGCAGGCCGAGCACCCCGTGCAGGCGCTCAGGTCCACCGCCAGCGCCCAGCGGTGGCCCTTGTACTCGTGGCCGGACCAGATGGAGAGCGGGTGCTTGTCATTGCCGCCGCCGTGTCCCCCCTCCACCTCGTTGCCCGCGCGCGGGTTGGCGAGGAAGGCGGCCAGCTCGGCCTCGCGCACGTGCGGACGGCCCTCCAGCCGGTGGTACGTCTGGGTGAGCGCCAGCGGCTGCTTCTCGCCGGTGGCCTCCACCGCCACGCCCGGCACCGCGCGCCGCACGCGGCCTTCCACCAGCGCGGCCAGCGGGTAGCCGTTGGCGCCGATGCCGTCCGCGACGGCGCCCGCCTTCGTGCGGCCGTAGCCCACCGCCACCGCGATGACGGAGGGGTGCACACCGGCCTGGACGAGCACCGGCAGCGACACCGACCTGCCGCCCACGGCCACCCGCACCACCGCGCCGTCCTCCAGGCCCAGGGCCTTGGCGCGCGCCGGGGCGATGAGGGCCTGGTTGCCCCACGTCGCCTTGGTGATGGGGTCCGCCACCTCCTGCAGCCAGGCGTTGTTCGCGGGCGCGCCGTCACGCACCGCCACCGTGGGGTACAGCACCAGCTCCCACTCCACGGACGGGTGCGCCACGCCGGCCAGCGCCTTCGCCAGCCCGTCCTCACGGAAGGCCGGGGCCTCCACCGTCGCCGAGGACAGCGTCACCACGCCCCGGCGCACGGCGTCGTCCCAGAAGGCGCCGAAGTCCTGCCCCGCCGCGCCCGCCTTGGGGAAGACCTCCGCCTCCCAGCGCGAGCGCAGGAAGTCGTAGTGCGAGCGGGCCGCGCCCGCCCACGTGAGCAGCGACTCCACCACGCTCCGCGTCTCGTGCAGCGGGGCCACCGCGGGCTGACGCAGGGACAGCACGCCGCGCCGGGGCTCCGCGTCGCCCCAGGACTCCAGGGCGGTGGAGTCCGGCGCGTGGTAGCGCGCCAGGGTGGCCGTCTCGTCCAGCCGGTCGTTGGTGGCAACGGTGAGGGGCACGCCCTTGAGCAGCGCCTCCAGCTCCGCGCCGCGCGGGTCCGTGTACGCGGGGTTGACGCCGAGGAAGAGCACCGCGCCCACCGCGCCCGCGCTTACCTCCGCCAGCAGCTCGCCGTAGGACAGCGCGTCCACGTCCAGTGCCAGGCCGTCGGCCAGGGACACCGTCGTGCCCTCGTTGCCCAAGAGCGCGTTGGCCGTGCTGGCCAGCACCTGCGAGGCCACGTCGTCACCGCCGCACACCACCAGCGCGTGGCCCCGCTGCGCCCACAGCGCGTCCGCCATCTCCTCGATGGAGGACTCCGCCAGCGTGGGCGGAGGCAGCAGCGCCAGGGCGGGCACCGTGCGGCCGGCCTTCACCGCCAGCTTCCGCACCAGCGCGCCGAGCGCGGGCGCCAGGTCCGACGGAGCCACCGGGAAGCGTCGGTCCGCGGCGGCTCCGGTGAGCGTCATCACCGGCTCCACCTGGAAGTGCCGCGCCATCTCCCGCTTGCCCGCCGCGTCGCGCCCCTCGACGTACTGGCGCGTGAAGGCCACTGGCGACACCCAGGTGCCCAGGAAGTCCGCGCCGAAGCTGACGATGACCTTCGCCTGGTCGAACCGGTAGTCCGGCACCACGCGGGCGCCGTGCGTGACGCGGTAGGCGTCGCCGATGGCGGCCAGCTCGCCCAGCGGCTCGTAGCGCACCGTGCGCGCCGTGGGGTACGCGGTGAGGAAGCGCCGCACCGCGGCCTCGGCCGTGGGGCCCATCACCCAAGGCAGCACCACGCGGATGGCCCTGCCCTCCTCGGACGCCTTGCGTAGGCCCTCCGTCACGCCCGCGTCCAGCGCCGCCCAGGTGGTGCGCTTGCACGACAGCGCCGGGAAGCGGGCGCGGCTGGCGTCATAGAGCGAGAGCACCGACGCCTGCCCCACCGCGCACACGCCGCCGCGGGACACGGGGTGCTCGTCGTTGCCCTCCACCTTGATGGGGCGGCCGTCGCGCGTCTTCAAGAGCAGGCCGCACTGGGCGCTGCACCCGCCGCAGGTGGACGCGTACCAGAGCGCCAGGCCCGGAGTGACTTCGTCCGGCCGGGCCACGTAGGGGATGACCTTCTGCACCGGAGCGCGGTTGCAGGCGACGAGGGCCGCCGTGGCGCTCAGGCCCATCATCTTGAAGAAGTCGCGGCGGCTGCTGGCGTCCGGTGGGGCGAAGGCGGTGCCCACCGGCAGCTCCTCGGCGAACTCGTTCCGGGCCTGCTCGAGGACGCCGGGGTCGCCCGCGCGCTCCGCCAGGCTCTGCCAGTACTTGGGAAGGGTGTCGGACATGGCGGGGGTACCTCAGCGGTGACAGCTGGAGCAGTCCGTGGGGGGCTGCAGGATGCGGGGCTCCTTCAGCGGCGCGGGCGGCGGCGCCCCGGTGGACATGGCGAGCAGCTCGCCCGAGCGCGGCGCGGAAGGCGGGAGCGCGGACACCTGCGCCGCCGCCGTCTCGCGGTGGCAGTCCAGGCACCAGCCCATCGTCATCGGCTCCACCTGCTCCAGGCGCACCATCTCCTGCACCGGGCCGTGGCACGTCTGGCACTTCAGCCCCGAGGTGACGTGGCTGGCGTGGTTGAAGTACGCGTGGTCCGGCAGGCGGTGGACGCGCACCCACTCCAGCGGCTTGTTCTCCGCCACCGAGGCGGCCACCTTCTGGATTTCGGGCGAGTCCTTCTTCACCTGCGTGTGGCAGTTCATGCACACGCTGGAGGACGGCACGCCGGCGTGGCGGCTCTTCTCCGCGCCCACGTGGCAGTACTGGCAGTCCAGCTCGTACTGGCCCGCGTGGACGGCGTGGGAGAAGGCCACGGGCTGCTCGGGCATGTAGCCCTGCTGGTTGTTCACCGGGCCGCTGCACCCGGCCAGGGCCAGGGCGGACAGCGCGCCCATCCAGCCGGTGGCGCGGGCGGAGCGCGAGGTGCGAGTCGAGGCGTCGTTCATGGCGGTGGGCCCCCACTTCAGCGGGCGGTCCCCTCCCGGGGCGTGGCGAGCATCGGCGTGTCGTCGGTGGGGCTCGGCGCCAGCGCCACGGCCACCCCGCGCCGCGCGCGGACGAAGGGAGCCACGGCCAGCAGCGCGAAGCCGGACAGCGTGTGGAGCTGGAAGACGAGCGGCGTCTGGGCCATCAGCGACGCGTCCGGCTGGAAGGCCATGAGCGAGCGCAGGTACGGCACCGACACGTGCAGGTACCACGCGGAGCCCCAGCGCAGCGCCACCGCGATGTGCACGCCGGTGAGCACCTGCGCCAGCAAGAGGCCGAGGAAGCCAGCCATCACCCACTGGCCCTCGCGGGCCCGGCGCAGGGTGAGGCTCAACAGTCCCCAGCCCAGCAACATGCCGCCGATGAGGCCCACCGCCTCCAGCGTGAAGAGGCGCGCGGGAGACGCGTTGAAGGCCTGCATCGCGCGGGGCGCGGCCAGCCCCAGCAGGTGGAGCAGGGCCACGGTGGCGCCGCCGGCCAGCACGGCGCGGCCCGCGGGAGTCCAGGGCTCGCGGCTGCCGCGGGCCGGAGTGGAAGAGCGCGTCACCCTGCGGTGAACCCCGCCCGCCACGGCCACGCCCGCCGCCGCATAGGGAATGAAGGAGAAGAAGAAGGAGTCGCTCACGGGAGGCCTCGCTCGAGCAGCGCCGTCAGGGGTGGTGCGGGTCCTTCCCGCGCGGTCCCCAGACGAGTCCGATGAACCCCAGCGCGACGGCCAGGCCGACGATGCCGAGGTAGAAGAAGTCCCTGTCCTGGCGCGGCTTGCCGCCATCACGCGAGGCATCCGCCAGGTACGCCTTCACCGCGTACTGCTCCTCCTCGGTGAGGGGCGCCTTCGCGTACAGCGGCGCCATCAGCGGCGTGTCCAGCTTCGCCAGCAGGGGCGTCAGGCCGCGCTCACCCTTGCGCGCGAAGGCGAAGGTGAGGTTCGGCCCGAGCGTGCCGCCGCCGGCCACGCCGATGCCGCGCACGTCGTGGCAGCCGATGCAGGCCGGGCCGCCGTGGGTCAGCGGCTCGCTGCCCTCGAAGAGCCGGCGGCCGCGGGCCACCTCCTCCTGCGTGGCGTCCGTGCCCATCTTCGCGGCCGGGGACGGCTTGCAGGCGCCCTTCCCCTTCGCGGCGCAGTCGCGGAAGAAGGCGTAGAGGCTGGCGCGCTCGGTGTCGTTGAGCGACTGGTCCGGCATCCGGATGCCGTTGAACTTCTTCAGCAGCTCGTTGGCCACCGGGTCGCCCGCGTCGATGAGCGAGCCCGGGCTCTGGATGAAGCGGGTGACCCACGCCTCATCGCGGCGCTCCAGCACGCCGTGCAGGTCCGGGCCCACGCGGTCGCCCTCGCCCACCGAGTGGCAGCTCGCGCAGCGCTGCGTGAAGAGCTGGGCGCCCTGCGGAGCACCCTGGGCCAGCGCGGCGGGAGCCGACAGCATGGCCAACAGCTGAACGACGGGAACGAACCGGTGCGCCGGGCGCGGCCGTCCACCCTGGGCTTGAGTCCGCATCGCTGCGTGCCCCTCCTCGCGGGGAGGCCGGGCTCATTGCCCGGCACGCGGAGGCACGACTGCAATGCGAGGGCCAGACTGCCTGGAAGCGGACATCCAGGCGGGCGCGCGTTGGAGGCGGCCGAGGCCGCGCAGCATTTGCGCCGCGCGGCCCGGGCGAGCGCAGCATTTTCCCGGCGGGCCGCGCGTTACGGCGTGTTTCGGTGAATCACATCGCGGTGGTGGTGAACACGCCGCGGCCGATGGCCATGATGCCACCGATGATGAGGAGCAGCGTCACGCCCACGCCCGCCAGCGGCAGCGCGAAGTTGGGCTGCGGGCGGCGGCGGTTGACGGACATGGACACCTGCGCGACGACGGCCGCGAGCACCATCATCACGATGTGCCCGATGAGCGCCGGGTAGTAGAAGCGCGTCACCAGCACGAGGATGCCGAGCAGCACCTGCAGGTGCAGCAGCCCGGCGAAGGAGGCGCCCAGGATGCGGCCGCCCTTGTCGAAGGGACGCTTCGTGGCGAGCCCGAAGGCGAAGTAGCCAATCGCCAGCACGCCAGCGAGCAGCACCAGGTAGCGCAGCCCGGAGTGGGCGTAGAAGAACATTCGGTCCATGGCCCCGCTGCTTAGCAATGCCCGGGGCGGCGCGCACGTTTCACGCGCGTTTCATGGAACGGCTCAGGTCGGGTCCGGCCTGGGCGTCTTCTTCGTGCTGGGCGGCAGCGGCGGCGCGGAGATGAGCTCCTGGGGCGGCAGCTCGCCGGTGAGGCTCTTGAGGAAGGCGACCAGGTCGTCCACCTCGGCGTCCGTCAGGTTGCGCGCCAGCTGGTGCTTCGCCATCAGCCGCACCATGGTGGGCAGGTCCTGCACGCTGCCGTCATGGAGGTACGGGCCCGTCTTGTCCACGTTGAGCAGCGTGGGCACGCGGAACTTGCCGCGGTCGTCCTCGTTCTTCGTCGCGTCGAAGCGGCCGGCGTCCTTGAGGCCCGGGTAGTCCTCCACGAGGCCGAGCTTCTGGAAGGAGGTGCCCCCCACCGCCGGGCCGTTGTGGCACGTGGTGCAGCCGGTGGTGGCGAAGAGCTGGAGGCCGCGCTGCTCCTGCTCGGTGAGGGCGCCGTGCTGGCCCGCCAGGTACTTGTCGAAGCGCGAGGGGGTGGTGAGCTTGCGCTCGTAGGCGGCGATGGCGCGCGCGGCGTTGGCCAGCGTCACCGGCTTCTTGTCGCCGGGGAAGGCCTCGCGGAAGCGGGCGGTGTACTCGGGGATGGAGGACAGCGTGGCCACGACGCGCTTCTCGTCGGGCATGGCCATCTCCACCGGGTTGAGGATGGGGCCCTGGGCCTGCTCCTCCAGCGTCGCCGCGCGCCCGTCCCAGAACTGCGCGATGTGGCCGGCGGCGTTGTAGACGGTGGGCGAGTTGCGGCTGCCCTTCTGCCCCTTGTGCCCGTCCGACAGCGGCTTGTTGTCCACGCCGAACGTCGTCAGGCCGTGGCAGGTGTTGCAGGACACGTCGTGGTTCTTCGACAGGCGCGGCTCGAAGTAGAGCATCCGGCCGAGCGCCACCTGGGCCTCCGTGTCCTCGGGCGCAGGCTTTGCGTCCTTCGGTGGAGGCAGCGGCAGGAAGAAGTGCGCGAGCTGCTCCGGCGTCATCGGCTTGGACGCGGGAGGCTTCGCCGCTGTCGGCGCGGCCACGGGCGCGGCGGCCTGCGTCGGCGCGGACTCCGGCTTCTCTTCACACGCCGGGAGCGCACCGGCGCCGAGAGCGGACAGTGTGAGCAGCGGAAGAAGGCGGGTTCTGCGCATGGAAGGCTCTCTACAGTGGGTCGGGGACGAACGCTAACAGCAAGGATGCAGGATGCGTTCCGGGAAGCGGCGCCGGATGTCACGCCGGCTTCAGGCATCCATCAGACCATACCGGCCTGGGAGCGCCATTCCGCTCGCCAGGGGCACGGACAGGCGGGCTGCGCCTGCAAGCACGCGGGCGCGCGACTACCTCCCATTTCCTGGCTGCTTCCGGTGTGCCACCCGGAGTTCCGGGGCACGCAGCGGGGCATCGAGCGGCGCATGGCGCGCCGGCACGGAGGATGGATGCGGGACGAACGCGGCGGTGGACCGGCGGAAGAGGTGGAGGTGCTCGTCTGCCGCAAGTGCCTCATGCGCGGTGGCGCGCGGGCCGGCGGTATGGACCTGCCGCGCTGGCTCCAGGGTGCCTTCGCCGAGCGCGGCCTGTCCGAGCAGGTCCGCGTGCTGCCCACCGGCTGCATGAACCAATGCCCGCGCGGGCGCGTCACGGTGCTCGTCACCAGCGGCGACGGCCGCGGTGGCGCCATGATGCTGGTGGACCCACGCCTCCAGCGCGAGCAGCTGGTGCAGGCCGTCGAGCGCCGGGCGCGAGGCCCCATCGCCTCCGAGCCCCCTGCCCCCATCGGCGATGAGCGCGGCACCGTCGAGTCCGAGCGAGGCGGGGTTCTCCAGCGGCCCGCTCCCGCCGAGGGCACCGTGCCCGTCGAGGACGGGCGCGGCGACCTGACCTAGCACCGGCTCCCGGTACGACGGGGACGGTGCCCCACCCCGCCCGTTCAGGACGAGCGGGGTGCTCCGCGCTGGCGCCGGGGCTCGGGCAGCGGACGTCTTCTCGGGCACGCCCGCTCCGAAGACGAAGCGGTCCGCCAGGTACGCCACACCGAGCCCCACGGCCGTCCCCGCCGCGTCCCAGATCAGGTCCCTGGCGGAGAAGCCCCTCCCCCACTGCGCGTCGTACAGCTCCTTGCCCAGCCCGACGCCCATCGCGAGTCCCGCGCCGGAGAGCCACCGCGCCCGGGGCTCCTCGAAGAGGAGCGCGCCGCCCCCGTAACCGGCAATCGCCAGGCCAGAGCACACGGCGAGGTGATTCCGCTTGTCCCTGTCCCACCACTTGTCATCGGACGCCGCGCTCGCGGAGAACCTGGCGGGGAGGACGAGCAGCGCGACGAGGACGGGCAGTGGAACCGGGCGCATGTCCAATCATGTAGCACCCCACGAGCCGTCCAGGTCCTCTGCCTGGGAGTGAAGGCACACCGCTCGTTTTGTGCGTTTTCGAGACGCGGCCCGCACATCATCCTATGCTCCGGGTCGCGTGAACCGACTCGGTCCCCAGTTCACCTTCGAGAAGCAGCCGCGCCGCCATCCCGGATTGGATGGGGCTCGCGGCCTGGCCGTCATCGCCATGGTGATGGGGCACACGCTGGATGCCCTGCTCGCGCCCGCGTCGCGCGCGCTGCCGTGGGTGCAGCACTACTGGGCCTTCCGCGGCGTCACCGCGCCGCTGTTCCTGCTGGTGAGCGGCTGGGCGGTGGTGGCGGCGCTGGGGACGAAGCCCTCGGCGGCGCGGGACATCTACGGCCGCCGGGTGCGGCGCGCGTTGCTGCTCTTGTTCCTCGGCTACCTGCTGCACTGGCCGGGCTGGGCCGCGGTGCGGGGCATGGGGTGGACGGAGCAGATGCTGTCGCACGTCCTGTCCTTCGACGCGCTCCAGTGCATCGGCTTCGCGCTGCTGTTCGGCTCCACGCTGCTGGCGCTGGCGCCTGCGCGCTGGGGACGTGGGGTGGTGCTGCTCGGGCTGGCGGTGGGCGTGCCGCTGGTGAGCGCGGCCATGTGGCGCCTGGGCGCCGGGCTGCCGGGGCCGGTGCAGCAGTTCATCGGCAGCGCGGAGGGCAGCCGCTTCCCGTTCTTCCCGTGGGCGGGCTTCTTCTTCGCGGGCGCCTTCGCGGCGCACGTCTTCCACCTGCTGCGTCCGGGCTGGCCGCAGGGGCTGGCGCTGGTGGCGCTGGGCGCCGGGTTGCTCGGGCTCACGCACTGGCTGCCGTCGGACTGGAGCCCGACGAGCCCGTGGATGGTGGCGTACCGCGTGGGCCAGGGGTTGATGGTGCTGGGCGCGGTGAACCTGCTGCCCCAGCGCGTCAGCGGACTGCTGGCCCCCTTCGGGCGGCTGTCGCTGTGGATCTACGTCCTGCACCTGCCGGTGGTGTACGGCTGGGCGGACATCGCCGGCCTCGCCGGGCGCGTGGGCCCGCGGCTCGGGGTTCCCGCCGCGATTGGCGTCGGCGTGGCCCTGCTCCTCGCGTGCGCGCTGGTGGCCGGCGCCGGGCGCTGGCTCCGCGAGCAGGCGCGGCCCTGGCGCGCGGGCTCCACCACGCTCCAGGCCAGCATCGGCGGCAGCAGCCGCGTGAGCCCCCGCACCTGAGCGCGCGGCGGCTCAGTGCCGCCGTGGCTCTTCGGTGAACTCCGCGTCCACCTCGGCCTGCGCGTCCCCGTGCTTCGAGCGTGACGCCGCTCCGGGGCCCTCGTCGAACGTCCCGCTGGAGCCTCCGGCGAACGGCCCACCGGCGAACGGCCCACCGTGCGACGACGTGGTGAACCCACCGAACCCACCCCCGCCGAAGGTGGTGAAGCGCACGGAGCCGTCACGCACCCGCCGCTCCAGCGCGCGCCGCAGCCGCGCGGCCACGAAGCGGCGCGTGGGCGGAATCAGCAGCAGCAGGCCCACCACGTCGGTGAACACGCCGGGCGCCACGAGCAGAGCGCCGCCCACCAGCACCAGCGCGCCGCTGAGGATGCCCTCCTCCGGCACCTGGCCCCGGGCCATGGACTCACGCCAGCTTCGCAT
>NZ_JABBJJ010000258.1 GCF_012933655.1 Pyxidicoccus fallax | reverse complement strand
TGTGTATAAGAGACAGGCCCAACACGGGCCCCGCGGACGGCCTGGAGATGCTGTCGTTCATCGACGACGCGGCCGGCAAGGAGGGCGGCGCCCAGGCCGGCGCCAAGGTGCGCCGCTTCCACGTCCGTCGCCGCTCGGGCAAGGTGTTCGGCCCGTTCGACGAGGGTGTCATCGTCAAGATGCTGGAGGACGGGCAGTTGCTGGGCAACGAGGACGTCTCCACGGACTCGGAGAACTGGTCGCCCATCGGCACGGTGGCCACCTTCGCCGCCGCCATCCAGCGGCTGATGGAGGGCCCCTCCAAGGTGGTGGCGCCCGTCGCCGCCCCGGCCGTGGCCGCCGCCGAGGCGCCCCGGGCGGACGCCGCCAACCCGCAGGCCAACATGAAGCGCCTCGAGCAGCTCTACGAGGGCCGCATGGCCGGCGTGGCGGTGGTGGACCGCAGCGGCGCCCAGGAGAAGTGGAAGAAGCGCATCCCCATGCTGGCCGCCGCCGCCGCCGGCGTGGTGGTGCTGGGCATCGGCGCGGCCATGGAGTTCGGCTCCATCTACGGCGCCTACGGCCGTAAAGCCCTCTTCCCCGCCAAGGTCTCCGAGGGCTCGTCCCAGGCGAAGATGGTGGCGGACGCGCGCCAGGCGCTCCTCCAGGACACCTTCGCCAGCTACAAGCAGGCCCGCGACCTCAGCGCCCAGGTGCTCCAGGACGGTGAGTACCCCGCGGTGCGCTCGCTGTGGTGCCAGGCCACCCACTACCTGCAGCGCCGCTACGCGGCCTCGTCGCCCAACGAGCTGAGCACCTGCCGCGAGGCGATGGAGAAGATTGGACTGCTGGGCGAGAAGGACGTGGAGGTCGTCAAGGCCGCCGCGGCCATCGCCCTCACCTCTCGGCAGACGGACTCGGTGCTGCCCGCGCTCATCGACGCGTACAGCCGCGAGGCCAACCAGGGCGACCTGGAGCTGGCCTTCCTCGTGGCCGAGGCCTACTCCCAGAAGGGCGACGCGGCCCGCGCCGTGGAGACGCTGAACAAGATTCTCGCCCGCGAGCCGAAGTCCGCCAAGGCCCACCACGCCCTGGGCAACCTGCACCAGGCCGCGGACCGCGCCGCCGAGGCCGCCGCGTCGTACGCCGCCGCGCTCGAGGCGGACCCGAAGCACGTCGCCTCCGCGGTGGAGCTGGCCGCGGTGGAGCTGCTGGTGCGCAAGGACGGCGACAAGGGCGCCCAGGCGGTGGACCGCGCCCTCGCCGCGGACGTCCAGTCCGCGCTGGGCCCGGCGGAGCTGGCCCGCGCCCGCGGCCTCAAGGGCGTGGCCCTCCTCCAGCAGCACAAGCCCAAGGAGGCCGAGGCCGAGCTGAAGGCCGCCCTGGAGAAGGACAAGGACTCCACCTTCATCAAGGCGCAGCTCGCCCGCGTGCTGCGCGCCCAGCGCAACTACGAGGGCGCCCTGCCCCTCTACACGGAGCTGGTCGCCAAGGAGTCCGGGAGCCTGGAGTACACGGACGGCCACATCACCGCCCTGGTGATGACGGGGAAGATGCAGGCCGCCCTGGAGGCGGTGCAGAAGGCCAACGGGCGCTTCCCCAGCGAGGCCCGCATCGCCTACCTCTACGGCCGCATCGAGGACGCGCTCGACAAGCTCTCCGAGGCGGAGGGCCACTACAAGCGCGCCATCGCCGCGGACGCCAACCTGGTGGAGGCCAGCCTCTACCTGGGCCGCTTCTACCTGCGTCAGCGCCGCAACGCGGAGGCCCGCGTCCAGCTGGAGCTGGCGGCCTCCAAGGCTCCGGAGCATGCCGGCGTGCGCGCGGGCCTCGGCGAGCTGGCCCTGGCGGAGAACAACACGCTCCTGGGCCAGCAGGAGTTCGAGCGCGCCGCGCAGCTCGACCCCAACCTCGCCGATGCCCACCTGGGCCTGTCGCGCGTGGCGCTGCTGGCCGGGGACCTGGAGAAGGCGAAGACGGAGGCCAACCTCGCCCTGGAGCTGGACCCGCACCTCTTGAAGGACGGCCGGCTGCAGCGCGGCATCGTCCTGTGGCGCCTGGGCCAGCTCGAGGAGGCCGTGGCCGAGCTGGAGAAGGCCAAGACGGAGGACCCGCGCTCCACCACCACGCCCATCACGCTCGGCGCGGTGCTGCTGGAGAAGGGCGACCTGGCCGGCGCCGAGGGCAACCTGGGCCTGGCGCTCAGCAACGAGCCCTCCAACCACGAGGCGCTCTACTACCTGGGCCTCGTGAAGGCGAAGCGGCTGGAGTTCACCGGCGCGGTGGACAACATGCGCAAGGCGGTGGAGCGCGCGCCCCAGCGCCCGGACTACCACTACGCCTTCGGCGTCATCCTGCGTGACGCCAAGAACATGCCGGACGCCATCAAGGAGTGGGAGAAGACCGTGGAGCTGGACCCGCAGCACGCGGACGCCCACGAGGCACTCGGCCACGCCCACCTGGAGGCCGGCGAGTTCGACAGGGCCACCGCCTCCTTCGAGGCCAGCCTCAAGGCCGACCCGCGCCGCACCCGGGTGCTGGGCTCCATCGGTGACGCCTACTTCAGCGCCGCCCGCTGGAACGAGGCCGTCAAGCGCTACCAGACGGCCCTCAAGGAGGACCCGAAGCTCACCTACGTCTATTACAAGGTCGCCCGCGCCTTCACCGAGCAGGCCCAGCACGCCAAGGCCATCGACTGGTACCGCAAGGCCACCACCGCGGATCCAGAGAACCCGATGTCCTACTACTACCTGGGCTACGCCTATAAGGAGCGCAACAAGCGCCGCGAGGCGGTCCAGGCCTTCAAGGACTACCTGTCGCGCAAGCCGGACGCGACGGACAAGAAGGACATCGAGGACGAAATCTACGACCTCCAGAACTAGCCGCTGGAGGGCAGCCGAGCCGGCCGTGGCCCATTCCGGGGGCACGGCCGGCGTCAGGTAGCGGGGGGCCGGGGCGTCCTCCCCTGAGCAGCCCGGGAGCGAGAGTCTTGCTGGCCTCCGCCGGGGTGACTACAAGGCGTGGCCCATGCTGGACCTCCGGAACGTTGCGCAGAACTTCGATGCCGTTGTCGCCCGCCTGCAGACGCGCGGTGGCAGCCTGGATTTGGGCCCCTTCCAGCGCCTCTTCGCCGAGCGCCGCGAGCTGTACGTCTCCATGGAGTCGCTGGCCGCCCGCCGCAACGCGGCCAACGAGGAGATGAAGCGCAAGGCGAAGGAGGACCCCAAGGCGCTGGACGCGCTGCGCGGGGACCTGCGCGCCGTGTCGCAGGAAATCAAGGAGAAGGAGGCCCGCCTCAAGGAGGTGGAGGAGGAGATCAACCGCATCCTCCTGCTCATCCCCAACGTCCCGCACGAGTCCGTGCCCGTGGGCGCCGACGCCGAGGACAACGTCCAGGTGCGCGCGTGGGGTGAGAAGCCCAACCTCCTCTTCGCCCCCAAGCAGCACTTCGAGCTGGGCGAGAAGCTGGGGATGCTCGACTTCGAGCGCGCCGCGAAGGTGTCCGGCAGCCGCTTCGCCTACTACAAGGGCGCGCTGGCACGGCTGGAGCGGGCGCTCGCCGCGTTCATGCTCGATGTGCACACCCAGAAGGGCTACCTGGAGATGATTCCGCCCTACCTGGTGCTGCGCGAGTCCATGATGGGCACCGGCCAGCTGCCCAAGTTCGAGGACGACGCCTTCAAGACGGCCGGGGAGATGGAGCGCTTCCTCATCCCCACCGCGGAGGTGCCCGTCACCAACTACCACGCGGACGAAATCCTGGAGGGAGAGCAGCTGCCCCTGCGCTACTGCGCCTTCAGCCCGTGCTTCCGGGCGGAAGCCGGCTCGGCTGGCAAGGACACGCGCGGCCTCATCCGCCAGCACCAGTTCCACAAGGTGGAGCTGGTGAAGTTCGCCACTCCGGAGACGAGCCTGGACGAGCTGGAGAAGCTCACGGATGACGCCTGCGACATCCTCCGGCGCCTGGGGCTGCACCACCGGGTGATGCTCCTGTGCACCGGGGACATGGGCTTCGCCTCCCGGAAGACCTACGACATCGAGGTCTGGCTGCCCGGGCAGAACACGTACCGCGAGATTTCCTCCTGCTCGGACTTCGGCGACTTCCAGGCCCGCCGGGCCAAGATTCGCTACCGGGCCCAGAAGGGGGATAAGCCCCAGCTCGTCCACACGCTCAACGGCAGTGGCCTGGCGGTGGGGCGGACGACCGTCGCCATCCTGGAGAACTTCCAGCGCGAGGACGGAAGCGTGGCCATCCCGGAAGCGTTGTGGCCGTACATGGGGGGGCTGAAAGAGCTGAAGCCGCTCTAAAGCTCATGAATCCGGCTTGCAACGGGCCCCGAATCAGGTAGAAGGGCGGCCCCACGGTCGCCGTCGGACCGCGGGACTCCGCCGGCTCTGAAGCATGGAGGCGTGGCCGAGCGGCTGAAGGCAGCGGTCTTGAAAACCGCAGAGGGTGCAAGCTCTCCGTAGGTTCGAATCCTACCGCCTCCGATTTTGTTCTTGAGTTTTGCGGTTCTTTGACAGAGAAGAGTTGGAGAGATGGCCGAGAGGCTGAAGGCACAGGTTTGCTAAACCTGCATACTCGAAAGGGTATCGAGGGTTCGAATCCCTCTCTCTCCGCCACTTGTTGTGGTAGTAACGCCGGAAGAAATGCTCCCTTAGCTCAGCTGGATAGAGCGTCGGACTACGAATCCGAAGGCCGGAGGTTCGAATCCTCCAGGGAGCGCCATCTTCTTTCGCGTTGTTCTCATGAGTGACGACGAAGCTTTCATGCAGCAGGCGCTTGCGCTCGCGCGGGAAGCAGCGGAACTCGGAGAAGTGCCTGTCGGCGCGGTGGCAGTGCTTGACGGAAAGGTCATTGGCACTGGTTTCAATCGCCGCGAAATCGACCGACACCCCCTGGCCCATGCCGAGATGCTGGCAATGGATGCCGCCGCCCGAAGCATGGGTGCCTGGCGGCTCTCCGGAGTCACGCTGTATGTGACGCTGGAACCCTGTGCCATGTGTGCTGGAGCGCTGGTTCAGTCCCGGGTGACGCGGCTCGTTTTTGGAGCCATGGATCCGAAGGCAGGCGCGGTAGGCTCGCTCTACAACCTGGCCGAGGAGCCTCGACACAACCACCGGCTCCAGGTCTCAAGTGGCATACTGGCGGACGAGAGCCGCCTGCTTTTGAAGTCCTTCTTCGAGCGATTGCGCGCGAAGAAACAAAAAAACTGAATATTGGAGAGCTGGCCGAGTGGTCGAAGGCACCTGACTCGAAATCAGGCATACCGGGAACGGTATCGTAGGTTCGAATCCTACGCTCTCCGCTCCAGACTTTCTGGAGAGGTGGCCGAGCGGTTGAAGGCGCACGCCTGGAACGCGTGTATATCTGAAAGGGTATCGTGGGTTCGAATCCCACCCTCTCCGTTGATGTTTCAGTAGCTCGTGGTTACAGACTTTGTGGTCGGGACAACGTGGGGGCGTGAACCCCGCCAGGTCCGGAAGGAAGCAACGGTAGCGTACTTCCGCGTGTGTCCCGGCCGTTTCTTGTGAAGAGCCGACATCCCTTCCGGGGTGCCGGCTCTTCGCCTTTGCGGGCTCCCCGCCCTCCCCTGCCCTCCTGGCTACTCGCGGGTGAGAATCGTCTCGCGGCCCATCCGCCGGGCAATGCGGAAGCCGGCGGCCTGCAGCTCCTCGAGGGCCCGGTCCTCGAAGGTGACGACGCGGTTGAAGCGCCTGTCTTGCATGGCGTGCTGGAAGGCGTTGTCGTGGGGCCAGTCGCAGGTGAGCCAGGGAATCTGCTTGCCCAGGTAGAAGTAGCCGCCGGCGCCCCACAGCCCTTCGTTGACGATGAGCAGGCCCCTCGCCCCGCCCCGGGTGGCGGCGACGATGGCGCGGAACTGGTCGTCCCGCAGGTCGCCGGACGGGTAGTCGCGGGCCACGTGCAGGCCGGCCCCCAGGGCGAGCGCCGTCAGGGCCCAGCGGACGGCGGGCCTCGCCTGGGCGGTGATGAAGGCAGCCACCGGGGGCGCCGCGGCCAGCATGGCCAGCACCAGCCCCGGGTAGAGGAAGCGCTCCTCCTTGTGCGCGGTGGTCAGCAGCACGCCCGTGTACAGGGCGGCGCACCACAGTGGCAGGGACAGCGCGCGGTGCTGGCGCAGGGCGGCCAGCCCCAGGGGCACGGCCGCCGCCGCCCAGAGGGGCACGGCGTCCAGGAGGGGCTTCACGTAGAAGCCAGGGCCCGCGGACCCGAAGCGCGCCGCCGCCTCGCCGGAGAGGACGTTGAAGCGCACGTAGGCGAAGAAGGAGTGGAAGGGCGTGCCCCAGGTGGCCCAATCGAGGGCGCCCAGCCCCGCGGCCACGCCCAGGCCACCCAGGCAGGTGAAGGCCAGCAGCCTCCAGCGCCGCGCCGCCGCCAGCCACATCAGCGCGGCGAGGACGACGATGGCGGACGGGTAGCGGACCACCACGGCCAGCCCCAGCGCCATGCCACCGAGGAAGCCCGCGCGCACCGGCTGCTCCCGCCTGTCCAGCGCCTCCATGGCCACCACGAGGAAGGCGGCGGAGAGCGACTCGCCGAGGGTGCGCCCGGCGAAGACGAGCACCGGCCCATACAGCCCCAGCAGGAGGGCGGCCAGCCACCCTCCCGGGGCATCCGCCCGGCGTGAGGCGAAGCGGTACGCGGCCCAGAGGCTCCACACGTGCAGCGCCGCCTGGGGGATGGCCACCACCGCCCGGTAGCCCTGGGGGTGGGTGATGCCCAGCAGGTCCGCCAGCTTCAGGAAGCCGGCGAAGACGCCGGCCACGGCCCAGTTGCGCAGGCCGTCCTTCCACTCCCAGGCCAGCACGCCGTAGCCGTGCACGCGCCAGAAGGCCGGCTCCAGCGCCTGGTACACCTCGTCCGGGTGGATGCGGCCCAGCTGCAGCACGGCGATGACGGCCGGCAGCAGCGCCACCCCCAGCCCCAGCAGGAGGACGGGCCAGCGCCGGCCGTTGGGCGGCTCCGAGTGGGGTAGGTCCGCGGTCGGCTCGACTGTTGTACCGGGAACGGCGGGAGCCGGGGACTGGTGAGCGGGCGCGGACACGAGGGTGGCCGACTCTCCCCGCCCCGCCGTCCGGGCGCAAGATGCGTGGCGTTCGTCCGCCCGCTCCCCGCCCGGGCTCGGGCCTCCGGGCCCGGGAAGGAACGCGGCGATTCAGCTTCAGGAGGAAGCCATGCCGGATGTCATCGTGGTGGGCGCGGGCCACAACGGCCTCGTGACGGCGGCGCTGCTGGCGCGCAGGGGGCTGTCCGTCACCGTCCTGGAGGAGAAGGACGTCTTGGGCGGCGCGTGCCGCACGGAGCACCCGTTCCGCGCGGCGCCCGGGCTGGGCGTGTCCACGGGCGCGTACCTGCTGGGACTGATGCCGCCGGAGCTCCTGCGCGAATTGGAGCTGGACCTGCCCCTCAAGCGGAGGGACCCGCACTACTTCCTGCCCACCACCGGCCAGCGCTACCTCCTGTTCGGCTCGGACGAGCGCGAGCTGAAGCGCCAGTTCCTCGAGTTCTTCTCCCAGGCGGACTGGGAGGCCCACCAGGCCATGAACGCCGAGCTGGCCGCGTTGCGCGAGGACCTCGCCCCGGCGTGGCTGAAGCCGCCGCTGTCGGTGGAGGAGACGGCCGAGCGCTACATCCGCCCCGCCCTGCGCCAGCACTTCGTGCGGCTGTGTCGCGGCACGGCGCGCGAGTACCTGGAGCGCTTCGGTTACAAGTCCGACCTGGTGAAGGCGATGTACGCGGTGACGGACGCGTTCTCCGGCCTCGACGGCGGCTATGACACGCCGGGCACGGGGATGAACCTGCTCGTCCACAACATGTGCCGGCTGCCCGGCAGCGGCGGCACGTGGATGATTGTCGGCGGGGGCATGGGCACCGTCACCCAGCGCATCGCCGACGTCGCGCGCAAGTACGGCGCCACCCTGCGCACCGGCGCGAAGGTGACGTCCGTGCGCGTGGACCGGGGCGTGGTGAAGGGCGTGGTGCTGGAGAACGGCGAGGAGGTGAAGGCCTCCGTGGTGGTGTCCAACGGCGACCCGTTCCGCACGCTGAAGCTGGTGGACGCCTCCGCGCTGCCCGAGGACTACCGCGCGAAGGTGGCCGCCATGGCCGCGCCGGGCACGACGATGAAGGTCAACCTGTGCCTGAAGGGCCTGCCCACCTTCACGTGCCTTCCCCAGGACCGGGGCCAGTTCGGCCCCACCATCCACCTGCTTCCGCAGGAGGACGACGTGCTCGGGGCGCTGGCGCGCGGCTACCAGGACACGCGCGAGGGCCGGCTGTCGGAGTTCCCCTCCATCGAGTGGTACATCCACACCACGGTGGACCCGTCGCTGCGCGACGCCGAGGGGCACCACAACTCCGCGCTCTTCGTGCAGTGGGTGCCGTACGCGCTGAAGGGCACCACGTGGGAGCAGGAGGAGTCACGCTACGTGAAGCACCTGCTGTCCATCTGCGACCGCTTCGCTCCGGGCACCAGCGACCTCGTGCGGGAGACCTTCACCCTCACGCCGCCGAAAATCGAGAAGTACTTCGGCATCACCCACGGCCACATCCATCATGTGGACAACAAGTTGGGCTTCACGGACCGGCTCCCCTACGAGACGCCGGTGCAGGGGCTCTACTTCTGTAGTGCCGGGTGCCACCCCGCGGGCAGCGTCATCGGCGCGGCCGGACACAACGCGGCCAACGTGGTGCTACAGGCGCTGGGACGGTGAGTGCAATCCCACCTGGTGGGCAGGCAACGAGATGGATCATTCACGCCGTCGTGTTTAGATGACCAACCCCATGAGCTACCTCGTCCTCGCGCGTAAATGGCGGCCGCAGAAGTTCGATGACATGACCGGGCAGGAGCACGTCGTCCGGACGGTCGCGAACGCCATCAAGATGGACCGCGTCGCTCACGCGTACCTCTTCTGTGGGCCTCGTGGCGTGGGCAAGACGACGGCCGCCCGCCTGCTCGCCAAGGCACTGAACTGCGAGAAGGGCCCCACGGCGAACCCCTGCGGCGAGTGCCGCGCCTGCACGGAGATTGCCGCCGGCACCAGCGTGGACGTGGCGGAAATCGACGGTGCCTCCAACAACGGCGTGGAGAACGTCCGCGAGATTCGCGAGAACGCGAAGTACCTGCCGCAGCGGGACCGGCACAAGATCTACATCATCGACGAGGTCCACATGCTGTCGGGGGCGGCGTTCAACGCGCTGCTCAAGACGCTGGAGGAGCCGCCCGGGCACGTGAAGTTCATCTTCGCGACCACCGAGGCGCACAAGCTTCCGGACACCATCCTCTCGCGGTGCCAGCGCCACAACTTCCGGCGGATTCCGGCGGCGCGGATGCTCCAGCGGCTGCAGGAGATCTGCAAGGCGGAGGGGGCGGGCATCTCGGACCGCTCGCTGGCGCTGGTGGTGCGCCAGTCGGAAGGCGGCATGCGCGACGCGCTGAGCCTCCTGGACCAGGTGCTCGCCTCGTGCGGCGCCAACCCCACGGACGAAGAGGTGGCCGAGGCGTTGGGCGCCATCGACCGCACGGTGGTGCAGGACTTCGCCGAGGCGCTGGTGCGCAAGGACGCCAAGCGCGTGCTGGAGCGCGTGGAGGAGGTCTTCAACCGCGGCCTGGACCTGAAGCGGCTGGCGGAGGAGCTGGCGCTGCAGCTGCGGCACCTCTTCGTCACCAAGACGCTGAACGAGGCCCCGTCCGAGCTGGCCGAGTCCGAGCAGAAGGCGCTCCTGGCGCTGGCGAAGGAGGCGGAGACCGCGCAGCTCACGCGTTTGTTCGACGTGGTGCACGGCTGCATCTGGGACGTGTCGCGCGCGGCGCAGCCGAGGCTGGCGCTGGAGATGGCCCTGCTCAAGGCCATCCAGCTGTCGCCGGGCGGCTCCATCCCGGAGCTGCTGGCTCGAGTGGACAAGCTCGCCGCGGGCCTGTCGGGAGACGGTTCCGGTCGGAACACCGCTGGAGCGCCGGGAGGTCGCTCCAGTCCCGCCAACTTTCGCGCCTGAGACACGGCACGAAGCACGGCCCGAGTCGCCGGCCCCCCGCCCGTGGGACGCCCGGAGTGCGTCCGCGCCCGCCGCTCCGGTGGACGCGGCGGGAGTCGCGCGCGCGGAGGAGCCCCTGCGTCACGCCGAGCCAGTGCGCTCCGCGGAGTCCGCGGGCTACTCCGGGCCGGCGCACGCCACCGAGCGCAGCCATACCGCCGAGCCTGTGCGCGCGGCCGAGATGGCTTACGACGCGCCGGTGTCCCAGTCCGTCGAGCCCGTGCGCGCGGCCGGGATGGCTCACGACGCGCCGGTGTCCCAGTCCGTCGAGCCGATGCACCCGGCCGGGATGACTCATTCCTCGCCGGTGTCCCAGTCAGCTGAACCGATGCGCGCGGCTGGGAGTGCTTACCCCGCGCAGGCGTCCCAGCTCGCTGAACCGATGCGCCCGGCTGGGATGACTCATGCCGCGTCGGTGTCCCAGTCGGTGGAACCGATGCGCGCGGCTGGGCGTGCTCACGCCGCGCAGGCAGCTCAGTCGGCTGAACCGATGCAGGCGGCCGGGACCACGCCGCGCCACGCGGAAGCCCCCTACCCCGCCGAGCCGGTGCGCTCCGGCCCCGCCATCTCCGCCATGCCGCCGGTGGCTCCGACGGGGCCGCTCATGGACGACCTGCCGCCCTCCGCGGCCCGGCCCCTGTCCTTCCTCCGCAACGGTGGGGGCTCGGCCGCCACGCCGATGACGGCTTCCGCGTCCGCGCCGTCATACGTGGCCGAGGAGCTGCCTCCCTCCGGTCCGCTGATGGACGGCCTGCCTCCGACGGCGGCTCGCCCGCTGTCCTTCCTGCGGAACAAGGGCGGCGCCGCGCAGCCTGCGGCTCCCGTCGCGCCACCGCAGGCCCCCGCCGGAGCCACGCCGCTCTCGCGCACCACCGAGCCCGCGCCCACGGTTCGCGTCACCAACATCCGCCGGCCCGAGCCGCCGCCGGGGCACTCCGAGCCGCCGCCCTACGGCGACGACGACGCGCGCTACTACCCTGAAGAGCACTCCCCCGAGGGCTGCGCCTCCGGTGAGTGCATCCCCGATTCCGAGCCGGCCGCCGCCGACTCCGCGTCCGACGCTCGCGTGCCTTCTTCAGGGCCCGCCGCTGGCGTGTCCTTCCCGGCCTCACCCGCCACGCCCCACCCCGGGGCCGCCGCGGGGGCCTCACCTGCCGCCAACACCCACGGCGCAGCCGCCCACGCGCCCTTCCCGGCGCAGCCCTCAGCGGCCTCCCTCGAGGTGACGGCTCGCGGGCCCTCTTCGGCCGTACCCGCCGCTGTCCCCCACGGGGCTGCTAACGGTGCGGGCGTTCCTACCTCTCCCGCCGCCCGCGCACCCCTCCCGGGGGTACCTGCCGCTGGCAGCGGCGCCACCGCCCGCACGCCCTTCCAGGCGCCACCCGCTGCCCGCGCCCCCTTCCCGCCTCCTGCGTCCACTCCAGAGCCCGACCCCGAGCCGGAGCCGGAAGCCGCGCCGCGCCCCGTGGTGGCGGGCGGCCGTGACAACCCGAACCGGCCCCTCGTCGAGCGCTGGCGGGCCGCGGTGGAGAGCGTGAAGGCCGCCTCGCCCCGGCACGGCGCCGCGCTGGCCAATGGCCGGCTCATCTCCATGCGGGCCGGGGAAATCGTCCTCGGCTACCTCCCGACGGCCGGCTTCCACCGGACGGCCGTGACGTCGCCTGGGGGCAAGGCCACCGTCGACAAGGCCCTGGCCGAGCACTTCGGCCGCGCGGTGAAGCTCACCGTCCAGGAGATGTCCCCCGAGGACACGGCCATGGGCCTGAGCATCGCCGAGCAGGACGCCCAGAGCCGCGCCGCCCACGAGAAGAGCACCGAGGGCAAGGTGCGCAACCACCCCTCCGTCCGCGCCGTCCTCAAGTTCCTCGGGGGCGAAATCGAGCACATCCAGGTGTACGAGCCCGAGCGCCCCTCGGCCGTCCCTGCGGCCGACACTCCGGACGAGAGCGCCTGACAACCACCGCGCGCAACGGTAGGGTGCGCCCTTCCACGCCGGGGCGGTCTCCACTGACGGAGCCCGCTCCCACGAGTACCGAGGAAGCACATGCCTGGCGTCGACCTGAACTACTTCATCCGGCAGGCGAACAAGCTGACGGAGAAGATTGAAGAGCGGAAGCAGCAGCTGGCGGAAGAGACTGTCGAGGCCACGTCCGGCGAGGGCCGGGTGAAGGTCGTCGCCACCTGCACGCAGGAAGTCCGCAGCATCAAGATCGACAAGTCCGCCATCGACCCGAATGACCCGTCGATGCTCGAGGACCTCATCACCGCCGCCGTGAATGCTGCCCTGGCGAGCAGCCGTCAGCACATGCAGCGCGAGCTCGCGAAAATCTCGGGCGGTATCAAGATCCCCGGCATTACCTGATACCGGATGACTCCCGACCCGCTGAATCGACTGGTCGCGCAGCTCGCGAAGCTGCCGGGCATTGGCGAGAAGACCGCTCAGCGCCTCGCATTCCACATCCTGCGGGCGCCCGGCGAGTACGCCTCGGACCTGTCCCAGGCCATCCGCGAGGTGAAGGAGAAGGTGCACCTGTGCGTGCGCTGCTTCTCCCTCACCGACTCGGAGACGTGCGGCTTCTGCCGCGACTCCCGCCGTGACGAGCGCGTGCTCTGCGTGGTGGAGACCTACTCCGACCTGATGGCCCTGGAGCGCACCCGCGAGTTCAAGGGCCGCTACCACGTGCTGCACGGCGTGCTGTCCCCGCTGGAAGGCGTGGGCCCCGAGCAGCTCCGCATCAAGGAGCTGCTGGAGCGCCTCAACGACAGCCGGGTGGAGGAGCTCATCCTCGCGACCAACCCGGACATCGAGGGCGAGGCCACCGCGCTCTACCTGACGCGCCTGCTCAAGCCCATGGGCCTGCGCGTCACCCGGCTCGCCCAGGGCCTGCCCATGGGCGGAGACCTGGAGTTCGCCGACCAGGCCACGCTCGCGAAGGCGCTGTCCGCCCGCCGCGACCTGTAGTCCCGCGTGGAGCGGCGCCGCCCGAGTCGCGGCGCCGCTACTGCGTCACCCGCCACGAGAAGGGCATCACCACCGTGACTTCCTGGTCGCGGTGCGCCGGGAAGCGCAGCTTCTCGGCCTGCGTCTCCAGGCAGCGGCCCACGCCCGACGAGGCCAGCGGCCCGCGCGTCCCCGCCTGGACCTTGCCCGACGAGGCGATGGTGAGCTGCACCTGCACCTCGCCCTGCGTGGACGGCAGGTCCGCCTTGAAGCGCTCGAAGCAGCCGGTGATGCGGGCCCGCCCGCGCGACACCACGCGCTGGATGTCCTCGATGCCGAGCGTCACCAGCTTCTTCGTGCCCGTGACGCGCGGCTCCGGCGCGGGCTTCCTGCTCGGGCCGGATTCCCCGGCCTCCTCCGTCTCGGTGCCCGCGCGCATCGCGTTGGCCACCAGCCCGCCTCCCGCCGGGGCGGCTTCCGGAGCGCCCGCGCCCGGAGCCACCGCCGCCTCACCCACGGGCGTGCCCTGCGCAGCCGAAGTGCCCGCGCCGGGAGCGGTCGCCGTGTCTCCGGTGACGTTCCCCTGCGCCTGCGCGGCTGGAGTCCCCGCGCCGGGAGCGGCCGCCACCGTCCCACCGACGGGCGCTCCCTGCGTGGCGCCAGCGGGGGCAGCCGTCCCGGTGCCTGGACTTCCCACGGGCGCCGGAGCCACCGGCCCGCTCGCCTTCATCTCGGGCACGATGGACGGTAATTGCTGGAGGCGGACGTACCCCATGACGGCCGCACCGGCCAGCAGCATGCCCCCGGCCAGCCCGACGACGAGCATGCGCCAGCGACGGCCGCCCGATGCCGGAAGCCCGGACGTCGCGCCGGAGGGAATCTGGGGCCCCGCGGCCACGGCCCCCACGCCCGCCGGCACGGAAGGACGGGACGGCCTGACGGCCAGCGCCGCCGTGGGCGACTCGGAGCTCCGGGGCCGTCCGCCATAGACGTCCGTGCCATTCAGCGGCTCCGCGCCGGACGCCTGCGCGGGGGCACCCTCGACTCCGTGCGTGGCGGTGAGCGTGGCCAGCGTGGGGATGCGGGTGCGCTCCGTGAAGCGCTCCTCGCCGAAGTGGCCGCGCAGGAAGGCGGCGAGCTGCGAGGGGCCCGAGGCGCTCAGGTTCTCGCCCAGGAACGCCTCCAGGTCCTCCGCGAAGGCCTCCGCGGTGGGGTAGCGGTCCTCGGGCTTGTAGGCCATGGCCTTGAGGATGATGGCCTCCAGCTCCTCCGGCAGGTCCGCCCGCAGCTCGCGCGGGCGCTTGAACTCGCCCTGCAACAGCGCGTTGAGCACCGCCAGGTCGTTCTCCCGCGAGAAGGGCCGCACGTGCGTGAGCGCCTCGAAGAGGCTCACGCCCAGGGCGAACACGTCCGCGCGCCGGTCCACCTCCTGGCCCTTGGCCTGCTCCGGCGCCATGTACATGTACTTGCCCTTCACCACGCCGGTGCGCGTGTTGACGAGCCTCGACTCGGCCTTGGCGATGCCGAAGTCCAGCACCTTCACCTGTCCCTGGTACGTCAGGTACAGGTTGGACGGAGAGATGTCGCGGTGGACGACGTTGAGCGGCTGTCCCGCCTCGTTGCAGAACTCGTGGGCGTAGTGCAGGCCGCGCGCCGCGTCGATGAGCACCCGCAGCACCACGGGGTACGGCACGTAGTGACGGCGCCGGCCGGCCAGCCGCAGCGTGGTGGAGAAGTCCTCGCCCGCGAGGTACTCCATGCAGATGTAGTAGCAGCCCTCGGTGAAGCCGAGCTCGTGAATCTGCACGATGTTGGGGTGGGACAGCTTCGCCGCCAGCCGCGCCTCGTCGCGGAACATCTCCACGAAGTCGGCGTTGCTGGACAGGTGCGGCAGCATGCGCTTGATGACGACGTTGCGCTCGAAGCCATCCGCGCCCAGCAGCTTGGCGAGGAAGATTTCCGCCATGCCGCCCTCGGCCAGCTTCCGCACCAGCACGTACTGCCCATAGGGCTGGAGCAGGGGCGCGGAGGCGACCTCGGGAATGGGTCGGGTCGTCTGGGTGGGTGTCATCCTCACGGCCCTCGCGGTTTCAAGGTGCGCACCGTGTAGACCTCCGGGGCACCGGGACGGCTCATCTTAAACACCAGCAGTGGGGGTGAGCCCACCGGCTCCACCCAGGTGCTGAAGCGGTGTTTGCCATCCAGGGGTACCGGACGTCCATTGATGGACAGGCGCGCGTCCACCGGCGCCACCCCGGTGGCTCGCACCTTCTCCCCGGCCCGCTGGCCGTTGCGCGGCGAGGACACCACCAGCACCGGCACCGAGTTGTCGTAGACCAGCTCCAGCTTGTTCATCTGCCCGCCCTTGAGCTGCGCGCCCGACGCGGATAGCGGCGTGACGGACCACAGATAGCTGCCCTCGCCCAGCGCTCCCGCGTCCAGCGCGGCGCGCGTCTCCGTCACCGTGCGCTCCGCCACCGGCGTGCCCAGCGCGCCCACGCGGTACACCGCCACGCGGTACTTCGCCGCCGACGGCTCCTCCCCGTAGGTGAACGTCACCGCCGGAGGCTTGTCCTGGTAGAAGATGGTCGTCTTCTCCAGCCCCTCCGGCACCACGTTGCGCACCCGCGCCAGGTCCTTCGCGGGGCGCTCCGGCGCGAAGCTCGCGCTGCCCTTCGCCACCGCCGTCCCATCCTTGCGGCGCACCCGCCAGTAGAGGGTGCCGCGCGACGGCGCCGGCACGGTGACGAAGGGGCGGAACACCGTGCCCGACAGCACCGGGCGAGTGAAACCCGCGTCCGAGGCCACCTCCACCACCGCCTCGCCCTCGCCCTCCCAGGTGAACGTCACGTCGTCCAGGCCCTGGTGGAACACCTCCGCGCCATCGCCCGCGCCCAGGGCGAGCGGCGCTGGCGCCAGCGGCTCCACGCGGGGAGCGGCGGACTCCCCCTCCACCGTGGCGCGCTCGCCCGCGCGCAGCGGCTGCCGCGCCTCGCCGCGCACCAGCGTCACCTGCCCCGTGAAGGCGTCCACGCGGTAGCCGGACGCCGTGCGCCGCACCTCCAGCCGCGCCGCGTCGCCGCCCTCCACGTTCAGCCCCGACAGCACCACGCGGCTGGTGCGCCCCGGCGCCATCCGCACGCCCAGACCGCCCTGCCGCAGGTCCACCCGCGCCTCGTCCGTGGTGCCCCCCTGCCCCGCTCCCTCCAGCACCAACTCCGAGGCCGAGCCGAGCGACAGCACGGACGACGAGCCCTCCAGCGCCAGCACCGCCGAGCCGCCGGGCCGCGTGCGCACGCCGTCTCCGGGCGACAGCACCTCGCCCTGCTTCGAGACGGGCCGCCAGCGCACCGTCCCCTTCGGCCGCAGCTCCGCGCGGCCCGAGCCCAGGCGCACCGTCACCGGAATGGGCGCCAGCTCCACCACGCGAGGCGTGCGCACCACCTCCAGCTTGCCGCCGGCCACCGCCACCGACTCGCCCTCGGCGGCGCGCACCTGCTGGCCGTCGCGGCCCACGAACTCGATGGCGCCCAGCCGCACCTCCACGCGGCCCGCGTCCTTCTCCACCTGCACGCTCACCTCGCTGGGCGCGTCCGAGCCCACGCGGGTGAGGCCGAAGGGCGTGAGGATGCTCAGCGTCACCTTGGACGCCGTGCCGCCCGCGGCGGGCGGCTTCACCCCCGCCGGCACGCGCGACAGCACGATGCCGCGCTCCACCGTCAGGACGATGCCGCCCGTGTCCGCGCCCATGGCGAAGCGCGCGTCGGGCCCCACCTCCACCGACCGCCCATCCGGAAAGCGCACGGTGGCCGCGCCGCCCGCGGCCGTCTCCACCGCGTCGCCGCCATACAGGGGGCCCTCGCTCGCGGGGACGGCCTTGCCCCCGCGCTCCAGGCGGACGTCGCCGGACAGGCCCTCCAGCCGCGCCAGCTCCACGCCCGGCCCCGCGTCCGGTGCCGGAGCCACCGCCACGGGCGCGGGGGACGGAGGGGCGGCGTCCTCGTCGCAGCCCGCGGCGAGGAGCAGGAGGGCCAGGAACCAGGGGCGCGGGGAGCTCACCGTTTCTGCCTCGGGAAGAGATCGACGTTGAAGATGGCCTGCTCGCCGTCGCGCACCTTGACGACCTTGGTCTGCGACAGGTGCCCGCGAGCGGAGATGGTGATGCGGTAGGTGCCGCCCTTCACCTTCACGGCGAAGGCGCCCTTCGCGTCCGTGCGCGTGCGCACCTTGGCCTGGGCGATGAGCAGCGTGGCCGCCAGCGGCTGTCCGCCCCGCGTGCTGCGCACGTGTCCGGTGAGGGTGGCCGGCCCGCTCTTGCGCTCCGACGCGAGCGGCACCGACAGCGCGGACTCCTGCCCCGCGACGATGACGGCCGCCTCCTCCGCCACGCGGAAGCCCGGCGACTTCACCACCACCGCCACCGGCCCCGGAGGCAGCTGCTTCACCCGCGCCTGCCCCATCATGTCCGTGCGCACCTCCGTCGCCCCCACCGCCACGCGCACGCCCGGCAGCGGCACGCCGTTCTGCGCGTTCACCACCGTCACCCGCAGCCCGCCCGTGGGCGGAGGCAGCCGGCGCGCCCGCACCTCCAGCTGTGCGCGCCCGCCATCCTCCACCGTGGCCCGCGCCTCCGAGGGCGCGTAGCCCTCCGCGCTCACCCGCGCGGCCACCTCGCCCGGCGGCAACTCGGCCTCCACCTGGCCGCTCGCGTCCGCCACGCGCTCCACGTCGCCCAGCGCCACCCGAGCACCCGACAGCGGCGCGCCCGACTCCGCATCCAGCACCCGCACCGCGAGCGTCCCCAGGGGCTCGCGCGCCGGAGGCGGAGGCACCGGCGCGGGCGGCGCGTCCCGCCACGCCAGCTCCAGCGCCGCGCCCACCCGGCGCAGCCGCTGCTCCGAGCGCGTGCCGTCCGCCAGCGTCACCGTGTCCCGCACGTGCTGGAAGTCCAGCACCAGCGTGCCGCCCCACCGCGCCGCGCTCTTGAGGGGCACCAGCAGCGCGCCCCCCGCCGAGAAGCCCGTCGCCTCCGCCTTCTCACCCGCCGCGTCGCGCACCGCCAGCGCCACCGGCAGCTCGCCGCGCGCCTCCAGCTGAAGTCCCAGGAAGAGCGGCACCAGCACACGCCCGTTCACCACCGCCGCGTGCCGCACGCCCCGCGCCAGCGCTGGCGCCTCCGAGCTTCCGAAGAGGGGGAGCTGCGCGAAGCCGTACCCCGCCCCCACCTCCGCGC
>NZ_JABBJJ010000257.1 GCF_012933655.1 Pyxidicoccus fallax | reverse complement strand
TCCCCACCCACCCCCGGGCCGCCGCCCCGCTGGAGGAATCATTCCTCCACGGCGACCCTTCTACCGGAGGGGGCTGACATGCCAGGGAGGGTGAGGCCCGCGCCCGGTGAGGACCTGGCGGGTCCTCCGGCCTCGTGCACTTCGTTCCCGCCACCGAGGGCCGAGAGTGGAGGCAGACACGAGCGCGTGGGCTCGGAGTGACGGGAGGGCATCGGGTGTCCCCGGTCCGTGCGCCCCCTTGATGCGTGGGCGGGACAGGGCTGACCTGGAGAGGGCTGTCGAGGTCGCGGTCCATGAGGAGCCGCGGCTGGGGACGAAGCCCTGACCGCAACGGCGGCTGCGAAGGGCACCTGGCTCCACGTCCACGACGAGGGAGCAAACCTCCGATGCAAGAGCGATTCGCGCCCCGAATCAGTCGCCGAGCCGCGTGCCCAGACAGGCCAGAGCGAGACGTACGGCTCGCCCCTGGGCGTGTCCAGGGACTGCCCTACCCACCCATGGGGCCGCGCCAGGCTCGGCGACTCCGGCCGGGACGGGCGACCTCGTCATGAGAGAAGGGGCGGCGCTGGAACGTGGGTTGAGACACTAGCGCTGCCAGAGCAGGGCCAGCTTCAAGGGCAGGGCCTCGAAGGGCTCGGCGCGGACCTCGGCGTTCCCCGCGTGCTCACCGAGCTTCCGCCAGTCTCCGTCCTGGAGTCGGTAGACCTCCAGCGTCCGGGCGCGCGGGGCCACGAGCCACAGATGCTTCACGCCCTCGCGCGCGTACACGGCCATCTTCTGGTTCCGCTCCAGGGCCTCGGTGGAGGGAGACAGCACCTCGCAGAGCCAGTCCGGCGTGAGCTCCGTACCGGTGACATCCGGCATCTCTGGCATGCGCTCACGGCGCCACCCGGCGATGTCGGGGACCAGGATATTGCCCCCCAGGTGCCGCCAGGGCTTGAAGAGCATCAGCCAACCGCCAGGCCCCTCCCCTCCCTCTTCTTCATCGAACGGGCCGAGCCCTTTGTAGAGCCGGGCGGCTGCGCGGCTGTGGATGAACGCCGGTCTGGGGCTCACATGCAGCTTGCCGTCGATGATTTCCCCGACGACCTCCGGAGGGAGGCGCTCCAGTGCCTCGTAGATGCTCTCCGTCCGGGGTTTGTCGCTCATGTCTCCAGGATGCGGTTCCGCCAGGGTCCCCGCGAGCCGCTCCTCCCCCTCCAGATGGATGTCTTCGCTCATGCGTCCAGCAGGCATCAGACCTCTGACGTCCTTTTATATTCAATGAACTCCGATGGTCTTCCCCGGAAGTGCCCACGCGTGCAACCCTGGCTCCTGCCCTCCGCGGGGTTCAAGTAGCCTTCTGGCGCGCGGAACGGACCGCGCACCTGCTCGCGAGGCACCTCATGCTCCCTGCCCACCTGACTCCGGCACGCATTCCCTTGGGGCATCGGGTTGGCCCATGGTGCGTGTTGGAGCGACGTGGGCTCGGGGCCTACGGTGCGGTGTACCGTGCCATCGGCGCGGAGGCGCCCTCCGGTCCCGTTGCCCTCAAGCTGGCCCTGCATCCTCGGGATGAGCGCTTCTCGCGAGAAGTCGAGCTCCTCTCCCGCATCCGCCACCCTTGCGTCCCTCGCCTCGTGGACCATGGCCTCTGGCAGCCACGCGAGGGGCTCTGCTTCCCGTACCTCGCCATGGAGTGGGTGGACGGCGTGTCGCTCTACGAGTGGGCCTGGCAACACCGGCCCTCCTCCCGGCAGGTGCTCCACGTGCTGGCCCTCCTCGCGCGGGCCCTGGAAGCGACCCATGCCGCTGGCGGCGTGCACCGCGACGTCAAGGGCGACAACATGCTCGTCAGCGACGCGGAGGGCCGGGCCTTCCTCACCGACTTCGGCTCCGGGCACTACCTCGGCGCCGCGACCCTCACCCAGCCGCCGTTCCCTCCAGGCACACCGGCCTACCGTTCCCCGGAGGCGTGGCGCTCCGTGCGGCTCCCCCTTCGTGAGCCCATCGTGCCCTACGCGCCCGGACCGGCGGATGACGTCTTCGCGCTCGGCGTCACCGCCTTCCGGCTCGTCACGGGCGAGTACCCCCACGGCGTGGACCCGGCATCCGGCTCCGGGCACCTTGACGACGTCGGCCCTCCGTCCGCGCGCGGACTCAACCCCCGCTGTCACGAGGAACTGAGTGACTTGACGTCCCGGATGCTCTCCGGGAGCCTCGAGGCCCGTGGCAGTGCCCGCGCACTGGCCGAAGCGCTGGAAGTCGCCGCCCAGGAGGTGGGGCCCGAAGCGGACATGCCCCTCTTCGTCCCGGAGGCTCCTCGTCCCGTGGAAGCCTCCTTCCACAGGCAACTCGTTCCGACAGCACCGGAGCGCTCCATGCGGCCCTGGCGCGTGGCTGCGGGTGCCTTGCTGCTGGGAGTGGGATGGCTGCTCAGCGAGCGCCTCGCGGAGGAGCCCGGTCAGGAGCTCGCCGCGAATTCCGAGGAGGCGAAGGATGGAGGCACCGTCGCTGTCGGCGACTCGGCGCTGACAGCCCTGGAGCCTGCTCCCCAGGCGCCATCCGCATGGTCGACCGTGGCGCTGGACGTGCCGCCGAAGCCCCTCCCGGGGCAGAGGCGGCCGGATGCCAACGGTCGCTGCCCTGGCAGGACGCATGTTCCCATCAATGGCGGCTGCTGGAAAAAGGTGGCTGCGGACCCGAAGGACTGCGACGAAGAGGGCAGCTATTGGCACAAGGGCGCCTGCTACATGCCCGTCTTCCCACCACCGCGCCCTCCCACCTCGAACCCCGCGCGGGGCCCTGACCACCCGTAGCCGCCCCGCGAGCTCCAACGCAGGCACGCGGAGGAGCTTCCCCGGCGGATGCTCGCGTGATGGGCTGAGGGCGTCTCCTACTGGATGCGGACCCGCACGGTGTAGTCCTCGCCCTGCCGCCGGAGGGTGAACGGCAGCTCACGGGCACCCTTCGCGACGGAGTACGCCTGGAGCGCGTTCTCCGGCGTCTTCAGCGCGATGCCCGCCACCTGCATCACCACGTCGCCGTTGCACAGGCCGACCCGTTCGTAGAGCGAGCCCGGCTGGATGGCGAAGAGCTTGAAGCCCACCGCCTCGCCATCCACGAACGCCGGGACGACCCGTGCCGCCGCCCCGTCCTGGGCCGCGAACGCCCGGGTGTACTCGGCGCGGGTGATGACGGCCTCCGCGGGCGGCGGAGCGCAGGGGCGCGCGACGGGGACGGGCTGCCCTGGCGCGTCAGGCTTCGCGGCGGGTGGGCGCTGCTCGACGAAGGCGGTGAGGTCGGCGTCCACTCCCATGCCTCCCCTCGCCGCGTCGGCGCCCAGGGAGATGACCTGGATGCCCCCAGCCACCTCCGTGTCGAACACGAAGGGCATTCCCCACGCGTCGCGCAGGGCTCCCGCGTCCAGTCCCGTCAGGGCCTCGATGCGGTCCGGAGAGCGCTCGTCCGCGGGGACACGCTCGGCGACGGCCTCGGCCACCACTTCGAGGCGCCTGTTCGTCTCGTTGACCCTCATGTGCTCAACCACCCGCAACAGGTTCTCGACGACCAGTGCCTCGGGGTGCGCCTCCCAGAGCGCGCGGACGTCGTCCTGCTGCTTCCGGGTGAGCGCCTCCAGCTTCCGCAGGCCCACCGCGGCGGCGTGCTCTTGCTGGCCCGTCAACGCGCGACGCAGCTGGTCCTTCTTGAACCAGACCACGACACGGGAGGTCAGCGGCGCGCCCTCGGCGAGCACCTCGGTCAGCTCGTCGGCCGCGTCCCCCGCGTGGTGGGAGGACTCGCGCTCCAGCGTCCAGTGCAGGAAGGCCCCCATGAGGCCTCCCGTCTCCAGCGAGTCGAGCCCGATGAGGTCGAAGGTATCGGCGACCTGCGCGATCTCGCCAACCGACACCTTGTCCTCGGGGACGTACCGCAGACAGGGGCCCGTCCCCTGGTGGAAGCGCTCCGCCATCCGCGCATTGGAAGGGCGCGGTGCGAGGCCCCCGTTCTCGGCACGCATGGCGTAACGAAGGGCACCGAGGGCGCCGGTGAGGACCAGCACCGCCGTGACGACGAGGACAAGCTTCCGCATGCCCCGCGTTCTAGTCCGGATACACGTGCAACCGCGAGTCCCCCCGGGCGCCACGAAGGAATGTCAGTCACGCACGGTAAACGACTTTCCGCAGGGGCCAACCCACACGGCGGTACCACACGAGGAGAGGTCAGAAAGTGCGTCACACACGTCTTGCAGTCACGGCGGCATTCGCAGCGTGCGTTTCGGCATCTCTGTCCGGCTGCGGCACCCATGAACAACCGGAACCCGAGGCGCCCCCCGCGGCGGCCTCCAGCGAGGGCATGAGCTGGGAGGAGTTCCTGTCGCGGGTCCACCAGGAGCCCGACACCGGCATCTACATCGCCAACGGGGACGAGTCCTTCACGGACCTGAAGCAGCTGCGCGAGTTCTTCGAGGAGCGCATCCAGCAACGGCCCGTGGACGAGGCGAGGAGCGGGCTGGCGGTGATGCTCCGCAACGGGACCCGCGCCCGATGGAGCGACGCGGAGAAGTTCAACCTCACCTACTGCGTCAGCACCACGTTCGGCTCACGGCACGGCACGGTGGTGGCCGCGATGGCGGATGCCGCCAGGGCCTGGAGCTCGGCCGCGGGGGTGGGCTTCGTCCACCGCGCCGAGTTCGACGGCAACTGCAATGCCGCCCAGAACGGCGTCCTCTTCGACGTCCGGCCCGTGAGCGGCGGCGCGTACCTGGCGCGTGCGTTCTTCCCGGGTGACGCGCGTGCCTCGCGGAACGTGCTGATTGATGGCACGGCCTTCACCAGCTCCACGCCCAACCTGACGCTCACGGGCATCCTCCGCCATGAGCTGGGCCACACGCTGGGCTTCCGCCACGAGCACACCCGTCCCCAGGCGGGCACCTGCCTCGAGGACAACAACTGGGAGGCCCTGACCGGCTACGACTCGGGATCGGTGATGCACTACCCGCAGTGCAACGGAACCGGGAACTGGTCGCTCGTCCTCACCGCCCTGGACATCCAGGGCGCCCAGGCGCTCTACGGCCTTCCGTTGGGTGCATACCTCACGGGAGACTGGAACGGCGATGGGCGCGACAACCTCGCCGTCCGGCGCAACCATTGCGTGAGCATGGACACCAACTTCGACGGCACCGCCGACATCCAGCAGTGCTACGGCAATGGCGATTCGGACCACTACCTTGTCGGAGACTGGAACGGCGATGGGCGCGGCAACCTTGCCGTCCGGCGCGGCCATTGCGTGTACATGGACACCAACTTCGACGGCGCCCCTGAAATCCAGCAGTGCTTTGGCAATGGCGATTCGGACCACTATCTCGTCGGGGATTGGGACGGTGACGGACGCGACAACCTCGCCGTCCGGCGCGGCCTTTGCGTGTATATGGACACCAACTTCGACGGCGCCCCTGAAATCCAGCAGTGCTATGGCAATGGCGATTCGGACCACTACCTCGTCGGGGATTGGGACGGTGACGGACGCGACAACCTCGCCGTCCGGCGCGGCCTTTGCGTGTACATGGACACCAACTTCGACGGCGCCCCTGAAATCCAGCAGTGCTTTGGCAATGGCGATTCGGACCACTACCTCGTCGGAGACTGGAATGGCGATGGGCGCGACAACCTCGCCGTCCGGCGCGGCCAGTGCGTGAGCATGGACACCAACTTCGACGGCATCTCTGAAATCCGGCAGTGCTTCCAGTGAGCTGAACCGGTAGGGAACGTGGGGACGGCCGGAGCGCTCCGAGCTGCATCGAGCGCTTCCGGCCGGCCTCGCGGGAAGTCCTCCCGCGCCTTCCACTACTGCTGCGGCGAGGGCTGCGCGCCCGGCGACGACTCGCCGCTCTCCGGCGCGGCCGGCGCGGTGGGCTGCACCTGCGACGTGGCCTCGATGCGCACCGCCTGCGGCTCACCGCTGGCCTGGTCCGTGCGGTAGGAGGCGCGCACCTGGCTGCCCTCCTGGATGTCGCCCGCGCTGCCCTGGCGCCCGTCGATCATCACCTGCGTCTGGGGGCCAATCTGGAGGCGGAGCTGGGGCTCGCCACGCGAGCTGAGCAGCAGCTCCTGCTCGCTGGACGTCAGCACCTCACCGACAATCTGCTGCTCGGAGCCCTGCTGCTGCTGGCCCTGCGCCTGGGCCTGCTGCTCGGGCTGGGCGGGCTGCGACGGCGGAGGCGCCACGGCCACCGGCTGCTGCGCCTGCTGCTTGAGCTGCTCGGACTGGGCCTGGGCCTGCTGCTGCGTCTGCTGGTTCTGCCGCGACAGCTCCTCGGCCTGCTTGCGCTGGGCCTCCAGCGCGTTGGTCTGGGCCTGCTGGGCCTCCTGCTGGGCCTGGACCGTCTGCTGCTGGGCGGACTGCTGCGCCTGCTGGGCCTGCTGCGACTCCTGGCTCGCGCGGGCCTGGGCCTCCTGCAGGTCCTGCTGTTTCTGCTGGAGCTCCTGCTGGGCGCTGGCAGCTTCCTTCTGCTGCTCGCTGGCCTGCTCCTGCGCCTGGCGGGCATTGTCGAAAGCGCTCTCCGAACGCTGCTGGGCCTGCTCCACCTGGTCGCTGGCGGAGGCCTGCCCGCTGGTCTGCTGCGATGACGTCCGGCTGCGCTCCTCGCAACCCGTACCCAGCACCAACGCGGCCGCTCCGGCCATCAACCACCCTGCGCGGAATTTCATGGCTCTCTCCTGTCGAGGACGTGACATCGGAAAGATGGCGAGGCACTTCCCGGCGCCAACCCACACCAGACGCGAGCGCCCGCCGCCTCGCCCGGTCACCTTCGGGCGGCTCCCACCGGAAGGCGCTACCCTTGGAGGGGATTTGGAGCTAAGGGGCGCACCCCCATGCGTGCCTGCGGACTCGACTTCGGAACCAGCAACACCGCCGCGGCGCTGCCCGACGGCACGGTGCTGCCCCTGCAGCCCCATACCCAGGAGCCGCGCCTCTTCCGCTCCGTCCTCTTCTTCCCGGACGACGAGCCGGAAATCTTCGCGGGCGCGGACGCCATCCAGCGCTACCTCGAGGACAACACCGGACGCTTCATCCAGTCCGTGAAGTCCTTCCTCCACTCCCGGGGCTTCCGCGCCACGCAGGTGAAGGGCCGCACGTACACCATCGAGGAGCTGGTCGCCATCCTCCTGCGCCGCGTGCGCGACGCCGCTGGCGCGCACATGGGCGAGGCGCCGGAGGCCGTCATCCTCGGCCGCCCCGCCGTCTTCACGCCGGACCCGGAGGCGGACGCCCTGGCCCAGCAGCGCCTGCTGCGCGCCGCGGAGATCGCCGGCTTCAAGCACGTGCAGTTCCTCATCGAGCCCATCGCCGCGGCGCTCGCCTATGAGGCCCAGCTGAAGCGCGACGAGCTGGTGCTGGTGGCGGACTTCGGCGCCGGCACCACGGACCTGACGCTCATGCGGCTGGGGCCGTCACGCCGCGAGAAGCAGGACCGGCGCGAGGACGTGGTGGGCTCCACGGGTGTGCGCATCGGTGGTGACCGCTTCGACGCGGAAATCATGCGCCACAAGCTGCTGCCCCGCTTCGGCGCCGGCTCCACGTACCGGGTGCGCGGCTTCAGCGACAAGCGGCTGCCCATTCCGCAGCACGTCCTCGCCAAGCTCCTCTCCTGGCACGAGATGTCCTTCATCCGGGAGAAGTCCACGCAGGAGCTGCTGGAGACGATGCTCGACACGAGCGACCGCAAGGCGGAAATCCAGGCGCTCTACGACCTCGTCATGGACAACCTGGGCTACCGCCTCTTCCGCGCCATCGAGGCGGCCAAGGTGCAGCTGTCCAAGGTCGAGCAGACCACGCTGGACTTCGAGGAGGCACGCATCAGCCTCCACGAGCCCATCACCCGCGCCGAGTTCGAGGAGTTCAGCAAGCCGCTGCTCGACGAGCTGGAGCAGTGCACGGAAGGGCTGCTCGCCCGTCATCCCGAGGCGGAGCACATCGACGCGGTGTTCCTCACGGGCGGCTCGTCGCAGATTCCCGCGGTGCGCCAGCTCTACGTGCGCCGCTTCGGCGAGGAGCGCGTGCGCACCGCGGATGCCTTCACCTCCGTGGCCGAGGGCCTCGGGCGCGCGTCGGCGCACCTGAAGGTCTGAGCCGGCACCGGGCCCGCGCGCCGCACCGAAGCGCGGGTCCGGCCCATCCGCTTCCTACGGGCCCACGTCGACGGTGCGGCTCAGCCACCCCACCCCACCGCGTCCGTCGCGCGCCACCACCCAGAAGGTGATGCGCGCGGGCGCGCCGGGCGTCTCGTACTTCGACGTCGGGTCTCCCGGCCTTCCGTCCACCGGCTCCAGCGAGCGGAACTCCTTCACCTCGCCCTCGCCGGTGGCGAACCAGCTGTAGAAGACCTGCTCGGTGCGGGAGCCCTCGTCGGTTTCGTAGACCTCGGCGCTGCCCTCCGCCAGCACCGGTTGAAACGTCACCTCCCGCGAGAGCGGCAGCGGCCCCACCAACGACGTGCCCTCCCACAAGATGTCCGACACCGCCGGGTTCTGGTTGGGCACGGCCGCGGACCGCAGCAGCATGCGGCGCACGCCGCGCTCGGTGCCCTCGGGTGTGCCGGTGCCGTCCGAGGCCTCGTAGCCGATGAAGAGGGGCACGCCCTCCTCCAGCGCCTCCAGCAGCTCCGGGTCGCTCGGGTCCGGAGAGCCTCCGGGGTTGCTGGCCTGGAGGGCCTCGGCCAGCACCGCCTGCACGTTGGGGTCCTCGAGCGACAGCACGCCCTCCGGCAGCGGCACGCCATTCTCGCCGGGGCACTGGCCGTCGTACGGGTTGCCGGTGAAGCGGCACAGCGCATAGGTGACGGTGACGGGGCGCTCGTCCGCCGTCACCGCGAGCGCTTCGAATGTCACCGGCCCGGGCGGCGTGGTGGCATTGGGGTCCAGCAGCAATTCCGCGGGCTCGGCCCGGATGGCGAGCACGCGCACGCGGCGGATTTCACTCTGCTGCTCGAAGTCGGGGCCACACGCGGCCAGCAGCACGGCCAGGGTGGCGACGAGGACGGGCGGGCGCATGTCAGAATCTCCCCGTGGCGCCGAGAATCGGGAGGATGGGCAGCCCCTCGAAGAAGGCGCTCTCGGAGTAGTTGTAGTTGTAGGCGATGCCCTCCACCGCCGGGTTGTTGTACGCGTTCGTCAGGTCCAGGTAGACGTCGAGCGTCCACCGCTCGAACACGAAGTTCTTGTCCACGCGGATGTCGAGCTGGTTGAACGACGGCAGCCGCTGCGAGTTCACCGCCCCGTAGAGGGGAACGAAGACGTCCGTCACGTCGTCGCGCACGGCGCCAATCACCGGCGTGGTGGGGTTGCCGGACGCGAAGCGCAGGCGCGCCCCCACCTCCCAGCCCGCTGGCAGCTTGTACGAGGCAATCGCCGTCAGCACGTGCGTCTGGTCGTTGTCGAACAGGCGCCACGCCGACTCCGGCGTGTCCCGGCGCTCGCTGCGGCTGAGCGTGTAGGAAACCCAGCCGAAGAACCGCTCCGTCAGCGCGCGGCGCACCAGCAGCTCGAAGCCGTAGATGCGGCCCACCCCGCCATTGCGGAGCCGCTCCGGAACCGATTCACCGTCGCGCTCCACCGTGCGGTCCGAGCGGACGACGAGGTCGTCCAGGGCGTTGTAGAAGACCTCGCCGCTGACGAACCACTCGGGCCGCGCCTGCCACTCCGCGCCCACGCCGTACTGGAGCGAGCGCTTCGCGCGCAGGTCCGGGTTGCCGAAGGCGAGGCTCGGCTCATCCTGAATCGGCGGGCCGTGGTAGACGCCCGCGCCGCCCTTGAGCGTCACCGTCTCCGTGAGCCCGTAGCGCACCGCCAGGCGCGGGTTGAGCGTGCGCCGGGGGCTCTCCTGGTCCGTGAAGACGTAGCTCTCCGCGCGCAGGCCGGGCACCACCAGCAGCCGCGGGATGGGTCGCCAGCGCAGCTCCACCCAGGTGGACGGGAAGTACTGGAGGAAGTCGCCGTCGGTGGTGATGAGCTCGTCGGTGACGGTGGGAGTGGGCGGCTCGCCCTCGCGAGGCGGGGACTGCACCTGCGCGGAGACGCGCGCGAAGGCACTCACCACGTCGATGCCGCCCGCCAGGGTGAGCGGGGCGCCCAAGGCATACTCGGCGGTGGCGCGCAGCTCCAGGTCCGTGGACGCGATGCGCAGGTTGCGGTCGCCGATGGCGAACTCGATGAGCGTGTTGCCCACCAGCGCCTGCGTGTCCAGCGTGAGCGCCTCCGCGCGGTACTGGTGCCGCAACCGGAGCTGGTTGAAGCCGGTGGTGACGTCCAGGTTGCCGTTGACCGTGGGGTCGTTGTCCGCGGGCCGGTCGAAGACGAGCCCCAGCCTGTCCCGTGACGTGAGCCCCTGCAGCGTGAAGGTGTGCCGGGCCCGCGGCTTCCACACCAGCTTGAGCTGCGCGTCGTAGTAGCGCGGCGCCACCTGGAGACTGGGCCCGTCGTCGCCCTCCGGCACCAGCCCCAGCACCAGGTCGATGTACGAGCGCCGGCCGCCCACCGCGAAGCCCAGCGTCTCCGTTATCGGCCCCTCGATGACCGCGTTGGACTCGATGAGGCTGATGCCCACCGTGCCATGGATGCGGTCCATGCGCGGCTCGCGGCTGCGCACGTTGATGACGCCGCCGGTGATGTTGCCGTAGTACGCGGAGAAGTTGCCGGGCAGGTAGTCCACCGCCTCCAGCAGCTCCGAGTTGTAGACGGAGGTCAGCCCGCCGAAGTGGTACAGCAGGGGAATGCGCTGGCCGTCCAGGAAGACACCGGACTCCTGCGGGCTGGTGCCGCGGATGATGAGCTGGCCGCCGTTGAAGGCCGGCCGCGCCACGCCGGGCAGGTTCTGCACCACCTTCAGCGTGTCGCCCTGCGTGCCGGGGATGCGCTGCACCTCGGCGACCTGGATGGTGGTCTGCGTCACCTCCTTGCGCTCGCGGTCGCTGCGCACCACCGTCTCGTACGGGCTGAAGATGCGTCGCTGCACGTAGTACGTGGCGCGCGTCTCCTGCCCTTCCGAAATCGTCTCCCGCGTGCGGAAGCGGTCGTACCCGCCCTGGACGACGAGCACCTCGTGCGCGCCCACGGGCACGCCCCGGAAGGTGAAGCGGCCTTCCGCGTCCGTGACGGCGGACCGGTCCAGCTCCGGCAGCACCACCTCCGCGCCGTTGAGCGGCTTTCGCGTGCCGCGCTCCAGCGCCTGCCCGCTGAAGTTCACCGGCGCCTCGGGCTCGGCGGTGCCACCGTCCGCGTCCGTGGGCGGCGGGGCCGGGCGGAAGACGAACTGGTACGCGTACTGGATGCGCACCGGAGCGGGCACGCCGTCCACCTCGGCGGGCTCGAACTCGAACTGCTTCACCGCCTCCACCGCCGCCTCGTCGAAGCCGTGGCCGGCGGGCTGGGTGATTTCGACATTCGTGACGGTGCCCGTCTCCGAGATGTCGATGAACATCATCACCGTGCCCTCGAGCTGCCGGGCGGCGGCCTCCGGTGGGTAGGCGGCCTCCACCTGGCGCTTGAGGGCGGGCGGCTTCGTGAGCACGCCGGTGGGGACGCCGGCATCGGCTGTGCCGGCGTCGTCCGGAACCGGAGCCTGGGCCATCGCCCCGGTGACGACGAGGAGGCAGACGACGGAAACGAACGTTTTCATGAGGGGTGTGGGAGGACTCCCGCGCCCCTCGTAACCGCCTCACTACTTGGGCGCGAGCACGATTTCGATGCGCCGGTTGAGGCTGCGGTTCTCCGGCGAATCGTTGGGGGCAATCGGCTGGTACTGGCCATAACCCGCCGCCGACAGGGCCGTGGGGTCCACGCCAGCGTCCTGAAGCGAACGCACCACCGCCATGGCGCGCGCCAGGCTCAGCTCCCAGTTGGTGGGGAACTGGCCGCCGCCGGTGGGCACGTCGTCCGTGTGGCCCTCCACGCGGATGATCTTCCCCTGCACCGTCTTCAGCGCGTCGGCGATCTTCGCCAGCGCCGCCTCGCCCTCCTTGCCCACGCGCGCCGAGCCGGAGGCGAAGAGAATCTTGTCCTTGAGCTGCACCGTCATCCGGCCCTTCAGCTCGGACAGCTCAATCTTGCCCTCGGAAATCTCCTGCTTGAGGCTCTGGGCGAGGTTCTCGTACTCGGAGCTCTTCTTCTCCAGCTCCTCCTTCGCCTGGGCCAGCTTCTTGGTGTTGCGCGCCAGCTCCTCGTTGAGGGCCTGGAGCTGCGCGTTCTGCTCCTCCAGGGCCCGGCGCTCGGCGGCGTTGGCCGTCAGCCGCGACTCCGAGGTGGTGAGCCGCGCGTTGAGCGCGTCGCGCTCCTGCGTCAGCTGGGCCACCTGCGCCTCCAGCGCCTTGACCTTCTCCTCCGCGGCCGAGCGCGCGCTCTTCTCGTCAGTGAGCCCCTTGGCGAGCTGCTCCGCCTCCTGGGCCTTCGCGTTGAACTTCCCCGATGAAACGCACCCCGTGGAGAGCGCGACGAGAGCCGCCAGAACCAGCCGTGTCCGCATGTGTACGTGTCCTCCCGACAGCAAACAGTGGGCCGCCAGACTACCGCCAGTAGCGGCCCGGGTCAGGAAGAACCTCTACACCATTTTGAACACAAACGACTCCCCGCCGGCAGGGCGTGCGGCCAGCGTCAGCGGGGGAAGATGGGGTTGGCCTCGAGCCACACGGAGAAGAGGGCGTCGGCGAAGTTCTTGCCGGGGATGAAGGCGCCGCCGCTGGCGCCACCGGCGATCTCCAGGCCGGCGCCGGGCATGTAGGTGATGACGAGGTCCTCGCCCTTCTGGACGTCCTTGAGGGAGGCCAGCATCACCTGGAGCTGGTCGGCCATGGGGCCCTGGCGCAGGTCCGGGTTCTTCTGGAGGCCGGCGCGCAGGCTGCCCACGAGCTGGTCTCTGCTGATGTTGCGCAGGAAGCGGAAGTGGAGCCGCTTGACGGAGTTGGAGGCGATGGCCTCGGTCGCGCTGCGGGGCTGCTCCTCCAGGTAGAGGCTCCAGACGTAGACCTTGAAGAACAGCCGCTTGTGCAGCTGCATGTGCGCGAGCGCGATGGTGCGCCCCTGCAGCGTCAACGAGTCCGGCATGTTGACGCCGCCCACCTGCTTCTGCCCCGCCTGGGCCGAGCCCACGGCGAGCACCAGCCCGAGCACGAGCCACCGTGCTCCCGTGCGCCACACGTGATTCCTCATCCCCGAACCCCTCTCCATCCGGTGCCGGGTACGGTGCGCATGGGGGCTTCGGACCGCCACCGCCCGGAGGCGCGAGGCTGTGTGGCAGTCGACGGCGATGACAGGTGGTGAAGCGTGGCACACCTCCCGTGCCAGAAGTCGTTGGACGGCCAAGCATTGGTAGCACGAGATGGCGACATCCCGGTCAACTCCCTGCAACGACACGGGTTTGGGGCGCGGGGAGCCTGTCGTGACGTTGAAAAGCTCCAGCGCCCTGGGGGAGAAGGCGCCCCACGGCGGCCAGGCGAGCGCGCTTCCCGCGCCGGGGCCGCCGCTCCCCGGGAGAAGGAATGCTTCGCACGTCACTGGTACTCACCCTGGCGCTGGCCCTGGCCTGCGCGAAGGGCGAGGAGCCCGCGCCCCCCACACCGGCCCCTGACACGGCCGCGACTCGCACCCCTGCGCGCCCCGAGGTGGCGCCGCTGAAGGAGAAGGTGCTCCAGCTCAACACCCGGCTGCGGCGCGTGGGCATGCGGCCCGGCGCGGACGTGTCGCCGCTGCTGGCCGAGCGCGCCGAGGCCCTGGCGTCGCTGATGGCGGTGGACGCGGACGCCGCGCTCGCGCTGGCCCTGCCGGAGTCGATGCGCGAGCGGCTCGTCCGGGCGAACCCCGGCGCCGCGAAGCACCTGGAGACGCACGGCACGCTGGAGGGTGAGGCGGAGGTCATCGTCGTGGACGGCCCGGACCTGAAGGAGGTCCGCACGGACGTCTTCGTGCGCGTGAAGGGCGAGCGGCTCCAGGTGGACTTCCCGGGCGGTGTCCCGGCGGAGCTGCGCGGCGGCCAGCGCCTGCGCGTGCGCGGCCTCAAGCTGGGCGCGCGGGTGGCGGCCGAGGCCGCGGAGGTGGTGCCGGTGCCCTCGGCGCTCTCCGCGACGGCGGAGTGCAGCGCCACGGGGGACCAGCGCACCATCGTCATCCTGGCCACCTTCCCCGGGCAGCCGCAGACGCTCACCGAGGAGCAGGTGCGCGAAATCTTCTTCTCCTCCACGCAGCGCTCGCTGACGCGCTTCTGGCACGAGGCGTCGCAGGGCCGCACCACCGCCAGCGGCGACGTGGTGGGCTGGTACACGCTGGACCGCACGTACTCGTGCGACGAGACGGAGGCCATGCGCGTCGCGGCGATGGCAGCGGCGGACGCGGACGTGGACTTCCGGCAGTACGACCGGGTCTTCATCGTCCACCCGGTGCCGGCGGGCATGGGCTGCTACTACTCGGGGCTGGGCACGCTGGCGTGCAACACGCAGCAGACGCAGGACGGCGACATCATCGCCTCCACGTCGTGGCTGGTCTCGAACTACCTCATCAACAACGACACGGGCGTGGAGCTGGTCACCCACGAGGCCGGCCACAACCTGTCGCTGCACCACGCCAGCTCGCGTGGCTTCGACGCGGAAGTCCTGGGTCCCCCGGGCACGTACGGCATCCTCACCGAGTACGGCGACTGGTTCTCCACCATGGGGAACTGGAACCTGGGCCACTACGCCGCGCCCCACAAGACGCGCCTGGGCTGGCTGGAGCCCTCCGCCGTGGCCACGGTGGACGGCACGAACGGCACCTTCACGCTGTCCCCCCTCTCCGCCCCGCTGGGCAGCGGTCTGCAGGCGCTGAAGGTGCGGCGCGGCTTCCACGGCGAGGGCTGGCTGTGGCTGGAGGCACGGCGCGCGGTCGGTGACTACGACGTCACCCTGCCCCCGGAGGCGCTCGACGGCGCGCTCGTCCACTACGAGGACACGTACACGGACACGTACACGCACCTCCTGGACTTCACGCCGGAGACGGGCTCCTTCTGGGACGCGGCCTTCCTGCCCGGCACGTCGTGGACGGACCCGTACACCAACCTGCGGCTGTCGGTGGACGCCGCCACGCCCGCGGGCGTCACCGTGAGCGTCCACTACGAGCCGGTGCCGTGCGTGCGCGCGCCGCCCACCGTGGAGTTCGACACCTGGTTCGAGTACGCCGTGCCGGGCTGGCAGGTGGAGAGTGGCCTCACCGTCACCAACAACGACTCGGTGGGCTGCGACGTGTCCACGTTCGGCTTCCAGTCCGCGCTGCCGCAGGGCTGGCCCACGAGCAACCTGCCCGAGAGCATCACCCTGGCTCCCGGCCAGCGCCGCTTCCTCTACTTCTCCAAGCAGGTGCCGGAGGCTACGCCGTACGCCACGTACACGGTGGACGCCACCGTCATGCGCGGCGATGAGGCCGTGCACGTCACGGACGTACTGGACGTGATTGCGCCGTGCCAGAAGGCGCCGCTCGAGGTGCGCTTCGACCGGCAGTCGCAGGTCGTCACGGCGGGGGGCACCGCCGCGTTCGGCATCACGCTCGTCAGCCACGACTCGCGCGCGTGCGGATATGCGTACTTCGAGCCGGCCTCCACGCTGCCCGAGGGCTGGACCACCGAGTATGACCGGTTCGGCTTCGACATCGAGGCGGGGGGCTCGTTCTCGTTCACGATGTACAAGGCGGTGCCGGTGGACGCGGTGGGGACGTACCCGGTGGACATCCAGTTGCTCCGGGAGGGCTACGTGGTGGAGGCCACCGCCACGGCGTCGGTCACGGTGGATTCGTGCGTGCGCGCTCCGCCCTCGTTCACCGCGCTGCCGGCCATCGTCGACGTGGAGCCGGGCGGCACGGTGAGCTACACGCTGTCGCTCACCAACCACGACGCGCCCTCGTGCGCTCCGGCCTCGTTCGACGTGAGCGCCATCGGGCCGGACCTCTGGACGGTGGCCCTGTCCTCGCCGGTGCTCACCGTGGCGCCGGGAGCGACGGTGACCGCGACGCTGAACGTCACCGCACCCAATCCGGTGACGGCGGGCAGCCGCTTCTTCGAGGTCGCCGTGCTGCGCGGCGGCGCGTACGTGCACGGCGCGGAGCTGGAGGCGCGCGTCGTGTGCCGGCACAACGCCCCCGTGGTGGGCTTCACTCCGGCGGTGGGCAACGTGCAGGCAGGAAAGCCGGTGACGTTCACCATGACGGTGACGAACACCGACAACCCGGCGTGTGACGCGGGCAGCTTCTCGGTGGGCGCCACGGTGCCCTCGGGGTGGACGTACAACTTCTCGCAGGCGTCGCTCTCGCTGGCGCCCGGCGCGAGCGGCTCGGTGGGCCTCACCGTCACCCCGCCGGAGACGACGGCCGCGGGCCGGTACGCGTTGAGCGCCCTCGCCTCGCACGCGGGCGCGGGCTCCACCACCGGTACCTTCGCGGTGGACGTCACTCCGCCGCCGCTGAAGGCCGTGCTGTCCGTGCCGGCCTCCAGCTACAGGCGCAACAGCGTGGTGCCGCTCACCACCCTGGTGGCGCGCGGCTCCCGCCCCGCGCAGGCCAGCGTGCGCTTCAGCGTCGTCCGGCCGGATGGAGTGACGGAGACGTTCACCGTGGCCACCGACGCCACGGGCAAGGCGACGTGGAGCTACACGGCGCGCGTGCGCGGTACCCACCGCGTCACCGCCACGGCTACGGCGGGCACGGAGTCGGTTGCCAGCAACACCGTGAGTTTCTCCGTGTCGTGAGGTGACGGCGGTAGCGGGCCCAGCAATCCCACCGGGTTGCTGGGCTCTTCGCCTCGCGCCGCCAGCGCTACGGATTGAAGAGCTTCGACGCGTCGACGTAGGCGCTGTACTCGGCGAGCTTGTCCCCCTCGAAGCGGGAGATGGTCGCCCACGGCACGGTGAGCTTGCTGCCATCCTTGCGCACGTAGGTCACGAACCCATTGGCGAAGGCGCGGTCACCCAGCGTCCAGCAGTTCTCGAACTGGTGGCTGATGCCACCAATCGCCCCGAAGAACCCGCGGATGAAGTCCTCGATGCGGCCCCGGCCGGCGACCGGCTCGTTGTTTCCGAAGCGGAAGACGCCCCCCTCGGTGAAGCATGCCGCGAAACCGCGCGCGTCGAGCGCATCCACATGCGCGAACATCTCGTCGAAGAATCCCCTGTGTTCCATGGCCATATCCCCTGAGTGACAGCACACTCGCTCGAGCGCGGTGTGCAGCTCTTCGAATCAGACGGTGATGCCAACAGAACGGGGCCCGCGCGAGATCTTCCCGACGCGGGTCCGTTCATTCCAGATGTGAGGCGTGCCCCACTCCCCACCCGGAACACGCAACCCAAGCCTTTCTGCTTAAGCTTGATTTTCTATTATTACCCGCTACAATCGTTTTGCTGAATCGCTGAACCAGACCAAGCGGGGGCTGACATGTCGAATCTCGGGTTTGCAGGCGCAGTGTTCCTCGGCGCGGCAGTCGCAATGGTGACGGCAGGCTGCGGTGCCGGGCCTGGTGATGAGGGCGAATCCCCAGAGGTTCAGGAGGGATTGACTGACTCGCTCGCCAGCCAGGAGCAGTCCGCGGCCGGGGACACGGCAAACGTCTGCTATAGCAACCTGACGCCATCAGGATGGGTGGACGTCCAGTGGTGGAACAGCGCCGCTTGTGGCAGCACGTTCGTCCCCAACACGAAGCAGATAAAGCAGCTCACCGGCTACCCGGTTGGGACGAGGGTCAACGCCTGCGCATCCACGTACCCGCCCTCCGGATGGACGATCACCAGTTCGTACTACAGCAGCAGCTGCCAGTACTCAGCGGTGCCCAGCCTCAACAACAATAGCTGGACGCTGGTCCGCTCGTTCTAGGTGATTCCCGTATCGGGCATTCCTGCTGCTCGAAGCCCCTGGGAGAGGCCCCTCCCGGTGCCTGGAAATCTGGCGCCGGGGGGGCGACCTGCCCCACTCCCGGCGCCCCACCGCTCGAAGCACCGAGGGGAGGGTCTGGATGAACGCGAGCCTCACCCCTCGCGCAGCACGCGTCCCGGGTCCACCCGCGCCGCGCGCCACGCGGGCACGAGGCTCGCGAGCAGCGCCACCACCGCGAGCACCCCGGACGCACCGAGCAGCGTGAGCGGGTCCGAGGTGCCCACGCCGAAGACGAGCCCCGACAGGACGCGCCCCGCCGCCAGGCCGAGCACGAGCCCGGCCGCGATGCCCGCCCCCGCGAGCAC